>NZ_DDCG01000015.1:0-62525 GCF_002335235.1 Methylophaga sp. UBA2012 | reverse complement strand
CTCGGGCACTTCGCCGGCGACCATCCGCTGTGCCAGTCCTTCGGCGATGGCGGTCTTGCCGACGCCGGGCTCACCGATCAACACCGGGTTGTTTTTCTTGCGCCGGGCCAGCACCTCGATGGTGGTCTCGATCTCCTGCGCACGGCCGATGACTGGATCGAGTTTGCCCTCGCGCGCCATTTGGGTGAGATCGCGCGAGTATTTATCCAGCTCGGGCGTGTTGGTCGGCGTCTCGGCGCGGCCATCCTCGGCACCTTTGCCGACTACCTTGCTCACCTGCTGGCGCAGCGCTTGCGGCGTGAGGCCGTAACGGCGCAGCAGGTTGGCTGCCAAGCCTTCGCCTTCCTCGGCCAGCCCGATCAGGAAATGCTCCGGGCCGACATAGGAGTGGCTGAGTTCGTTGGATGCCACGAAAGCGCGGCTGAGTGCGTCCTTGACCCGGGGCGACACGCCGACTTCGCCCTCGAACGGCTTCTCGCCACGCTTGGCTTCGGATTCGATTTGCCGCTTGAGGTCATCGACCTGGATCTTGAACTGCCCCAGGGTGGTCTTGACCACCTCGCTGTCGGCGAGCGCCAACAGCAGGTGTTCGGTATCGACTTCGGCGCGACCAAATTCGGCGGCATGTTTGGCGGCCTCCTGCAACAAAGCCTCGGACTGTTCGCTGATGCGGCTGGCGAGCCCACTGCCGCGCCGGCGCGTTGTACCCGTAACAGCCGGGGCGGGTTCGCCGAGCGAGGCATCGACGACCTCGTCGGTATCGGCCGGCATGGACGAGGCGGCGTGACCGGTGTGGAAGAAGTCGCTGCCGAGAAAGTCTTCGAACAGGCCGCTACGTGAGCCGAACAAGGCTTCCAGCGGTGAGACAGTACGCTTTTGCTGGCGCACCAGTTGACGATAGTGATCGTCACACAACAGCATGGTGCTGTGGCGACCATTGAGATTGGCTTCCACCCGTGCCGTGGCGGGCTGACCACAGAGTTGGCATTGTTTTCTGGCCATGCTGATGCTCCTGTAAAAATTGATTTGATGAGGCACCGCCGATCACGGTGCCTCGACCTTCACCTGGTTTTTTCGGAGGACGAGCTGATCGGCGTCAGCCGTTGATCGGGATCGAGCGGCCCTGCTTGGACGCACTGGCCTCGCGCTTGTCCATCGTGATCGTGAGCACGCCGTTCTTGAATGCGGCCTTGATCGATTCCTGGTTGGCGTTGTCAGGCAGGTTCAGGATACGCTGGAAACTGCCGTAGGAGCGCTCCACCCGGTGGAAACCACCGTCTTTGGTTTCCTGCTCCTGACGCTTTTCACCGCGCACCAGCAACACATCGTTATCGAGCGTGATCTGAATATCATTTTCCTCGACGCCGGGTACTTCCAGGGCGATCGTGTACTGCTTGTCTGTTTCTTGGATGTCCAGCGCTGGCTTCAGCATGCCCGGCCAGTCCGACGGCCAACGTGGCATGGCCAGCGCCGGGAAACCGAAGCCCCGGAACGCATCATCGAACAGGCGATCGATTTCGCGATGCAATTGCAGGATGGGGCTGACCGGCTCGCCTGCCGCCGGCAGGTCATTGCGCTGCACCGACAGTGAGGCGGTGGTCTGTTGTTCTTCCTGCTCCTTTTTGAACCAGTTCCAGGGAGCCAATTTCTTGAAATCAATATCCATGTCACACCTCCAGAAGAAAAATTAAAGAATCTCACTCACTTCGTTTGCCTGCGGCTATGGACAGCGCGCCCAGGCAATACGGGATGTTTCGCTGACTTCGACTGCTCATCTGTAGGTATCACCTCCTTCTTTCTGCCTGCTTGGATCTGATCATTGATCCATCGTTCGATTTCAGTTTGACGAAACCGTCACGTCCCGCCGACCTTAAAGGTCGGAATCTCCCCGTGCGAGGCGAGCCGGTAAAGCGTCCGCTTGTCGACTTTCAAGTAGGCAGCCAACTCGTCGAGTGTGAAGATCGCTTACTGGCGCGCTGCCATATCACCCCCACAACTTCCGCCTTCGTACAGCCTCAATCGATGATTTTTTCAAGACCTTGCAATATATTGCGCCTAACATGCAGAAAGTCAAGAGTCAACATCCAGCGACCGCACGATTCACTCAATGACATGACGCCATTTGAGTACCGCAATGCGGCATAAATACTCTACGAGATGACTGTGTTATAAATGGGGATTTACACAGGATTCTCCAGGTTAAGCAGTTTCACCGCTGAACTGGGAAGGTCAAGGTATTGCAACGAGTTTCCGGCATTTACCAGCTTCTTCTGCCGGAAAATGATGCGGTAGTGGCCATCAGCGAATTCTTCTATCTCACCCCAGACCAGCTTGTGGATGTCTGACCAGCGAAGGCCAGTAGTGCAGGAAAACAGGAAAGCCGCCTCAGCACGTCATACCGGCATTCGGCTTTGGTCAGAGCCCGGACCTCTTCCAGGTTCAGGGGCTCATATGAGCGCTTCTGCGCCCGAGAACCGTTCTGCCCCGTCTTGGAACCGTTTTAGTAGACCAGTCGCAAGGCACGGTGGCCGTTCTTGTCTGGTTCGCGTTTCTGGATAGTGATTTTCCTGTTTTGCTCCTTTTGTGCTCCGAGTGCTCCGAAAACTTATACTCGGAGCAAGAGGGGGCAAAACGGATCAAACCGCCTGCAAAGAAATAGAGTAAATTTCATTATAAAACAACGGCTTATTTGTATTTTGTTGGCTGCTTTTCGATCTTTTTGGCCGTTTCACTTCCCGATACAAAAACTGGAGAAGATATGATCCAATAAGTCTTCTGTAGTAAATGTGCCGGTAATTTCACCTAGGGCCTGCTGTGCAAGACGCAGCTCTTCAGCTAACAACTCACCAGCCCCCATGCCTGAGAGACAGTCATAACCATTGACGATAGACTGTCTGGCACGTGCTAAAGCATCCAGATGTCGACGACGGGCAATGAAGACACCTTCTTCTTCTGGATGAAATCCGACTGCTTGATAAAGATGCTGTTGTAATAACTCGAGTCCATTCCCCGACTTCGCCGAGAGATACAACGTGGGATACCCCTCTTCTTCTGTCAATTCAGTCAGGTGGCCACTTTTATCGATTTTATTACGGATAATGGTGAGTGGTTTATTCGCCGGTAACTCAGCCAGGATTTTTCTATCCTGTTCAGTGAGCCCCTGGCTATCATCGATCAGTAACAAAATATGATCGGCCTGAGCCAGTTCATTTTGGGTACGGCGAATGCCTTCCAACTCAACAATATCATTTGTTGCTTCATGCAAACCCGCAGTATCAGAAATACGTAATGGCAAACCACCAAGATGAATTTGCTCGCGCAGCACATCGCGGGTAGTGCCAGCGACATCTGTGACAATGGCAGCATCATGCCCGGCTAATTGATTATGTAAACTGGATTTACCCGCATTAGGCTGACCAGCCAGCACGACGCTGATACCTTCGCGTAATAAGCGGCCTTGTTTGGCAGAACCGGTAATACCATCAAGAGTCTTTAATAAATCCTGCAATTGCATATCCACTTGCGCTTCAGCGAGAAAATCAATTTCTTCATCGCTGAAATCAATAGAGGCTTCAACATACATTCTCAGATGCGTCAGTTCTTGCAGAAAATCATTAATGCGATTAGAGAAATCACCTTGCAGTGATCGCATCGCACTTCTTGCTGCTTGCTCTGTTGAGCTTTCAATTAAATCGGCAACAGCCTCAGCCTGGGCTAAGTCCATTTTGTTATTGAGGAAGGCACGCTCAGAGAACTCACCGGGTCTGGCCATTCTGGCACCCAACTCAACAGCACGCTGACAAAGTCTGTCCATAACAAGCGGGCTGCCATGTCCCTGAAGTTCAACAACATCCTCGCCAGTAAATGAAGCCGGACCAGGAAAGTAAAGGGCAATGCCTTCATCTATAACACCATTATCGGCATCACGAAAGTGAGTAAATTTGGCGTAACGCGGTGTCGGTAACTTTCCGCAAATCGCTGTCACGATCTCAGCGCTTTTTTTACCTGAAATTCTGACGACACCGACACCACCGCGTCCAGGCGCGGTGGCTACTGCAACGATCGTATCCATCAGCGCAGCTTAGAGTGCATCCATCTTACGAGTGATATACCACTGCTGTGCAATCGACAACACGTTATTCACTACCCAGTACAACACCAGACCCGATGGGAAGAAGGCGAAGAAGACGGTAAACACCAGCGGGAAGAACTTCATCATCATTGCTTGTGCAGGATCTTGTGGTGCAGGGTTCAATGTTTGTTGGAACCACATTGAAATACCAAACAACACTGGCAAGATGAAGTAGGGGTCCATGGCTGTTAAGTCATTAATCCAAAGAATAAAATCAGCCTGACGCAGTTCAATACTTTCTACCAGAACCCAGTAGAAAGACAGGAATACTGGCATTTGCACCAGAATAGGTAAACAACCGCCTAATGGGTTAATTTTCTCAGTGCGATAAAGATCCATCATCGCCTGATTGAACTTCTGCTTGTCATCGCCATAACGTTCTTTCAGACTCGCCAGCTTTGGCGTTAACTTACGCATAGCCGCCATTGAGCGGTAGCTCGCGGCAGATAGTTTGAAGAAAACTAACTTGATCAATACCGTCAGTAGCACAATAGACCAACCCCAGTTGCCGGTCAGTTTGTGTAACCATTCCATCACCCAGAATAAGGGTTCAGAAATAATAGTAAAGATGCCGTAATCAACCGTCAGTTGTAAGTTCTTAGCTACTTTCTCCAGACGTTCGGCTTTTTTCGGCCCCAGATACATTTCATAATCCGCATGACCTTCACTTCCAGCCGCAACAGAAATAGCTGGCATTCTGACACCGGCAGTGTAATTAGTGCCATTAAGAGAACGTGCGTAGTAACCTTTTTCTTCATCATTTTGTTCAGGCACTATCGCCGCTACAAAATAATGCTCAATCATCGCTGCCCAGCCATCCTTCGCTTTCTGATCGAATGGTTTTTCATCCAAATCATCAAACTTCACTTTTTCATATTCATTACCTGTGTTTGAGAATACAGGTCCGCTATAGGTATAAATGAAGCGTGAACCACTGGATTGTTTTTGACGATTGAATTGTGCATACGGGTAAGCAGAAAATGCATCAGCGGTATTATTGATAATCTTGTAGTCAACATTCACCACATAGCTATCACGTTTGAATGTATAGGTTTTCACTACTGTCAGGCCGTTATCAGCTTGCCAGTAGAGCGGCACTTTAATTTCGTCCTGGCCATCTCTTAATTGATAGTTTTGCTGATCAGCTTTATAGATAGCGTAGTGTGTTGGCACATCCATATTCGAACGCAAGCCAGATTGTGAAACGAAATAAGCATCACTTTTATCACTCAAAAACTGCACCGGTGTATTGGGCTCTTCAGAGCTAACGGCATATTTCAATAAGGCCAGATTTTGAATATCACCACCTTGTGTGCTGATTTCAATATCCATCACATCCGTTGTTACATGGATTTTTTGTTTCGTCGCTGCAGACGATTGCGCCGATTCAGGCACATCAGGTAAGGCTTCAGCAGAAACCGAAGGCATATCTGGCAACGCTGCATCGTTTGCGGCCAACGAGCCATCATCGATCTGGGTCGAGGTCGTATTTTGTTCGGTTTGTTGAGGATGTACGTAATCTTTTTGCCATGCCTGCCATAACAATAATGACACGATGAGCAGACCAAAAATAAATAGGGTTCTGAGATTATCCATTACGATTCTTTGTTTTTAGTTCAGGTACAGGATCAAGTCCACCCTCATGCCAAGGGTGACAGCGGGATATTCGACGCAAACCAAGCCAAGTTCCTTTTACAGAACCATGACGTTCGATTGCTTCTATCATGTATTGTGAGCAGGTTGGCTGAAAACGACAATGCATGCCGATGAAAGGGCTCAGTAAAAGTCTATAACCTCGGACGAGGCTGATTAGGATTTTTGCCATTGCGCCACCACTGTTAACCAATGTCGCTCCAATGCTGCCCATATTTGAGTGCTATCTCGTTCTGTCACACCGGGGCGTGACAATACAACAATATCGATGTTTGATAAGGCGGATTGATTCTGTCGAAATGATTCGCGAATAATCCGCTTTAAGCGGTTGCGTTGATTGGCTAATTTCACGTGTTTTTTAGCTATCGCTAGTCCCAGTCGGGGATGTCCCACTGAGTTCTCAACCGTTAAAACCGTCAGGCCCCCACCACCAGTGCGTTTTCCTTGACGGAACACCCGAGAAAAGTCTCCCGGGCGATTCATTTTCATGGCTCGGCCGAATGTTGCCAAGTCATGCCCTCCCTGAAGGATGTCAGAGAAGATTATACTGACAGTCTTGCGCGACCTTTTGCACGACGTGCGTTAATAACGCGACGACCACCAACTGTTTTCATACGTGCGCGGAAACCGTGTGTGCGTTTGCGCTTCAGATTGCTAGGCTGAAAAGTTCTTTTCATTTCACCAACTCCAGAAATATTGATTGTTTTGCTGCCTGCGGTGCTAACAGCAGCAAAAACCGCCGAGGCAAAAGACACGGGATTATAAAGTTTTAAGGCATAACAAGTCAAACCAGAGTGACTTTCATTTTTTCTGTGGTTATTTTACTTGCCAAAAAGCTGGCTTAAGGATAATACTTGCCAAAAAGCTGGCTTAAGGATAACTTTAGACCTCCTGCGTTACCAGCTATACTATCAAAAAGCTTAGCTATCCAACGCACCTCATTTTTGTTTAAACCGGTATAAATCAAGGAGTTAATGTGTCATCACCCCTTTGGGAAAAATGTCTGTCCCATCTCGAAGGTGATTTGTCGGCACAGCAGCTGAATACTTGGCTTAGGCCGCTGCAAGCGATCGAAACCGAAGAGAGCTTACGCTTACTAGCGCCCAATCCTTATGTAAAAGCATGGGTTCAGGAGCAGCTAGAAGCACAGATAAATCAGCTGGTTCATCAATTAACTCAAGGCCTTATCGAATATGTTTCGATTGAAGTAGGTACCATTGATCATGTGCCTCAACGGCCAAAACGTGTGGCAACCACTTCCGCGCCAGCCAAAACCAATAAAGAAGAAAAGTCAGAAACGATAAAGTCAGAACCCGCACTTGGTAGTCCTATCAATCCACTCTTCACCTTTGATAGTTATGTCGAAGGTAAATCTAACCAGATTGCACGAGCGGCATCGCTGCATGTAGCGGAAGCACCGGGAACAAGCGGTTATAACCCACTCTTTTTATATGGCGGTACCGGACTCGGCAAAACCCATTTGATGTTGGCCGTGGGTAATAAAATCAAGCAAAACAATCCTAAGGCTCGTGTGATTTACTTGTCATCTGAACGTTTTGTTCAGGACATGATTACCGCATTACGCAACAACGCTATTGATCAATTTAAAACTCACTATCGTAGTGCAGACGCATTATTGATTGATGATATTCAGTTCTTTGCCAAAAAAGAGCGCTCGCAAGAAGAGTTTTTCTATACCTTTAATAGTTTGTTGGAGGGTCAGCGCCAAATCATTCTGACCTGTGACCGTTTCCCCAAAGAAGTCGACAACTTGGATGAGCGTTTGCAATCACGCCTGGGTTGGGGCTTAACCGTGGCTATCGAACCACCAGAGCTTGAAACACGTGTGGCGATTCTGATCAAAAAAGCGCAACAAAACCTGATTACACTACCGGAAGACGTGGCTTTTTTTATCGCCAAGCGTATAAAATCGAATGTACGTGATCTGGAAGGCGCATTGCAGCGCGTTCTGGCTTTTTCTCGCTTTACCAATCAGCCCATGTCAATTGATATGGCACAGGAAGCATTGAAAGATCTGCTGGCACTTCACCAAAAGCTAGTGACACTGGAAAGCATCCAGAAAACAGTGGCTGAATATTTCAAAGTGCGTGTGTCTGAATTACTGGCGAAAAAACGTACACGCTCCATCGCGCGACCACGGCAAATCGCCATGGCGCTTGCCAAAGAGCTAACCAGTCACAGCCTGCCAGAGATTGGTGAATCTTTTGGTGGCCGTGACCATACAACTGTCCTGCATGCGTGCCGGAAAGTTGCTGAATTAAAAGAGTCGGATCCCCGCGTGGCTGAAGACTACCGTAACCTTTTACGAACACTGTCGAGTTAACCCGAGAGAATCATCATGCAATTTACTGTCAGCCAAGATACTTTAGTGCGACCGCTGCAACTGGTGTGCAGTATTGTTGAACGCCGCGCTACGCTACCGATCCTGTCTAACGTTTTATTACGTGTTCAAGGTGACCAACTATCTATGACCAGTACCGATATGGAACTGGAAATGATCGCTACCTTACCCGTAGCCGTTGAAGAAGAAGGTAAAACCACCGTTTCAGCACGTAAGTTGCTGGATATCGTCAGAGCGCTGCCAGGTAATGCGACCATCAGCGTGAATGCGGCAGATGGTAAAGCGGTAGTCAAAGCCGGTAAAAGTCGCTTTTCATTGGCGACATTGTCCAGTGATGACTTCCCGGACAGCGAAGGTGCTAATTACATTGATGAAATTTCATTGCCACAATCGGCACTGAAATCTTTACTCGACGAAACCAGTTTTGCCATGGCAAGCCAGGACGTGCGTTATTACCTGAATGGTTTATTGCTCGAACGTGACGATACAACCTTACGAGCTGTTGCTACCGATGGACATCGTCTCGCATTGGGCAGCCTGACCACAGCCACCCCTGTCAGCGAAAAAAACAGTGTTATCGTGCCGCGTAAAGCGATTATTGAACTCGGTCGCCTGCTCAATGACAGTGATGACATCGTTAAAATGGCCTTCAGTAATCAACAAATCAAAGTTGAATTACCTGATATTCACTTCACCTCCAAGCTGATTGATGGCCAGTTCCCTAACTATGAACGCGTTTTGCCACTCGGGGGTGATAAGGAAGTTCTGGCGGATCGTGATGAATTAAAACAAGCTTTATCACGAGCGGCTATCTTGTCGAATGATAAACACCGTAGCGTACGTATCAACTTAGATACCGATCAATTAAAAGCTACGGTTACTAACCAGGAACAAGAATCCGCTGAAGAAGAAATCAGCGTGGACTACAAAGGCGCGCCATTAGAAATTGCCTTTAATAATGCCTATCTGCTGGACTTACTGAATGCCATTCCGGATAACAAAGTGAAACTGCTTTTCACTGATGAAACCAGTAGCGCACTTGTGACCCCGGCTGATGAAAAATTCGAACGCCAATACGTCGTTATGCCAATGCGTCTCTGATATGTTTTAGAGAAACATCCTTAAACTCACATCAGCACCACATTAACAATACAAGTTTATTTGTATTCAATATGAAGGACTTGGAGAGAGTAACAGTATGAAACTAACGCCCTTTTACAAAAGGACTTTAGTCGGTCTACTGAGTTTATTTTTTATTGCTTTAGCAAGTTGTGGTCAATCACGTGATGTTGAACTGCCTGAAGACATCAAACAAATAACCCATGGCGATCTCGACGCATGGCTAAAAAAGACGCCTTTTGAAGGCTTATGGGATCCCGGCGAAGACAAAAAAGCAGATACCATTGTCATCACCAATGTGCATCAAGTATTTCCTTTTATCGGCAAATTAAAAAATGCCTCGGATGATAATAAAAACTTTACCGGGCAAGATGGTGATATCCACGAAGATGCCTGGCAGGTATTCAAAGATCCCAAATGGGGTGAAGTTGTCACCTACGCACAACTGGCTTACGACCCAGAAGAGCTGTTTTTATCTCCTTCTTACTCCGAAATGGGAAATCCGGCATTTTCAGGTAGCCAGGACATCAAGTTAAGTTATTCAGGCAATCTGACAGCCACGCAGGTCATAGATCGTAAGGGCGATAGTAAAGCCGCTATCTACTGGGTAAACAGTAATATGCAAACGTATCTGATGGGGTTTTATCAGAATCAGAACCTGGTATTTGAGGTGGCATTTCCCTGCAAAATAGAAGAGAAAGCCATGTGTCTTGGAAAATTAAAAGACATTAATAAAAAGCTGCAACTCAATATCTCAAGCTGGGAGAATGCCAGCGTCGATATGCTTCAGCCCAGTGATAATAAGGATAGTTTCTGGCAAGACCCTTATACCGGCATCTTTCCGGATGACTATGAAATCCCTTCGGTAAAGGTCAAAACTCGTTTCACTGATTTCAAACTGCAAAACCTGAATGTCCCACAGCAAAATGCTGCCTATCTATTCAGCTATGAAAATAACTATGGGCTGCATTACATCGGTTTCAATAAAGAGCCATCGCTGCTGAGCCGTGCTGAGTTTGATAAAGCACATGAAACTCAGAAACATATTGAGGCAGGTAGTCTCGATGTAAAAATTTATCTGTCAGAAAGCGAGAAAGATAATCTTCATCAGATTAAAGCAACCGCTTATATGAAGAATAAACAACAGCTGACCATTAACGCCAGTTATCCTGTTAAGGACCCAGATGCCCGTGATGAAGTCATGGATATTCTTGAGCATCTGAAAATTGCTCAATTCTGATAAATAACAAGGCGTAGATAAGAACCGTTCATATAGAAGCCAAAACTCTATTTATTATGCGTTTGATTACGATAAGCTTAGTCAGGACTAGTTGGTATTTATAAGGCTAATAAGGACAGAAGGAATAGATAGACCATGATGCACAAGATTCAATGTGAATGTGGCAGCCTGCTTGGACATATTGACGGTAAAGGTATCACCAGCAGGGTGATTTGTTATTGTACAGACTGTCAGGCATTTGCAAAGTATCTTGGTAAGTCGGCTAACATTCTCGACGCGCATGGTGGCACCGATATCGTCCAGTTAGCTCAGCCTCGTTTGCATATTACCCATGGGTTAGAGCATCTGGCCCTATTACGACTTTCTCCTAAAGGATTATTACGCTGGTACGCCTCCTGCTGTAATACTCCCATCGGTAATACTCTGAGCAACCCAAAAGTGTCGTTTATTGGTTTGGTGCACTCTTGTCTGGATAAGACGTGGTTAGAAACCGATTTTGGTCGTGACGTGGCCAAAGTGAATACGGAATCCACAACAGGTGAGCCTAAACCCAAAACCAGTGGTTTATTCGGTAATGTCATGCGTTTTTTTGGCATTGTCCTGTCAACGTTGATTAGTGGTAAATATAAACACTCCGAATTATTTACCAAAGATGGCGCACCCATCGTAACGCCAACCATTCTCACCGATGAGCAACTCGGCCAGTTAAAAAAGCAGAAGTAATATCAACATGATTTTTCGGCTTCATACCCCGATTATGATAAACCGTTATAAACCTTAAAAAGGCACAGAATATGGATATCATCAAATGGGCTGAAAAACTGATGTCGATGGACGAAAAAAGTTGGCAACGGCATGCTAACCCATGGAGTGTGTATTCACGTTTTACTACCTTGCCCTTGCTCTCTCTCGCCTTTTATTCACGTGAGTGGATGGGGATTTATTCGTTAGTACCTATTGTTTTGGCTTTTGTCTGGATTTGGCTTAACCCACGATTATTTAACGTCCCATCATCCACCGATAACTGGGCGTCGATGGGCACCTTTGGCGAACGACTGTATTTAAATCGCAAAAATATCCCCATACCAGTTCATCATCAACAGGTTTGTATGCTGCTGCAAACATTGTCAGCTTTAGGCATACCGTTTTTTATTTATAGCTTATACAGCCTGAATGTTGGGTTGCTGATTGCCAGTAATATCTGGATTATGGTGTTCAAAGCCTGGTTTGTGGATCGTATGGTGTGGCTATACAGGGAGATGAAAAACAGCGATAGCAAGTACGCTTCCGAGAAAAACCATAAACAATAAAAGGTAATCCCATCAATTATCTACATCCTATATAATCACTGACTGATTTATACAAGCCAGACAAAAAATACGATGATAAATAGCACGCCAACACATAAGCCACGCCCGTTTGTAGACCTGATGGTCAGTATCGTTTTACCGTCAGTTATCTTGATGAAATTGAGCGGACCGGAAGACTTGGGAGCCAGTGGTGCATTAATGGCGGCACTGGCTTTTCCTCTTGGCTGGGGAATATTCGAACTTATCAAATACCGTAAATTCAACTTTATCGCTCTGCTGGGTTTAATCAGTGTATTACTCACCGGCGGCATTGGTTTATTTGAGCTCGATACTAAATGGTTAGCCATCAAAGAAGCGGCTATCCCTGCCATTATAGGTATTGCTGTTCTCGGCTCAACCTTCACCCGTTACCCACTGATCAGAGCCATTTTGTATAACCGTGAAATCATGGATGTCGATAAGATCAAAGACCGCCTTGAAGAACAAAACAGCACAGCGTTATTTGAAAAGCGTCTTCTCAACGCGACCTATTTATTAGCAGGTACCTTTTTATTTTCAGCCATTATGAATTTTTTACTGGTGAAATGGTTGGTCACCAGTCCAACTGGCAGTGAGGAGTTTAATGAGCAACTGGGCTTGCTTACACTTTATAGCTACCCGGTTATTGCGATTCCTTCCATGTTGATGATGATCGGTATCTTTTATTATTTATGGCGGACTATTCATGATTTAACCGGCCTTAAACTTGAAGAAGTTGTATCACCGAAGGTCGCCAATAAATAATCACGTGTCCTCTGTCAGACTGATTCATCATCCAGACTATCTCGTGCTGTTGCCAGCAGAGCGATGCAGAGTTTTAAGCTCGGCTGTGTTAAACGGCGGACTGCAAGAAGCCAGCGCTTTACTCAATATGCGGGTGGACAAACATTCTCCGCTACCCTGTCTGGCACCAGAACAAACCTTACTAGATAAAGCAGAAGCACTGGCATTACCAGCAGTCACTATCGGCATGATGACCGCTGCCTCCATGCAGTCATTAGGTCACCATATTGAACACAGAGAGACTTTAACGGTTGAGTGCTGGGTAACGAGCGGGCTGAGTAATGTTAGACGAGTAGGTGATAAAGCCGATGATCACGCTGTGCCGGGCACCATCAATATCTGCTTATATATTAATCAAGCATTATCCGATGCTGCACTTGCCGAAGCCTTGATATTACTCACCGAGAGTAAAGTGACAGCTATTCGTGATGCCGAGATTATCAGTCCGGTTTCTGGCCTGCCCGCCAGCGGCACAGGCACTGATAGCCATGCCGTTTTTTGTCCCGAAGCTGAACCTCAACATGCTTATTGCGGCAAACACACAACGCTCGGCGAGTTAATAGGTAGGGTGGTACTGCAGGCCTGCACCATCAGTCTGAATCATTCTTTACGCAGTCTGACCGAAAGCTGATAACACGATTTCCCCCCTTTTCGATTCGGCTCAGCTATCATGCTACGAATTTTGTCTGCTGAGTGATGACTGTATGGATATTCTTCAAAGTATTATTTTGGGGTTTGTTGAAGGCCTGACGGAGTTCTTACCCATTTCTTCCACCGGACATCTGATTGTCGTCAGTGACTGGCTCGGACTGGCACAAACAGACAGCAATAAAGCTTTTGAAGTCATTATCCAGTTAGCCGCAATTCTGGCGGTGATTGCCAGTTATAAAGAGCGTTTTTCACCTAAGTATGTCGGTTTGTGGACAAAGGTTGCTTTATCTTTTGTCCCGGTCGGGCTTGTTGGTTTGTTATTTCACGATCAGATAAAAGCCCTGTTTTCTGTTCAGATTGTCGCTGTGATGTTTATCGTCGGCGGTATTATTTTTTTACTGACAGAAAAATTTATCGGCGAGAAACCACCACAAGTTGATGATATCAATGAGGTTAGCTACACGCAGTCTTTGATTATCGGCATTGCTCAGGTGTTTGCATTAATTCCCGGCACCAGTCGAGCAGGTTCCACCATTATCGGTGCACTGCTTGTAGGCTTGAGTCGCAAAGCCAGTGCTGAATTCTCATTTTTACTTGCCCTGCCAGTCATGGCGGCTGCATCAGGGCTGGATTTGATATCGCATTATCAGGATTTTGCCAATACATCCTTCTTACCGCTGATCGTTGGTTTTGTTGTCGCTTTTATCACCGCTTATCTGGTCATTAAATTATTTATCCGTTTTCTGGCGAACTTTACCTTTGTTGCTTTCGGCTGGTATCGCATTGTGTTTGGCGTCTTGTTACTCGTGCTGTATTAAACAACATCGCCTTGAACAGACTCATTTCAGCTTGAATTCATCGTATTTTGTATACTAGCTTGCATGGCCTCTAAACACGTCACTAAAGCTATTGAGCAATTTTTCTTCAAAGGTGGAGCTACACGAGCATTATTTCGTTGGCTGGATTTTCGTTTATTTGTTTCACAAAAAAATAATAAGTTAATACCGTCATCTGACAACCGTTCTCACTCCGCCACAGAGTACTTACAGGCATGGCAACAGCAGATGTCACTGACCACACCAGCCACGGGTATTTTACGGCTCCTTGCTGTCATCGCCGTGCTGATTGGTTTTACTGCCATGGCTGGGGTGTTAAATGTCAGTCAAGCCTCATTTATTAACATCTGGGTGCCACTCGCTTTATTTGCGTTTTTACCGCTATTACTCACATTAAGCAGCTTTTACTTTTCTTTTGTATCGCCCGCCAAACATAATCTGCATCATCATCCATTGCTGCATTGGTTGATAAATAAACTGAACCTGCAACAATTCATTCCCTACAAAAATTTACTGCTACCCTGGTTATTGTGGCAATTACAATCAGCGGCTATTTTATTTTCAGCCTCTGCATTACTGGCTTTTTTTATTCTGGCGACATTTCAGGACTATCTGTTTGGCTGGTCATCCACCCTCATTACTGATAGTGCCACTATGACACAATTAATGACGGCGATAAGCTGGCCCTGGCATTGGCTGCTAGAAGCGCCCACCGCCGAGTTAATCCAGCAAACTCGATTTAGTGCTCAGGCCAGTGATCTGACTGTTTCGGCCAACGATGTATGGTGGATGACATTGGTGATGGCTATCGTGGTTTACGGTATTCTGCCCCGCCTGCTGTTAGCATTATTATTGCGCCAACAGTTTATCCGGCAATTGCGTAGTAATATTCAAAACAGTAGTGATGTGGAACAGTTTATTGTGGCGCAACAGCATCAGGTCAGTCGTAATCCTATTCAATCTGATGATCATCATGTGGAAAACGGCACGGTCAGTTTACCCTCGACAGAAACGGTACTGATAAGCTGGCAGCAACCTGACATTCACTTTAATGTGGAAAAAAACTTAGGCTCGGATGACTGGTTACAAGATGAACAATGGCTAAACTCAGCAGCCAGCCAGTTTGATAAACCGGTATGGATTATCATTGATCCTATGCAGACACCCACAGGTGAACTGGCAGATTGTATTGAATTACTTCAACAGCATAATGAGTCAATCAATCTGGTGTTATACCCGATTAATGCTGATGATTCACGTTACCAGCAACAACGAAAATCATGGCAGTTTTTTGCTCAACGGCATGCGGTTACATTAAAAGAAGGTCATGCACATGTCTGAGTCTGTCACACATCCTGTCTTCGCCGTCGTGGGTCATCCGAATAAAGGTAAATCCAGTATTGTCGCTACCCTGACCCGTCAGGATGCCGTCAAAATATCGGAAATTTCCGGCACCACCACATCGGCACAGACCTTTGATCTGAATATTGATGGTGAGACACAGTACACACTGGTGGATACACCCGGCTTTCAACGTCCAAGACAAGTGATGTCCTGGTGTCAGCAACACGCCCCGAACGCAGCTGAACGCAAAAATACCATTCAGGCATTTGTACGTGAGCAGCGCGCCTCAGGCAATCATAAATTTCATGATGAAGTTGAGTTATTACAGCCAATTTTAAATGGTGCCGGCATTATTTATGTGGTGGATGGTTCTATTCCCTATAGCCCTGAATTTGAGGCCGAAATGACCATTCTGCAATGGACAGGTCAACCACGTATGGCATTGATCAACCCGATTGGTGGCGAAGCCTATGTGCAGGAATGGCAGGATGCATTAAGCCAGTATTTCAGTGTGGTGCGGGTGTTTAACCCCATGACGGCAGACCATCAGAAACAATTCACTATTTTGTCGGCCTTTGCTGAGTTATACGAACCCTGGCGTCACAATATCGAGTCCACGGTTGAACTACTCAAGCAATATTTCGAGACCCTCGAACGACAAGGTGCATTCGTGGTGGCAGAGCATATTCAGCGAATACTCAGTCATGTCAGTGAAATCAAAGTGCCTGCCGACTTTGTGAAATCGCGTTTGCAAGACAAATTAAAACATGATTATCAAAGCACGCTGCGTCATATTGAAGCGAGCATGCAAAAACAGTTACAAGCCTTATTCGCACATCCTGAAATGCAGATGCAAACGCAGCAGTTAAGCGCCGACTATCCTGACTTATTTGATAGCAGTCATTGGTATCTTTATGGTTTAGACAGACAAAAAATTGTCGCTTTATCTGCCTCTGCTGGCGCGGCGGCTGGTGCTGTCATTGATGTTGGTATGGGTGGCACATCACTGATGACCGGCGCATTTTTTGGCGGCTTAGTGTCTGGCGCCGCATCATTATTCGCTACAGCCAAACCAGAAAACCTCAAAATTAATGGTATCCCCTTAGCGGGTGAGACATTAAAAGCCGGGCCAATGAAAGAACTGACCTTTATTTTTGTGGTGCTGGGTCGTGCCGTCGATTTTCTGGAAATCATTCTACGCCGCACCCATGCCGATCGTTCTGTCGCAGAGCTACCTGAGACTAACCTGACCGCACGTATGAATCATTTACCCAAAGTTGAACAGGTGCAACTCACCCGCTTGTTACAAAAAGCGCACAAAGGTTTAAGTGACTCAGAATTAGTCAAACTGCGTGACTGGATATTAAAACTCTGCCTATCCCCTTCAGCATAAACCGGACAGTATTTACATTTTCTTAACAACGGCTTTTATACCTTGGTTTTATCATTTTGATAAATAAAGGGGGCAGCTATGTCTCGTATTTTGCTGATTTTACTTATGCTATTAAGTCCTATTGCCTGGGCAGAGGTAATACAAAGCCTGCATTCACTGTCAGAGCTAAAATGGAAAAACCGACTTATCCTGATTGATGCCGGTGATGATATTAATACCTATCAGGATGAACTCTCGCAGAGGGATGCAGAGATAAATGACCGTGATATTGTCTGGTTTCTGATCAACCAAAGTTCTCTACGTACTAACTACACAGGTACAGTTACGGATAATCTCACCAGAGAAGTTCGTCAAAAACTACAACACCATAACAGCTCAGTTTTATTAATGGGTAAAGATGGTGGAGTCAAAGCTACTGACACACAGTTAAGACTTCATAAGCTCTTCAGCGAAATTGATAGCATGCCGATGCGTCAGCGTGAATTACAACATCCCTAGCTATATTAGTCACTTGTAAGCTGAACCAGCTAGGACTTGTGTCTAACTATACGCAGTCAAGACACTGTGCTATTAATGACCATAAACCGGTGCGAAGAGTCATCAGTGTGATGATGCTTTCGTCAACGCTGTTTTAGTCATGGAGGGTGTGTCTGTGGATATCATCAGTGCATTATTTGATGGCAGTTTTATGCCCCATGGCCATTGTTTAAAATGGCAAGCAGACTTACTTTTCCTGCATGTTGTTGGCGATACGCTGACAGTCATTGCCTACTTCCTAATTCCTATCGCCCTCATTCAGCTGGTCAGAAAAAGAGACGATCTCGCCTTTAACTGGATATTTGTGATGTTCGCTGCCTTTATTTTTCTCTGCGGCGTGACACATCTAATGGCTCTGATTAATATCTGGCATGGTTATTATTTCCTTAGCGGACTCAGTAAACTCGCTACCGGCATCGTATCCATTATGACCACCGTGATGATTGTCTATTTATTACCCAAAGTGATTGCGATTCCCAGTAATAAAGACTTTAAAGTAAAAAATGAACAATTACTGTTGGTACAAAAAGAGTTACTTGCAGCAAATCAATTATTAGAACAACGGGTGGAAGCACGTACCAAAGAATTAGAAAAGTTAGCTCGTACTGATGCACTGACCGGTGTACTTAATCGAGGTGGTTTGATAAACAATTTAACGGATGAAATTGATCGGTCAGTTCGCTATAAACATCCGCTAAGCTTGTTGATGATTGATCTTGATCATTTCAAATATGTGAATGACCAATTTGGTCACCAACGTGGCGATACCGTATTAATTGAGGCTGTTAACATCGTCTCGAAAGCATCTCGACACAGTGACACACTAGGCCGCTACGGTGGGGAGGAGTTCCTTTTACTGCTTCCTGAGACAAATGTTACCGAGGCAAAAATACTCGCTGATCGCATCAGACATGATATTGAGCAACATCCATTTTGTCAGGATGAGGGCCTCAATATTTCATTGACCTGTAGTATCGGGGTGACTGAATATGAAGCTGGGCAGACACAATCCAAGCTACTACAAACTGTCGACCAATTGTTATACAGTGCCAAAAATTCTGGCAGAAACAGAGTCACTGTTAATGATGATATAGCCGCAAAAGATCCATAAAAAAGCCATACGGCATGGGGCTTTTACCCAATTCCGCATGGCTAATCAGCTTTCGAATATGAACTTAACTTATTCCGGCTTAGAACTCATAACCATAACTCACCATATATTCTGCCGGTGCGCCATAACCAATTTGGTTTCGACCTGAGGAGCCACCTGTTGCACCCAGGAAATATTTTTCATCAAAGATGTTGTAGGCATTGAACTGAATTTTATGCTTACCCACCCGATAAGCCGCCATTAGATCCACCAAGGTATAGCTATCTAATTTAACTGCTTCATTGTCACCAGCATAGCGTTCTCCGACATACTTGATGTTGCCACCCACTCGCCAGTGACTATCAATTTGATAGGTTGAACCTAATGAGAACAACTGATCGGACACATCATTCGGTTTTTTACCTGTATCTTCATCTTCTGCATCTAAATAAGTATAGCTGGCAGTGGTACTCCATTGCTCTGTCAACTGACCACGAAGCTCTAATTCAAAACCATTATGTTTTGAGGTATTTCTATCCGTTACATCGCCTGTTGTGGCATCCGTTACAGGCCGCTCTTGTTCAATTTGGAATATGGCAGCATTGAACATTAAAGCATCACCTAATGTATAAGCTTTGAAACCAATTTCTTTTAGATCAGCCGAGTAAAACTCCGCCGCACCATTACTTACAAAGGTGCCGGCATTGGGCAGTTGCCATGACCGTGAAAACGTCGCATAGGTCGATAAATCTTCAGTCAGACGATAACTGGCACCTACACGATAACTCCATTTGTCATCATCCAGGTTTTCTTTCGGGTTACCCACACGCTGTTGTTCCAGGTCCATCTTGTCGTGACGCACATTACCGGTCAACGTCAGATCACCAATGGTGTACATATCCTGCACATACAAACCATAGGT
Source organism: Methylophaga sp. UBA2012 (assembly GCF_002335235.1). Taxonomy (NCBI): domain Bacteria; kingdom Pseudomonadati; phylum Pseudomonadota; class Gammaproteobacteria; order Thiotrichales; family Piscirickettsiaceae; genus Methylophaga; species Methylophaga sp. UBA2012. The sequence continues at coordinate 43,114 of NZ_DDCG01000015.1, read as the reverse complement.
TTTGGTATCATTCTTTCTGAAGGGTTCAAAACCACCATTAACCACATGCTCCGTGACAGGATCATAGATGGATTGGTCTGCTTTTGAGACAGTACTTAAGTCTAAGTCAATTTTGGTTTGTGTATATTCTGCACCGAACAAGAATTCATGTGAGCCGACAGACCATTTTAATTCCGATTGCAGGGCGTTAAAACGGCGGGGATCATAGCCAAAATCATTTACAGATTGTCCGACAGTAGCTGTAGCAGCTGTTACATTCCTTTGACGCGTACCTTGTTGTTCCAGCTCAACACGGCTAATCACCACACGATTATTCCAGACTAAATTCGGGGTGAATTTGAATTCATCGTTCAGTGAGAAACGCACACTTTTTGATTCTTGATAATCATTGCTACTACCAAAGTAGGTGCTGCGAGACACATTCACTGGTTTGCCATTGATGGATGGCACACCACGGTAAGGTACCAAATCCTGTTTTGATATTTCCAAATCCACATCTAAGGTGTGATGATCGCTAGGGGTAAAACGAAGTGTCGGTGCAATGAAATAATCTTTTGAATCAACATAATCGACAAATGAATCGGCTTTGCGAACTTCCAGATTGATACGGCCATTAACTGTATCTGAAAATGAGGTCGAACTATCTACCCGCCCTATCATTTTTCCATGACTACCTAAACTGGCATTCAAACGGGTGAATTCATCACCGTTTGCACGCTTTGTCACCAAGTTAATCAAACCACCTGTTGAGCCACGACCATACAAAGCACCCGCGGGGCCTTTGACTACCTCGATTTGCTCAATATTCGCTAGGCTACGATAAGACTGCAAGCCAGTATCATCGCGCATGCCGTCACGATATACATCGTTCAAGGCATCAAAGCCACGAATGACAAACTGATCACGGCTGCCTTCCCCAAGTGTGTTATTAACACCAGCTACACCATTTAATGCATCAACCAAGCGCACTGCACCACGATCGGTAATCTCAGTATCTGTTACTACAGAAACAGATTGCGGCACATCAAGCCATTCTGCATCTGTCTTACTTCCAGATGTGGGTGAGAACTGCGCATAACCTTTGTATGCCTGACCGGTAACGACTAAGGGATTCATCGTCGCTGCTGAATTGCTCGTCTCATCTGCTAATAAGGGAAATGAATAAATTGAACAGAGTGTGACGAGAGAAGAAATGAGTCTTTTTTTTGTATTCACAATGTATGTGCACCAAGCCTATTAAAGAAATTGAGCACAAATCTTATTGATACTTATTAACATTTGCAAACATAAAAAAGCATTTATTAACATCAAACATTCCTAATTATCTTAGGAATGCGTTTATTGAACGGTAAAGAGATGATAATAAAACGTGATACTGAACAACAGAAAAAGCAGGCCAAGGCTCAATAGCCTAATGTTTTAATTCACCCAGCACGACTTTATTTTCAGTGACTTTTTTCACCACATTCGAATAGTAGTCATCCCTGAATTCATTAATAACCCGGGCAGCAACGGTATCTTCAACACCACTACCCAATAACACCTCTTCTGTCAGCCTGAGGCTGGTTTCCAGTGTTTCTGAAACGGTGGTGGTTGCACCCTGAGTGATTAATTCTGCACAGTGTTTTCTGTCGCGCGCGCGCGCATGGATCGGCATATCTGGATAATACTGGCGTACCTGAGCTACCAATCTATCTACCTGCGTCGGATTATCCAGCGTGACCACAATCATCTTGGCCCGATCGGCTCCCGCGGCCTGTAATACTTTGACCTTACTGGCATCACCAAAAAACACCGGGAACCCCTGTGCCCTGGCATCTTTTACCCGATGTTGGCGCATATCCAAAGCAATATAAGGAACGCCGGCAGCACCCAGCAAGGTACCGACACGGGCACCAACACGACCAAAGCCCGCTAGGATAACGTGCTCCTGATCATGCTCAACAAACTCGGTGGTGTAATCTTCCTCATCGTTTTCTGCATCAGGTGTATAGAATTTCAGTAATAAGTAATTGGTCGCCCTTACAACAAAGGGGGTTAACACCATGGTTAAGGCAATCACCAGCGTCAAAATGTCACTGACTTGTGCTTCTAATAAACCCAACGATGCCGCAAAGCTAAACAGAACAAAACCAAACTCACCGCTCTGAGATAACAAGGCCCCTGTTTGTAAGGAAATATCATGACGGGCACCGGTAATACGGGCCAGGATATAGACAACAACCGTCTTAATGGTCATCAGGCCCCAGGTCAGCAGTAGGATATCGCCCAGACGATCCCATAACAGACTGAAATCAATGCCCATGCCGACAGTCATAAAGAACAGTCCAAGCAAGATACCGCGGAAAGGCAGAATATCGGCTTCTATCTGATGTCGGTATTGTGATTCAGCCAACATCACACCTGCCAGGAAGGCCCCCAGCGCCATCGAGAAACCAACACTTTGCATAATCCAGGCAACGCCCAGTACTAACAGTACCGCGACAGCAATAAACACTTCCGGATCCTGGCTGGCAACAATTCTAGCTAATACCGGATTCAACAGGTAACGCCCGGCAAACAGCAGCGCAATAATCACCAGAATACCGATTAGCGGATTTACATCTGGACCAACTACTTCGGCACCGTTACCCACAGCGAGATAGGAAACCAAAGCTAATAATGGCACGACGGCAATATCCTGCAATAACAGCACAGAGAAGGACATGCGCCCCATCACGGTGGAGATACCGCCACGTTCAGCCAATAGTTTCAAACAAAAAGCGGTCGATGACAGGGCTAAACCAAAACCAATGATAATGGCACTGTGATTATCCAGCCCTAACCAGATGGCAATGCCATAAATGGCACCTGCGGTAATCAACACCTGAGCAAGCCCGAGCCCCAGCACCATTTTACGCATTTGCCAGAGTTTATCCGGCTTGAGTTCAATCCCTAAAACAAACAGCAGAAAAATAACGCCAAACTCAGCTAAATGCCGAATATCTTCAACTTCGGTGATTACACCCAAGCCCCAAGGACCGAGAATCATACCTGCGGTTAAATACCCCAGAATCGCACCAAGCCGAATAGCATGGAATGTAGGAATAATAATGACCGTGGCCAATAATAAGGCCAGAATTTCTACCAGATAATCGCCACCCGCTTCTTGCACAAATTATCCCTTTGTTAATTAAATCGTTGCATCAGAACTAAGCATCAATGTCAGTCCTTGCTTATAGGTATCTGCAGCAGCTTCATTTTTGTCCAGCGCCAATTGCACTTCAGCTAAGACCTGATAAGTTTCGCCTTTGGCATCTAAGCGAATGCTTTGTTGTAAATATTCTTCCGCCTTTGTCCATAACTGGTTGGCTCTCGCCAGACGCCCAACGGTTAGTAATAAACAGGCATTATCCGGATTGGCTTTAAGCCACTTTTCTGCCATCGCTAAACGCGCCAGCAAGTCACCCTGCGTCAGTACTCCATAGAGATACACCAGCTTATCGCTCCAGCTATTGCGCATAAACTGTTCAATCTGGGCAATGGCCTGCTCTTCCTGGTCTTGCTGAATTAGCCCATTTACATAAGGCACAAGCATGGCTTCTGTCTGCCGTGCTTTGCTGGATGATTTTTCCCACACCTCAGCCATTTTTTGCCAGTCCTGTTTGGCTAATGCCATCTGTAACTGACCTACAGCTGCTTCCTGATCCAAAGCTGCGACTTCATTACGCTCCAACACATGGCGTTTACGTAAATCGGGTAATACCGATTGCATTTCCTGCCATTGATCCATGTCCTGATAGAGAGACTGCAATAACTGCAAAACATAAGGATGTTTCGGTGCCACTTCACGCAAATGTTGAAGTGTCGCGAGCGCCTGCTCTTTTTGCCCGGCCGATAATTGTAGCTCTGCCTGAACCACCCCGACGGCAATATCAGCGCCTTCGGTGGTTTCATGGGCCAGGCGTAGATAGTTATCACGACGTTCTGGTGCTTGTTGTTTTTGCGCCGCTCTCGCCGCCGCCAGATAATGAAGTAATGGTGTTTCACTGTGTGTGGCATGACGTACCAAAATACGTTCCGCCTCTGTCCAGCGTCCTTCTTCCAGTGTGATCAGACCACGGGTTAAAGCTCGATTAGCCCGCTTTTGTCTTTGTGTTGTCTTCCAGGCATTAATTCTTTTTGGCGTCTGTTTTAACAACACCAGACTGCGCAATGCTAAATACCCCGCCACCACTAATAGGATATAAATAGCCGTAAATACAACTAATGATGTTTCCAGACTCCACTGTCCGTATTGCAGTAAAACAAACCCTGGTTCAAAATCGGCCGCCCAGATTGCAGCAACACCCAATGCTAATGCTAAAGCGATAATGATCAGCATTTTCATTGCTGATACTCCTCTAGCCAGTTCAACGAGCCTGAAATATCCGGAATAGACACGTCAATTTTCTGTTCAGCCAGTGAATTAAGGCTAGCCAGCATGGCATCACGTTCTTCACCGGTAAAATATTGGTCCAGCCAGGTAATGGCTGTTTTTAAACTGTGCTGAAAGCTATTATTGTCAGCATTCAGTAAGGCAAGACGTGCACTTTCCAATTGTAAACGCAGATTTTGATAGAGGAAGTAGCGTTGTTCCGGTGCCAGTACAGCCGCTTCACCAGTTTGATCATGGCGAATCACCACTAAAGAGCGCAATTGTTGCCAAATGTCTGAGATGGCTTGTTTCCATGCCGGCGTTTCTGTGCTGGTAATATCGGCCGTGTCTGGAGACTCAGAGAAATCAACTTCTGGCCCTTTTTTAACTCGCAGTTTGTCGACATGGGCAGCCAATGTCTGTAGCTGAATCGCCATGCCCGGGATATCCAGAGTTGTCAGTGATTGTAATGACATTAATTCTTCTGCAATCTCAGCGCGCAGAGGATGAAGTCGATAATCAGAAAGTGCTTCTAGTTGTTTATCTGCCATGATCAAAGCCTGGATGGCTCCAACCACGTCATGTGCTAATACAGCGCGCTGGTTGGCGACATTGAGCAGGTATTTGACTTCCTGCAATGCCCACCGCTTTTGCAGCTCAGCATTGGATAACTGTTGTTTATCAGTGAGCTGCTGTAATTTTTCCGCTAATTGTTTTTGGTCACTATCAAGCCGACCTAACTGCTGCCTGTGCTGTTCTAACTTTGATTGCCAGTCACCGTTTTGGCTGGATAACTCGGTCAGCGAAGATTGAATATCGGCTTCCTGCTGCTGGAGTTGCTGATAAAACCAGCCAATACTGACAGCGGAAAGTAGTACGACAACAACAAGCGCAATCCATATCAAGCGATAGACTTTGGCATCATCCTGTTTATTCTTTTCAAGCAGCTCAGCATCCTGCACATTGTTATCTATCGTTTGCTTTGCGTCGTTATCTGCCATGTTAATCGTCCATATTTATCAGAGTATCAACAACTGCATTATCACTGGCATCGGCTGATACATGAATGGTTTTGAAGCCTCGTGAGGAGGCGTGCTGTTTTATCCTATCACTGACCACCGTCAATGGTTTATCTAACAAACCTGGCCATGTATTCATAAAGATACTACAAAGATTATCAACACCCGCCACACTGGTACAGATGACTTTATCCGCCAACATGGCTTGCTTTTGCATTGTGGCTGTCGGCTTGGCTAAAACACGTTGATAAACTTCAACATAAGTAATCTTAGCACCTCTGGCGGTTAAGGTATCGGCCATATGTTCTCTGCCGCCGTTACCCCGCACAATGAGAATATGTTTACCACTGACCTTATCAGCCTGCATTAGGGGCATTTGCAACAGACCTTCACTGCCGTTAGATATTTCTGGCTGACAATCAACAGGAATAGCATGCTCGCGCATGGCTTGCGCTGTACCTTCACCCACTGCGGCAAACTGACACGGCTGAGGCAATTCATCCCCCCAACCAGCCATAAAACTTTCTACGGCATTACGACTGACAAATATCAGCCAGTCAAAACGTTCGATATTCTCTGTCTGCCAATTTTTTCGTGCGATATGTTCAATATCAATCACTGGCAGAATCAACGCTTTGCCACCCGCGTTTTCAATCAAATCGGCAAGCGTCTGGCATTGATGCTGTGGGCGGGTCACCAGAATCTGTTGCCCAGCTAAAGGTGCTTTATTCACCGTAAACATCTGCCAGAATTTTATCTGCACCTTTCGCCAGCAGCATTTCAGCGACTTGAATACCCAGTTTTTCGGCATCTGCCGCTTTACCACGAACTTCCGCAGTGACCGTATTGGTGCCGTCCGGCTGACCGACCAGACCACGCAACCAGACGTTGTCATCATCTAACATCGCATAACCGGCAATCGGTACCTGACAACCGCCGGACAGACGTTTGTTCAAGGCTCTCTCTGCGCGCAGGACAACAGCGGTTTTATCACAATGTAATGGCGCAATAAGCGCGTTCATTTCTGCGTCATCAACTCGGGTTTCAATGCCTAATGCGCCTTGTCCAATGGCTGGCAAACTTTGTTCCGGCGTTAAAGCGCTACGGATACGGTCATCAAAGCCTAAGCGCTTCAAACCGGCCATTGCCAGGATAATCGCATCAAACTCGCCATCATCGAGTTTACGTAAACGGGTGTTTACATTACCGCGTAAAGGCAGCACTTCCAGATCAGGGCGGTGGGTGCGCACCTGACATTCACGACGCAAGCTGGATGTTCCTAAGCGCGCACCATGCGGTAATTCATCAATACTCTGGTAATGGTTGGAAACAAACGCATCATGCGGATCTTCGCGCTCGCAGATAACAGGCAGATGTAAACCTTCCGGAAACTCAACCGGCACATCTTTCATCGAGTGCACGGCGATATCGGCGCGTCCATCCAACATGCCTTGTTCCAGTTCTTTAACAAAGAGCCCTTTGCCGCCTACTTTTGCCAGTGGCGTATCAAGAATGATGTCGCCCTGGGTTTTCATACCAATCAGTTCTACTTCGATATTTTGATGTAATTCTAAGAGGCGTGATTTCACAAATTCAGCCTGCCACATGGCAAGAGGACTGTTGCGAGTGGCAATACGAACGATTCTTTTAGTCATGGAATAAGGTCACTTCAGCGTTGTCGTTAATAAATAAAGTCGATTCTAGCATTTCACGCATTGACTCTCGACTATCCGCGTTATAATGACGCCCTGTTTTCAACGAGCCTGATCTGATTGATATGACTACAGCCAATAAAAAACTCTCATCTGCCAGACTAACGCAGCCTACCGACAAATTTGTCGAAGAATTTACCGCCTCTGTGCAATTTGACCAACGCATGTTCCGACAAGATATTCGCGGCTCAATTGCGCACGCCACCATGCTGGCCGAAGTGAAGGTGCTGACTATCGAAGAACGCGATCAGATTATCGCTGGCTTGCAACAAATCGAACAAGAAATTGAAAGTGGTGACTTTGAATGGTCTATCGCTCAGGAAGATGTGCATATGAATATCGAAGCACGTCTTATCGCCCTGATTGGTGAAGTGGGTAAAAAACTACACACCGGCCGCTCACGTAATGATCAGGTGGCCACTGATGTGCGCCTCTATCTGCGCGATATGATTGATCCTATCGGTCAGCAGCTTAATCGCCTGCAAGAAGCCTTATTGAATGTCGCTGAACGTGAAGCTGACACCATCATGCCCGGCTTTACTCATTTACAGACAGCACAACCGGTCACATTTGGTCACCATATGATGGCCTGGTATGAAATGTTAGTCAGAGATGCCGAGCGTCTTGAAGACTGTGCCAAACGCGTCAACAGCCTGCCATTAGGTGCTGCAGCACTCGCAGGTACCACATTCCCGATTGATCGTGAGATGACCGCCAGCTTATTAGGCTTTGATCGTATCTGTCTAAACTCGTTGGATGCAGTCAGTGATCGTGACTTTGCGATTGAGTTCAATAGCTTCGCCTCGATTCTGATGATGCATTTATCACGCTTCTCAGAAGAGTTAATTATCTGGTCATCGGCGCAGTTTGATTTTGTTGATTTAGGTGATGCCTTCTGCACCGGCTCATCGATCATGCCGCAAAAGAAAAATCCGGATGTGCCTGAATTAATCCGCGGTAAAACCAGTCGTGTTTACGGCAATATGTTCAATCTGCTGACCTTGATGAAAAACCAGCCATTAGCCTACAACAAAGACAATCAGGAAGATAAAGAGCCGCTGTTTGATACCATCGATACCTTATTAGGTTCTCTGCGTGTTTATGCCGACATGATGTCTGTTATTACGGTCAAAGCTGACAATATGCGTCAGGCTGCATTACGTGGTTATGCCACAGCCACCGATCTGGCAGATTATCTGGTGCGTAAAGGCACCCCATTCCGTGATGCTCACGAAGTGGTTGGGTTGTCAGTGGCCTATGGCATCAAGCATAAAAAAGATTTGTCAGAACTGACGTTGGAAGAGCTGCAGCAGTTTTCAGCCAACATCGAACAAGATGTGTTTGAAGTATTAACATTGGAAGGTTCAGTCGCCGCCCGTAATCACTTGGGTGGCACCGCCCCTGAACAAGTCAAAGCGGCTATTCAAAAAGCACGCCGTCAACGCTAAATTATCTAGGTTGATGCAGTAACGACCGGTTACTGCATCAACCATAAGAAACTGGCCGACAACATCATCAAAAATGCGACTCTGACTGCCCACTTAGGCCCATAGGACAAAAGCAAGACTAATACTATTGAGGTCACGGATAATACAGAGACCCAAACGACAAAACCTGTTCCCGCCCCCCAAACCTGCCACATCGGTAAATAAGCTAATATCAGCACAAGACTTGCTGTCCAGCGTAAAACCCGTATCTGTGTAGCAGTTAAACGTCTATCAGTCACATCCATCAAATGTCTTGGCATCGCCAGACTCAAACCACTCATGGCGGCATAACACAGAGCCACGCTCATCATCATCGCCACACTCATGATATGGCCTCCGAAGGTTTTGCTGGTTGAGAATAGCGTTCAGTTGCAGTTAATTTACGGCGTAAAAATAACACCAGTCCCAGACTCATCAAACCAAACACCAGCACCGTTAGCTCAAAGCCAACACTAACCCAATCACCGGTCTGCCAATACGACACCAGCCAATGTCCCGTGGTGATGAGATTCATCACTGGCAGCAATAAGGCAAGTAAAGTAAATAAGCTCCATTGCTCAAGCCAGGCTTTCGTTGCGGGACGGCAGGCTGAATGGACTAACATCAATAACCACAGATAGAAAAAGCCTTTTATTTCCCAGGCTGCACGATCAGCAATATCGAAAGGAATCAATCGATTCAGCCAGAAATACCCAATACAAGCCACCGCTAAACCACTAATGGCAGCAATATTCAGCACCTCAATCACTCGATAAACCCGTGCGGTTTGTGCGCCAAACTCATTCAATGATTTTTGTCGACGTTTGACCAAAAACAAAATGGCACCAGTTGCCATCATCAAAGCTCCGGCCATGCCCATAATGAAATACAACCAACGCACGCTATAACCACCAAAGTTGGCAAAATGCATGATTCGCATCACACGTTGTACTGCCATCGGTGTGCCTTTATCGTATTCACCGGGCGGGTTGAGATTCATCACATCGCCATTGGTTGCATCAAACTGCACATTACCGATTTCATCTCTCAATAATTGACCGTAATAGTCCTTCTCATCAAACCAGCCAAATACTTTAGTCACGGCACTACTGTCACCAGGATGCTCAACGCTCATAAACCGCCCAGGTTTACCCATCATGACTTCTGCTCGCTGGAATAAAACGGATAAGTCAACGACATCGGCATGCACACCTGTTTCCGGTCTGTGCATGGGTTCGTCAAGCAACTCAGCAAAAAACTGTTGTGGATTGCTATAGTTGGCTAATACCCCAGCAGGCATATAGATCGATAAAAAGATCACCAATCCGGTATAGGCAATCATTAGCTGAAATGGCAGCGTTAAGACGGCCGAAGCATTATGTCCATCTAACCAGCTACGCTGCCCTTTATTTTGTCTGAATGTAAAAAAATCTTTAAAAATACGCTTATGAATAATAATGCCGCTGATAAGGGCCACCAGCATGATCATTGTGAAAAAGCCTACAAACCAGATGCCGGCCATGCCTGCATGAAACTCATAATGCATATGTACAAAATGATGGCCGCCTTCTGTTTCACGGTTTTCGACGACGGGCATAGGTTCACCTGTCTTCAGGCTGAGTAAGGTGTCTTGAGCTGCATTTTGCTGATCACGCCATGAAACGCGGATTCCTGGGTCGGTTTCTGTTGGCAGGCCAATCCTCCAGAAATGACTGTCAGAAGCATGCGCTTGTAGATAGGCCTGAGCTTTTTTTATGGCAGCAACACGTTGCTGTTCCGTCATGGCCGCTGGATCAAAATCTGACACAGCCGTCACCTCAGGTTTCATCCAATGCGTGATATCTTCGTCAAACACCCCAATGGTGCCGGTCAGAAAAATGGTGAAAAGTGCCCAACTTGCGACCAGTCCCCCCCAGGTATGCAGCCAGCCCATCGCTTGTCGGAAAGACTCTTGTTCCTTTGCCGGTTGATTTAACTCACTCATGACGCCATCCTCGAAATGAGTAAACCTGCACCGCCGAACATCAAAGTTGGTATTAACATCCCCAACCAGGCACGCTTACTATCTCTGACAACAAAGATCCAAATCACCGCTGCCGTGTAAATGGCATAACTAAATAAACTGCTGGCAACGATGGCATCGGGTTTATCCATAGGCACAATAGCCGATAAAAAAATAATAACGGCAGACGTTAAAAAATATCCGCCGATTGTGGCGGCCAGAACCAAAGAAATAATTCTAATTGGATATGGTAATTGCATAGTAGAGGTAACTCTCAAGTTACTGATTCAAATTCATTTATCAGGGTAAACAGTCATTAATCAAGGGCAGCTGAGCAAGGACTTTGGATGAGAGAACACAAACGCCCCTCATCACCTATGTCGTATGAGCGTCAAAAAAAGTGCAATATTTTTCCACTTTTATTTAACAGGCTTAAATTTATCATCTAAATACTATCATCAAATAATAATCATATGCATTTAGATTAACTGAAAAACATTCTTTTTTAGCAAACTCAGTTCATGCTTGTCCTTGTAAAGCCGTGTTTGTTTATCTCTAAAATGTCATTTCCAATGCTTCAGCACTATTCGGTTATCAACTAGTCACGAAGATAAAGCCTGGCGAGTCCGAATTTATCTGCAATTTTTATGTTTAATTTCAGAGACCTGAATACAGACTTCACAGATGGATGAATAAAGCATCTAAACATGCTGTCAACATGCCATAATTTGCATCACAAAAAATAAGCGTAGGTTGATTATGTTTAAATCTTTCTTTCCCAACTCTCCCTGGTTTTGGCCATCAGTTATTTTATGGTTAGCATTTTCCGCCTTTATTTGGGTGGCTTTTGGAGCAGATATATCTGCTGCTATTGGGTTAGCAGTTAACCCGGATGCTGAACAAATCATCGGCTTACGGCATTTTGTTACCAATGAGTTTTTAACCTTTTACCTATTCTATTTTGTCTCTGTAGCTATCTTTGCTGCATTTTGGTTTATCAAGGCACCAAGTCGCTGGCAATGGTGGTCGGTCATCGGTTCAGCGGTCATTTTCTTTTCAACTTATTATTCTGTACAGGTATCGGTGGCGATAAATAATTGGCGTCGACCGTTTTTTGATGCGGTACAAAATGCCTTATCACCCACGGGGGGTGTTTCAGTCGATCAGTTATATGACTTGATTGCCATTTTCGCGGAAATCGCCTTTTTAGCGGTATTCATTTTTGTGATGACCCGTTTTTTAGTCAGCCATTATATTTTCCGCTGGCGCACCGCCATGAATGACTACTACACAGAACAATGGGGGAAGGTGCGTCATATTGAAGGTGCTTCGCAACGGGTTCAGGAAGACACCATGCGTTTCGCGACGATTATGGAAAATCTGGGCGTCGCATTGATTGATGCCCTGATGACATTATTCGCGTTTTTACCCGTGCTTTGGTCATTATCACAATATGTAAAAGAGTTACCTTTAGTTGGTGAAATCGCCTATCCCTTATTTGTCGCCGCTCTTGTCTGGTCGATCTTCGGCACAGGCTTATTAGCACTGGTTGGTATCAAATTACCCGGCTTAGAATTCAAAAATCAGCGTGTAGAAGCCGCCTATCGTAAAGAACTGGTTTATGGTGAAGATGACCACCAACGTGCTCAACCGATGAGCTTGAGAGAACTGTTTGCCGATGTGCGTAAAAACTATTTCACGTTGTACATTCACTATATGTACTTCAATGTGGCCCGCAGCATGTACTTGCAGGCAGATAATATTTTTGCCTATGTAATATTAGTGCCTACGATCGCTGCCGGAGCCATTACTTTTGGTATTTTGCAGCAGATTTTAACGGCATTCAGTCAGGTCAGTTCATCATTCCAGTATTTAGTGAACTCATGGACGACTATCGTTGAACTATTGTCGGTTTATAAACGTTTAAAATCGTTTGAAGCGTCGATAAACAATGAACCGTTACCAGAAATTGATCAGCAGGTGACATCGTAAATCACGTCGAGATGGAATGGCGTCGTTTAAAAGGTCCTATCAACGTCACCGCTTGAAACAAAAAAATAACCCCGATAAAGATCGGGGTTATTTATTCATCACATGACTAGGTCATGTTTCAGTCTGACTTACTTTTCGATTTTCTCAAATGCTTCATTTTCATGTTTAGCGATTGAGGCAATCAGCGCAACAACAATGGCTGCAGCACAGATAGTGAATAAACCTAAAGCAATTGGATTATCAGCAAAAGTAAAGTAAGCCCCTACATTTTCCCATGAACTAATTGATGTTCCCATAATTACACTCCTGGTTCTGGATTAGCCAATTTGTTTGGCACGTCACTTGATGTTATTGCTGGTACGCCATTCGCTTCTGGATATGGTTTAGCAATGATTTCTACTTCATCTAAGCCCAGCTCTTCAGCTGCTTTAGGTACACGTAATGCATTAGCTTTTTTCAGTACCCAAGAGATCGCATAACCTGGGATGAAGCCAACTGCAGCCATTACGATGGCACCAATGGTTTGACCGACAAAACTGATAGGTGGCAAATCACCCACATTCGGCATGCCATAAGCAAATACGCCCACTAAGAACACAGCCCACACACCGGTGAAACCATGTACTGCTACCGCACCTACTGCATCATCAATACCAAAGTTTTCAACGATTTTCGCGACTTTAACTGCCATGATACCGGTCACTACAGCAATGATGAACGCTAATTCAGGATCATAAAGATCTAAACCAGCGGCTACAGAGATGATACCGACCAGACCACCAGACATTGTCCAGAATGGGTCACGGCTAGCCATGTAACAACCAAGTACACCACCCGCAAAGCCCATCAGCGTATTGAATGCAAACGCAGATAAGTTAGTTGGGTTGTTATAAATAGTTGTCCAGCCTGTTTCGCCACCGTTGAAGATGATACAGCCACCCAGGAATCCGAAGAAACCAAAGATAATCATCATCAGACCGATTAATGTCATCGGTAAGCTATGAGGTGCGATAGTTTGAGCCACACCGTTGATGAATTTACCCACACGTGGACCTAAGTTAATCAGTACACCCAATGTGAAGAAACCAGCGACAGCGTGAACCACACCTGATGCGCCAACATCGTGATAGCCCAACTTCGTCAGTAACCAACCATCTGGATGCCAACCCCAGGCACCGGCCAGAATCCAGACCACGCTACCCAGGAATACTGTCAGAATCAAAAACGCACTGACACGAATCCGTTCGATAACGGCACCGGACAAGATCGAACCGGTTGTGGCACCAAACATGGCAAACGCTGCCCAGAAAATACCTGTGCCCATATCGGTAACATCAGGTCCCATGCTTTTCGCCCAAGGTAATGCACCTGCAGCATCAATTGGAATAAAGCCGTTCGGGAAAGCGTTATAAATCCACCAGCCAAACAAATAAAACGTGGGAATAATGACCGCTAAAGCGAGAATATTTTTAATACCTGCCGCTAAAGCATTTTTACTACGTGAAGCCCCCATTTCGTAGGCCAAGAAACCAGCATGAATCATGATCATAATGGCGGTACACCACCAATAGAACACTTCGACATTCATAGACTGATGCATTTGAAAAACCGCTTGCTGAGCATCGAGTGCCGCTTGCAAGGATTCTAGCGTTGGCGCATTGTCCATCTTACTATCCTCTTATTAGTTAACATTAATACACATCCACCTTTATTGGTTGGCGCTACTTATCCAGCAAAAAGCTGGTTTGAACGGCGTTGCTATCAATAATCTTATCGGTAGAGCGATCCTTGATAGCAACGCCAGAACACTGGAGTCTGCGGGCCTCAGTCAGCAAATAAAGGCTTTTCTGAGCCGCAGCAAAATAAGAAAGTCCCGCCTTTCTTACATTGGAAATACAGTTACGTTTGTCATCGGTCAGGCCACGTTTCGCCGCCCAGGTCAGATACAGACCCAAACTATCGGGTGAACTTAATCCCGGACGTTCGCCAATCAGTACTAACACCGCTTTGGCATTTAAGGCTTCACAGACATCATCACCCACGGCAACACGACCTTGTTCGACCAATACGATGGGGGCCAGTGAGTAAGCGTTTTCACTGCCTTGCATGGCTTGCACTAAGGTTTCAATAAACACCACAGCGTTTTCTTTAATCGCGGTGGCGGATAAACCATCGGCAATCACAATGGCTAAATCGTAGGGTTCTATGGCTTTGTGTGGTTTAAGTGCCGCAAGACTGGCTTCATCAAGCTGTCTGCCCCAGTCCGGACGTTGCAAATAAGTCATTCGATCCGTTGCCAGACTGTGCAGTACCAGAGGTGTTTCGGTGTTTAATACGGGGTATTTTTCAGCCAAGGCGACTAAGTCTTGCTGTAAACCGGCAAAATCCAGCTCGGTATGCACGGCATCACGTGCCTGGGCATGAGCTAATTGAAATTCGAGAGATTCACGGGTCGGTGTACTGACACCAGCACGACCCAAGCCAATACGGGCATCCGTAAACTCACGCAGACGACGCCAAGGATTATCCGTGACAACAGCGTCATCCGTTTTTTTTCTGATAGGCGTGAGTCGTTCGGTCTTAACCATCATTGGTTCCTGTGGCTAAGCCCCTGAGAGTGCCAGCAAAGGCCGGCGGTAACTGATTTGATAACTTGGCATGACTGGCATCGGTCATGATCTGCATTTTTTCCAGCCACTTTTCGAACTCAGGTGAAGCACCTAAACCTAAGACCCGGCGCGCATATAGCGCATCATGGAATGAGGTGGTTTGGTAATTAAGCATGATGTCATCAGAGCCCGGAATGCCCATCACAAACGAACACCCTGCTGTCGCTAATAACGTCAGCAGATTATCCATATCATTTTGATCGGCTTCGGCATGGTTGGTGTAGCAAACATCACACCCCATTGGCAGCCCAAGTAACTTGGCACAGAAATGATCTTCCAGACCTGCACGGGTAATTTCTTTGCCATCAAACAGATATTCAGGGCCGATAAAGCCAACTACTGTATTCACCAGTAAAGGATTAAATTTTCTGGCAACCGCATAGGCTCTGGCTTCACAGGTTTGTTGATCCAAACCGTGATGCGCATTGGCTGATAAGGCACTGCCCTGCCCAGTTTCAAAATACATGACATTTTGACCGACCGTGCCTCGTTTCAAAGATAACGCAGCTTGGTGTGCTTCAGCCAAGGTCGCTAAATTAAAACCAAAGCTGCTATTGGTTTTTTCTGTGCCACCAATAGATTGGAATACCAAATCCACTGGTGCGCCGTTTTCAATACATTCAATCGTGTTAGTGACATGTGTTAAAACACAGGATTGAGTAGGAATTTCATAGAGTGAAATCACTTCATCCATCAACTGCATCAGGCGAGTTGCCTGAGCGACATTGTCTGTCGCGGGATTAATACCGATAACGGCATCACCGGCACCATACAACAGACCATCGAGAATACTGGCCGCAATACCATTGACGTCGTCGGTAGGATGATTGGGTTGTAAGCGTGTTGATAAGCGTTTGGGTAAACCAATCGTGCTTCTGAAGGCACTCACGACCCGGCACTTCTGTGCCACCAGAATCAAATCCTGGTTACGCATGATTTTAGAAACGGCGGCGGCCATCTCAGGCGTTACACCGGCGCGTATCTGACTCAGCATTTCACTGCTGGCTTTGTCTGATAATAACCAGTTACGGAAATCACCTACCGTCATATGTGAAATGGGTTCAAACGCATTCACATCATGTTCATCAATAATCAGTCGTGTGACTTCATCTTCTTCATAAGGCACGAGGACTTCATTCAGAAATGTTTTAAGAGGCACTTCAGACAACAATAATTGCGCAACAGCACGTTGTTCTGCGCTTTCAGCAATGACACCCGCCAGACGATCGCCCGAACGTGCAGGCGTGGCTTTTGCCATCAGATCGGCTAAGTCAGCGAACTGATAGGTCTTGGTGCCTAATTGGTAACGATATGTCTGTGTCATAAACTGCTTTATTTCCGATTACTTGGAATAAATTTTGCCTTTAAGTAAACAAAGTTTCCTAAAATGAACTTGCGAGATTTATACCGGGTGACTATCGAAAATTGGCAAAAGTTTTTTGGGTTGTTATTCAGCAACTTATTGAAACAATTTGCATAATGAAAATGAAACAAGGGGAGCAAATGAAAGAAGAAAATATAAAATTTGCACCAAAACAGAGCAAAACCGCTACGCGTTGGTGCGTTCTGGAAGCAGAAGATGTGGATGAACAAGCACACAATTTAAAAGCCTGGCAGCAACAATTTGATCAAATCAGCCTGGGGCAATTTTATGGGCGTATTGAAGAGGTCATGTTTGAACATGTTCACGCTTTTCGAGAGCACACCAGTCGTGCCGTTCGTCAGCAGTGCAATGTCTGGCCGAACGCGATCTGGATGGGCTTTGCTGTGGATGAAAAGTCATGTCGCATCAACGGGCATCAGGTAGAAAAGAACCAGCTGATGATTCGTCCTGGCAATACCCAGTTTGAACTCATTACACCGGAAGACTTTGATATTTTTGGTGTGGTGGTGAATCAGGACAGTCTGCAACAGATCGCTGAAAAACAAGGCATTCTAATTGATACCAACGTATTCAACTCGCCACTAAGAGTGTGGGAGTCACATAAGCTCAATCAGCTGCGGCGAGTATTAAACGAGGTGATATCCCCCGTTCAAAGTGATATCGCCAGACAGATACATGAGGAAAACCTGATGATGGCAATGCTTGAAGTCTTACAACAAGATGGGCCGATAACAGAAAAGCCCAGTTTTAGTAAACGTCGTGCAGTCGTTGAAAAAGTGACGGCTTACCTCGATGCCAACCCAAGCAAACACGTGACGATTACCGAGCTCTGTGATCTGGCTCATGTCAGCCGACGAACACTGCAATACAGTTTTGAAGATGTGCTGGATATCAGCCCAGTGAAATTTATTCGAATGGCTCGCTTAAATGCTGTCAGACGCCGCTTGCTTCAAGGTTTGCAGGAAGATGAAACCATTGCAATGGTGGCTCAGCACTGGGGCTTTACCCATGCCGGGCAATTTACTCACGATTACACCGAACTGTTTGGTGAGAATCCTTCCATCACCATTTCACGTCGTCATAATTAATTTGCCAGCCACGGATGGCTTTCTTACCAACCCAGTCTCATCTTTTACTCTTCAAAAATCCGACTTAACTCCTGCTGTACCGGCATTCCTTCCACGATCTGAATTTCACCGTCATTATCTTTATACACACTGGTTGGTGTCGCATGCATGTGTAACGCTTCCATCAAATGATTATTAGCCAAAACGCTATCGTTACCTTTAGATGCTTTTGCATTGTCTACGGTTATACCGCCTTTGTTACTCAACTGGCGATGCTGCTGGAAAGCCTCCTCAGGTGAGTCAGATCCCATAATCGTAGCCGCAACAGCCAGGCTGTTTTCCTGCAGAATACCCACAAGAATATGACGAAATTGCACCTTGCCTTCAGCAATGAAAGGATCCGCCATATCACGGAATTTATGACAGTAAGGACAAAAAGGATCAGTGAAAGTATAAACAATGCGTGGGGCATTTTTATCACCATCCTGCACCCAGTCAGTCTGTTCTAACTGTTGCCAGAGTTTTTCATTCTGTGGTTTGGTGACCAGTTGGTAGATGGCGTCAGCACCCAGATTTTTACCCTCAGCATCAATCAAGTCGCCCACTACGGCGTAGCGTTTATCCGCCGTCACATAAATACTCATCGGTTCATCTTTATAGGTACCGATATAGCCAGTTAGCTCTGAAGGCGTCTCAAAGCTATCAATAATCGTCACGCCCTGCTTTTTGATAAATGACAGCACATCACCCTGCTTATCTGTAGCGCCAGAGTGAGTAAAAATGTACACACCACCCGCAACTACAATGATTGCCAACAACAAGCCGATAAGCATTTTTTTCATCAGAGATCCTAACCCGCGTTTGAGTGTCTTAATTACGTGACTGTAAGTCAGCTAAAAAATGAATTAGTTTACCCGGCGCAGAACATTAACGCTCAGAATACAAAAAGGCGCTCCATTGAGCGCCTTTTTCGAGAGAGACTTTCTAGAAGGTATGGTGATTATTTAGACTCAGCTTTAATCACTTTATGAGCAATCATGCCAAGTCCACCGTGTAATTTGGTTGATTTCAATGTATCCAGATTACTGGGTTTACCTACGACAACAGCACCACCCATACCTAAACCGATATGAGGATCACATTGGTAAACATAAATACCTTCTTTAGTAAATTCCCGCGAGGTGTTCTGACCTATTTCAGACTTAAAGTCTTTGGCACCATCTGGCTGGAACATAAAGTGAACATTGTGGATGTCCATATTAGTCCAATAAACTGTGTCACCTGGATCGACATTGACGATCAGTGGATCAAACTTGGTTCCTTCTGCCTGAACAGTCACATCTTTAGCAAACACTAAACTACTGGAAAATAAGGTAGCCAGGGTTAAGACAGTAAGTGATTTTTTTAATGTACTCATTTTTTCTCCTTTTTATTATTAATTCCAAACATTACAGCGACAAACTCATAAGTACGGCATGACAATGTCACTGATGGTTCAAGGAGATCATGTAAAGTTATGTAAAACACTGAGATCGTTAGTGCTCAGTCTGAGCCATTGTCCGAATTTTGTCGTTGGCTTCTTCAGTTCGATAAACCAGCTTACGCACCTCATCTGCTACCACTGCAAAGCCCCTACCCGCTTCACCTGCACGGGCTGCCTCAATCGCCGCGTTCAAAGCCAGCAAATTCGTCTGTTGGGTTATTTCGGTGATCACATCAGCGACGGTGAGGATTTCCGTCATACGGGTTTCTGCCCGCTGCATTTCTAAATTATGCAGCTCACGTGCACTGTGCTCATGGCTGATATTACGAATTGCACCAGCTGATTTGACGGCAATACCTTCTTCGTTACGTATGGTGGCAGCACGTTCGCGAAACCAGACATACTCACCAGAGGCCATTTTTAAGCGGTATTCAGCCACATAAGGTGTGCTGCCAGTTTTATCGTTAATATGTTTGGTGAAGGCATCCAAGGTCACATCCATATCTTCCGGATGAATTGCTTTTAACCAACTGTCCCAACCATTTGGAAAGTCTTCCTGACGCTTATGCCCTAATAATTGGCGGAATTGCTCTGACCAGATAATCACACTCTTTTCATCATCAGGATCGCCATTCACCAGGGTTAACATCCAAACCCCTTCGGTCAAAGCTGACTTAGCCAAGTTATTGTCATCCAATTCGCTCGACAGACGCCGATTTTCACTCTGCAAATGATCCATTTCTGAATAGACAGAAGACAGTGTCTGGTTCAACGAATCTGTTTGCTGGCGAAGCTCATTCAATTCTCGCTCAAACGCTTCGCGCTGTTGTGTCAAATGTTGTTGATGGGAATGATTCAGTCGTTCGAGTTCCGCCTGATGCTCTTTTTGCAGGGATGACAGATAATCACCAATCCGTTCTATCGGAGCGCGTAAATAACCGTGCATCCAAATTGGCACACGGTTATATGGCGACTCAATCGTTTTATCGACGACTGATAAAATTGACTCAGAGACATACTGTAAACGCCCAGTATTAAATAGCTTCCACCCCATACAAGGTTTCCTTTTTTAAAGGTGATGAATACTGGAAGTTATGAAAGTAATCGCGCTCGCTTAGGATCATAAAACGGCAGTTTTACTACTGTGCCACCTAAACGTTTCTGAATACCGTCAAGCTTACCGACTTCCAGCTTTGTATCTTGTTTTGCAAACTCCGGGGCTACACGAATCATCGCAATTTGTTTACCTAACAAAGGCGAAAGAATGGCACTTGTCACAATGCCTACTGGAAATCGACCTTGATATACCAAATCACCATGAGCTGCAGATTCTCCACCTTCAAGAATCAGGCCAACTAATTTGTGTCGACTCTCCGGATTCTCCCGAGCCAGTGCTTCACGGCCAATAAAGTCCTCCTCTTTTGTACTTAATGGCACACTAAATCCGGTGCCCGCTTCAAAGGGAGTTACATCAGGACCGAACTCATATTCGGCCATGCTCAGGCCAGCTTCGACACGCAGCATATCCAACGCATCAAAGCCCATAGGCGCGATATCAAATGCTTGCCCGGCTTGCCAAATTGCATCCCATACCGCTTCAGCTGCATCCGGATGACACCAGACTTCATAACCCAGCTCACCGGTGTAGCCGGTTCTGGACACCATCAATGGCACACCATCCGGCCCACCTAAGCGGCCAATGGTGAAGTGAAACCATTTGAGTTTTTCCACACTGGTCTGGCTTTCTGACGTCCAGATAATCTGGCTGAGTAAGTCACGGCTATTTGGTCCTTGTACCGCCAGATTATGAATCTGCTCCGTGGCATTACGAATACTGACTTTAAAGCCTTTTTCTTCCGCTTTTTCTGCCATCCACACCATGGTGTAACTGTCACCACAAAACCAGCGAAAAGCCTGATCAGCCATACGGAAAATGGTGCCATCATCAATCATGCCGCCCGTTTCCAGACAAATAGCTGAGTGAGCAATTTCGCCTACCGCCATACGCCGCACATTTTGTGTCAATACATACTGTAAAAAGGCCACCGCATCAGGACCGGTAATATCAATTTTACGAAGCGGGGTTAAATCCAGCACGGCCACTCGTTCACGACAGGCCAGATATTCGGCATTGGCGCCCCAGCCTTCATATTCAGCCGCCACCCAATAGCCGGCATATTCAATAAATTTCTTGGTTAATGCAGATGTACGGTTATGAAAACCGGATGTTTTGGTCATACGAGGGTGCTCCTCAGCTGTAATTCGGTGGGCAATGGAACGTGGAAAATGGTGTTCAGCCCCATATATGCGGACGTGGATATCTGTTGGAATCCAGCCATTTGCCGGATCAATATCATCAGGGCAGGCCGATGACGCACAGATCAAATCTTTATCTGCCCGCATCAACACATAGTCACCAGGACGTGACCAGGGCTCGTCCATAAACACGGTGCCACAAGGCTCAATGCCGGTATTAAAAAACAAGTTTATTGCAGGCCAGCCTGCACGTGGTTTGATGCCATAAGGCTTAAGCACATTATTGAAGTTTTCAGTACAACTGATATGACCAAAATAACCACTGTCTTCGTAATATTTGGCCGTACAGGCAAATAAAAAGCTGTCATGACGGCCTACGGTGTCCTGCACCACTTCCACCATCGACATCATATCCGGCCCCAAAAACCGCGAATGTAATCCCGGTACAGGATTGCTTAGCCCCATCACCGTACGTGTCGCAGTGGAATCCAGACCGACTTCATTGCCCTGCTCCAGCGCCTGTTTATCAAACACAATAAAGTCAGAGCATTGCTTGCCTGATACATCGATGATCTGGATCCACTCGCCTTTTTTCACCTCATAGGTACGGGCAGACGCACGGGGAATGCGTATTTCTTTTTTTACTTCCGCGAGCGGCTCTGGCAGAACTTCATCAATGGGTTCAGCATATTTCACCACCACTTTTAATTCGGTGGGCGGTGTATGCGCTTCAATAGACATGCTGGGTCCAGCGGCGACAATCACCACCGTCAGATCGGCATAGGCTACGAATGATGATGACTCATCACCCTCCACACGTAATACCGTCTGATAATCTTTAGCTTGAATCTGCCAGCTCTCGAACTGCTTAGCTAGGGCCTTGGCTGCTGAGCCTGTTTCCTGCAACTGTTGCTGAATATTGTCGCCCGTCACCGGTAGACGGCTATCTAGTAGCTGTGGCGCGGCATGGCCATCCATATCCAGCACAATTAATTCAGCCGCCTGCTCGCCATCAACACTGATGATTTCAAGTACATCACCTACGTGTAAACGCAGCCTGATCGCCTGCTGTCCGTCAACACGGAATTGTTGGCTATCAATGGGAGATTGCAGATTCAAAAATCTGTCTTCTTCCGATTCTTCTTTAATCATTTCTAACATGATTCACCTTGTTTTCCAGCCAAAAGCTGAAGTGATTTTGTTCATATCTGGTGCAGCCCCATGAGATTTTGAACCAGAAAAGTGCACCTTATTTCGCTTCATCTCTGTTACAAAAATAAATTTCTCTGGGTTTAACAATATTTACCTTCAGGAAACATAAATCAATCCTCCTGATGGGTTACCTCATTGGTTATAAACCAGCAAAATTCGAATGAAATGGCACAAAATCTGCTGTTGTAGAACAAACATATGTAATACAGACCACCTCCTGCTGAGGTGGATGTTACAAAGGTAGTAAAGATGCTCAATATCAAACTCAAAACTTGGATAGATGGACAATCCTGGTTTGGTGAAACAGTGCGTGCTGTGACCAAAAAAAAGGAATTACCGTCTCTCGACTTCAACGATTTGGCTTTTAAACTGGCTACGGCTGAAAATATCAGCGAAACACTGCCTGCCGTACTCAAATCCTTACAGTGGCTGATAAACGATCTATTTTCACCTGCACAACAGCCAGAGCTGCTTGTTTTATTCAGCAACCCATCTACCTCAGAAACGTTTATGCACCATGGTCTGGATCAGGCTCCATCAGCAAAACTGATGCAGTCTCTGCATCATCTATTCACCGTGGGTAAAGCCCCTGATACTGACGAGATGATGAAGGTGGATGGCCTGACGATCGCACCCAGCCGTTTATTTGATCACGACAACCTAACCGTCTGGTCCTTATTTCTATTCCGTGATGCCGCGCCTAGCGCTAAACAATTAAAGTGGAAAACATCTAGCATTGAAAATACCTTATATAAAGGCTTACAAGCCTGGTATCACAATGAAAGCAAATTAAAAAAAGCGCTGGAATCCGAGCGCGCCATGTATGCAGCTGAGCTACATGATTCACTGGCACAAGTATTGGGTTACTTACGTTTGAAAAGCCTGAAGCTGGATAAACTCTGTCAGCAGGATGAGTTCAGTTCTCTAAAACCCATTACTGAAGATTTAGCTTCCTACACACAGTGTGCTTATCACCAAACCCGTGAACTCATTACATCTTCACGTCTGACCATGCAAAGTGACAATCTGTCACAAGGTGTGATTAATTCTATTAAAGAGTTTGAACATCAATCCGCCATCGTGTTTGAGCTGGATAATCGTCTGCCGTTGAATATGTTGTCACCGCAGCAGTCGATGCAAATGCTGTATATCGTGCGTGAAAGCCTCAGTAATATCGTCCGTCACTCTCATGCCACCCATGCACGTGTGGTGTTGCTGCTCAAGACCAGTTCACTGATACATATTCATATCGAAGATAACGGTACCGGCATTGACCCCGAAGCGGCTCGCAGTGACAGCTTCGGTTTACAGATCATGAAGGAACGTGCTGATCGCATCGGCGCATCATTAGTGATTAACAATCGTCCGGAAGGCGGCACCCGGGTTGATCTCAGCCTGGATCTGGAGGCGAATGAATGAGTGACACCCCTATTACCGTGGTGGTTGTCGATGATCACCCTTTATTTCGTCGTGGCGTAGTCGAGTTGCTAAATGATAGTGAGCAGATGACGGTTATCGCCGAATATGACAATGCAGAAGCCTTACTCGACAATATCGAAAACACCTATCCGGATATCTTATTGCTTGATATGCAAATGCCCGGTAAGTCAGGTCTCGGCGTATTAAAACAGTTACGCGAGCATGATAATCAATTAAAAATCATCATTATCACTGCCTGTAACGAACAGGATAAATTGCTCGAAGCCTTACGTTATGGTGCCAATGGCTATCTGCAAAAAGACACCCCGCCCGATGAAATTTTGTCGCAACTCATGTCGGTATTGCATGGCAATGTGGCGATGAACGCTGGGGCAGTCACCTCATTAGCCAGTCATCTTCGTGATAATAAGGAGGATGAAAACAGTCCATCCAATGCCATTCTGGCTCATATGACGGAGCGCGAACGAGAAACCTTGTTTTATATCGCTAAAGGGCTGAATAACAAATTGATCGCGCGTGAACTGGGCATCAGTGACGGCACCGTCAAAGTCTATGTAAAAAGTCTGCTGCGTAAGGTTAATTTACACTCACGACTGGAATTGGCCGCCTGGGCACATCGCAACCTCTCCGCTGAGTTGCTGGATAAGGAAGTGTAACCATGACACTGTTGAAGTGGCCTCGCCGTCATTCACAGGCTCAGGAAGAAGAGTCACAATTACTGCAACTGTTTAATAGTCTGAATGAAGTCGTGTTATTACTCGACAAACAGCATCAGGTGCAATTTGTTAATCAATATTGGGAAGTCATCACTGGGATTCCGGTTGAACAAACGCTGGGCCGCATGTTCTCCGATTTTCTGCATCCGGAAGAAATCCCCAGCTGGTCACAACTATTAAATAAAATCACACCTCGCCAACATGAAAACATCTGGTTTCGTTTGATTAGTGCCAGTGGCGAGCTACGTTGGTGTGAAATGCGTATTCAGTCGGTGAATAAAGATCAACCGTATCCCCTGTCTGCCACCTTATGCGATATAACGCCACAAGTACGTAATGAAGAAGTCCGCCATGCCAGTCATCGCAGCTTACAAAGTCTGGTTGATCGTTTGCCTGCCATGCTTTATCGGTCAAGAAACAATGCCAGTTGGAGTATGGAATACGTCAGTGAAGGCTGCGAGCTCATCACTGGTTACAGCGCAGAGAGCATGTTAAATCAGTCGCAAGTGTCGCTCGGTTCCATTATTCATCCGGATGATGCTACGCGTGTCTGGGATGATGTGCAGCAGGCACTGGAAACTATTTCACCGTTTGATATTCACTACCGTTTAACCAGAGCAGATGGCACTGAAGTCAGTGTTCAGGACAAAGGTCGTGGCCTGTATTCGGGAAGTGGTATGGTGCTTGGCGTTGAAGGGATTCTACTACTGACAGGAAAATCATAAGAAGCTGATTAAACTTACTTTTTTCAGACTAATCTACCCCCATTTTTACCCTTTTGGGATACCCACTCAAGAGGATTTCTCCCGCTAAAAAAGCGAGCTATTTTGGTTATTAAGCGCTGACGATTTTCGCAGCATGATTGACTAAAAATACTGATGGAGAGAACTTTATGGCAACTCGTATTGCGATACTTGGTGCAGGCCCAAGTGGTATGGCACAACTCAGAGCATTCCAATCCGCCCAGGAAAAAGGTGCAGAGATCCCTGAACTCGTTTGTTTTGAAAAACAAGCTGACTGGGGCGGCCAATGGAATTACACCTGGCGCACAGGTTTAGATGAAAATGGCGAGCCTGTTCACAGCAGTATGTATCGTTATCTATGGTCAAACGGCCCGAAAGAATGTCTTGAATTTGCTGATTATACTTTTGACGAACACTTTGGTAAGCCCATCGCCTCTTACCCGCCTCGTGAAGTGTTGTGGGACTACATCAAAGGCCGTGTTGAAAAAGCCGGCGTCAGAAAATATATCCGTTTTAATACCGCTGTTCGTCATGTTGAATTCAACGAAGACAGCCAGACTTTTACCGTCACCGTGCAGGACCACACTACTGACACGATTTACTCTGAAGAGTTTGATTATGTGGTTTGTTGTACCGGTCACTTCTCAACACCGTACGTACCTGAGTTTGAAGGTTTCGATAAATTTGGTGGCCGTATTCTGCACGCGCATGACTTCCGTGATGCACTGGAATTTAAAGACAAAACTGTCTTACTGGTGGGCAGCAGTTACTCAGCTGAAGATATCGGTTCACAATGTTATAAATACGGTGCGAAAAAACTGATCAGCTGCTACCGCACCGCACCGATGGGCTATAAATGGCCTGAAAACTGGGATGAAAGAGCCAATCTGGTTCGTGTAGATACAGAAAATGCCTACTTTGCAGATGGTTCATCAGAAAAAGTCGATGCCATTATTCTGTGTACCGGTTATATCCATCACTTCCCGTTCCTCAATGACGATCTGCGTCTGGTCACCAATAACCGTTTATGGCCGCTCAACCTTTATAAAGGCGTGGTGTGGGAAGATAATCCAAAATTCTTCTACATTGGCATGCAGGATCAATGGTACAGCTTCAATATGTTTGATGCCCAAGCCTGGTATGCCCGTGATGTGATTATGGGTCGACTGCCATTGCCATCAAAAGAAGAGATGAAAGCCGACAGCATGGCCTGGCGTGAAAAAGAACTGACGCTGGTTACGGCTGAAGAAATGTACACCTACCAGGGTGACTACATTCAGAATCTGATTGATATGACTGACTATCCGTCATTTGATATTCCGGCAACCAACAAAACTTTCCTGGAATGGAAACATCACAAAAAAGAAAACATCATGACCTTCCGTGATCATTCTTACCGTTCACTGATGACTGGCACGATGGCACCGAAACACCACACCCCATGGATAGATGCACTGGATGATTCTCTGGAAGCCTATCTCTCTGATAAGAGCGAAATTCCTGTGGCTAAAGAAGCGTAAACAACATATTCAAACTGGAGAATATCATGACGAGCGTCACCAAGATTATTGATAAAACCGTCGATCCGATTGAATCGGATTTGGATGGCTGGGTGAAACAGACGGGTAATCCCACCATGAAAACCTGGATCGAATATAAAAGTGAAGATGGCAGCATTTTATCTGGACGCTGGGAAGCGACTGAAGGCACCTATCATGCTACCTATGGTGGCTGGGAGTTTGTGCACATCATGGCAGGTAAAGCGATTGTCACGGCTGAAGGCGGTGAACCTCTTACGCTCAGTGCAGGCGAATCCATGGTGTTTGAAAAAACCTTTGTCGGTACATGGGAAATTATCGAACCGATTACCAAACACTTTGTGCTGAAACTCTAGTTGAAGATAGGTAAATGATCTGTTCCGTGGAGTGAATACCTCAGGTGTTCACTCCTTTTTTTATTAGGACATCGCTATGATTCATACCATTTTTATTGCTGAACACAGTCTTGGAAAACAGGTTCAGGTCAAGAAAATTGATCTGATCACAGCTAAAGGTATCGTCGGTGACCGTAATTTTGATCGGGCACAATGGCCGGGACAGAATATTACCTTTATTGAAATAGAAGAAATCGAAGCCTTTAACAATAACTACCAGCAACGTATTAAACTGGCCGATACCCGGCGTAATATTATCACCCAAGGTATTCGTCTGAATGACCTGGTTGGTAAAGAATTTTCGATAGGGAATGTTCGTTTCAAAGGTGTTGAACTTTGCGAACCCTGTGCCACA
This sequence comes from Methylophaga sp. UBA2012, assembly GCF_002335235.1. Taxonomy (NCBI): domain Bacteria; kingdom Pseudomonadati; phylum Pseudomonadota; class Gammaproteobacteria; order Thiotrichales; family Piscirickettsiaceae; genus Methylophaga; species Methylophaga sp. UBA2012. The sequence goes on along the minus strand of NZ_DDCG01000015.1, from coordinate 15,269 downwards.
TTGGGCAAATTACTGGGGAATGACACTCTGGCAGCAAAAGACGTCGTAAAAGCCTTTGTGCACAAAAGCGGCTTACGTGCCGATGTGCTCACTGATGGGGAAATCCATACCGGTATGAGGTTTGACGTTATATAAACGGTGTAGCGACTAAGCTGTCACTACACCCATTATTTAGTCATTCATCTGATGCAGTAACGCAAAAATGGCTTCACGGCTTTGTTGCAGGTAAGGCGTGTCATCAAATAACTCGGCTTCACTCTGTACATATTCACCATCAGGTAAAGACTTCTCGATAGCATAAAAAGCTTCTACCGTGCCGGGTTCTGCTTCTAAATGAAACTGTAATGCCCAGACATGTTGTCCCAGATGAAACCCCTGATAAGGGGTAACCAAGCTGCTGGCAAATGGAATGGCATTAACCGGCAACTCAAAACACTCACCATGCCAGCTTAATGGCTCAAATGAATCCGGCATCCAGGTGGCAGTATCATCCGTCTTAGTCACCGTATGCCAGCCAATTTCCTGCTGCTCATTCTGGTAAACCTTAGCCCCCATTGCACAGGCAATCAGTTGTCCACCCAGGCAAATGCCCAGTACTTTTTTACCAGCTTCAATCGCTTCTTTAATCAGCTTTTTCTCAGCAGGTAACCATGGATAAGTGTCTTCATCATTCACACTCATCGGGCCGCCCATGATCACTAGCCAGTCAAAGGTATCAATCGTCGGTAACGCTTCATTAAAATCCAGACGATAGGTCTGCAACTCAAAATCTTTATCAGCAAACCAACCCTGCATTGAGCCAATCCATTCACCCTCTGCATGCTGCAAAATGGCTACTTTCTGCACTGTAAATACTCCGTAAACTTTCTTTTAGAGACGCTGATTGAACTGAAACCTATCAACCATCCCTTAGATAATGATCGTATCGATCATGCTAAATAACTGTTATGGCTAGAATAGTTGAAGAAAGAAACGAAAGAAACAGTGCTTTATGATCTTTGCCGAAATCCGATATGTTTAGCTGATATGTTCCCTATCGTTAACGGTTGAGCACCTGGTGCAACATAATATCTTCCATCAGACCAATTTCATCTTCGCTGATCAGTAATGATGGCATAAATCGTATAACATCCGCCTGCGCCGCATTAATCAATAAACCCGCCTGAAACGCTCGTTTCATCAGCTCTTTGGCTACCGGACGATGAAAACAAATCGCTTGTAATAAGCCCTGACCTCTGACTGACTTGATAAGCCCATACCGGTCATGCTGCTGAAGTGTTTTTAAACTACGACTGAGCTGCTGACTTTTTTCATTCACCGCGTCCATAAAACCGGGACGTATTAACTCAGTTAATACCGCCAGCCCAACAGCTGTGGCTAAGGGGTTACCATTAAAGGTGCCGCCCTGATCACCAACGTCAAAACAGGCCACCTGATCGGTGACTAAAAGTGCAGAGAGGGGAAAGCCCCCGCCCAGACCTTTACCAAGGGTCATCATATCGGGTTGTATACCTGCATGCTGATGAGCGAATAACTGTCCTGTCCGGCCCATGCCTGTTTGCACCTCATCGACGATCAGTAACAAGTCCTGCTTTTTGGTCATGTCCCGTAGCTGTCTGAGAAAAACTGGATCAGCGGCGATGACCCCGGCTTCTCCCTGAACTGGTTCCAGCATCACCGCCACCGTGTTCTTATTAATGGCTGCTAACACGGCATTGATATCGTTCAATGGCACATGCTTAAAACCCGCTAATTTTGGAGTAAATAACTCGGCCCACTCGGGCTTGCCTGAGGCAGACATGGTCGCCAGAGTTCGACCATGAAACGCACGCTCAAAACAAATAATTTCATAAGCACCGTTTTTGTATTTGCTCCCCCATTTTCTTGCTAGTTTAATCGCCCCTTCATTTGCTTCCGCACCACTATTGGCAAAAAAGACCTGATCAAAGCCACTGTATTTAACTAATAACTGACTCAGGGCAATCATCGGTTCGTTATAAAACGCCGGACTGGGATTCATAAGTTTGGCAGCTTGCTTTGAGATTGCCTCAACAATCGCCGGATGGCTGTGCCCTAAACAATTCACTGCCCAGCCCTGAAGGAAATCCAAATAACGATTCCCCTGATTATCGGTCAACCAGGAACCCTCTCCGGCCACCATCACAATATCTGGCCGTTCGGCAATGTTCATGACTGCGTCCACGTTCCACTGTGCCATGTGTTATTCCCTCTCTACCGCCGTCATTTCGTATTCTACGGCCAGGGTTTTTAAGCCACTGTGGCTGGTTTCCAGAATGCGGCGAGACTCATGAGCCTGATATATTTCAATAGAAAACCCTTCCGTTTTCGGATAGCGAACCACCAGATCCGCCAGCACATCTTCTGCCCATGTGCTGTCAATATTCATCTGACACCAAAGTTTGTGCTGTTTTTGGATGTTGATATGGTAACGCGACTTCATGATTGTTTATCCGGTGTTGTTAAACGATGCTGCCATGATTCAACCTGTCCGGAATCAATACGCTTTTGAGCAAGGTCGCGCCAGGTTTGAGCCAGAGAAGGAATATTGACCATGTTTTTTAATGCCGTCTGGTTCAAGGTCTCTTCAAACAGATAATCTAATAATCGGGCAATAGACCAGTCAGGGTATAGGCGTTCCAGTAGCACTAAAGAATCACCGGCCTGAATATAACCGGGATTGATAACGCGGTAATACCAACCCGTCGATTTCAGTTTTTGAACCTGTTTTGCCATCTCTGGGTAGTCATAGCGCGCATTCAGTTTCCAGCATGGCTGCCTGCCTTGTGACACCTGAATAATGGCTTCACCCAACTGGAAAATATCACCAATACAGACATCCGACTCGATTAAGCCTGTGGTACTGATATTCTCACCAAATCGACCGACACTAAACGCGCCATCGGTATACTTTTTCAGGTGCTTTTGCAGTGTGGAATAATGCTCCGCGGGAAAATGATGCAGCGCTTTCTCCACGCCGCCGTGATGACGCCTGTCAGCTTGTTCATCTCCCAACAAACCTTCCGTTCCCAAATACACACGGTCCTGAATAAGGTGTTTGTTCATCGCACTCGGCTCACCATTAGGGCCTAATGGTGCTGATTTGCCTATCAGGACGGCATCCACCGTGACTATCGGTAATAACAATTTCATAATCCAATGATCTCGAGCCAGTCTGTAAAGAATAAGCGGGCTTGTTGTTCCAATTTTGGTCCGTAATGTGAGCTCGCCTCCCGTAATGTCATAACAGAGACGTCTGCCTTGGAAAGCTCACAGATATGCCCCACAAACCAATGCTCTAATGAGGCAGTGAAAACTTCAGGGTGACATTGCACTGCCATCACCTTTTCGCCCCATGAAAATATCTGGTTTTCATACCTGTCAGATGAAGCAAGTAAGGTCGCCCCAGCAGGCAAATCAAAGGTTTCGCCATGCCAGTGAAACATCGTGGTCATCGCCGATGAAAGGTGCTTAACGGGAGAGTGCTGTGCAGATGAGCTAAGACGTAAGGGATACCAGCCAATTTCAGCTTGCTTGCCAGGGTATATGTTTGCTCCCAGGGCTTTTGCGATCAGCTGTGCACCTAAACATACGCCGAGTGTGGGCAGACCCAGCTCTAGGCGCTGTTTTATCAAGGCCAACTCAGAGGCAAGAAATGGAAACAGGGCCCCATCATTAACGCTGATCGGTCCACCCAATATCAGCAGTAAATCGATCTTCGCATTGTCGAGCTGACTGAGATCGGATGTTGCGACATCAACATAAAACAATGTTATGCCTCGCTCCATAAGCACACTGCCCAATATCCCAGCATCCTCAAAAGCAAGATGTCTGAGTGCAATCGCTGTTTTCATCTCTGCTCCTAGTCAATAAGTTCATGTTCAATAGCTAACTTCACTAAGTCTGCAGTGCTGTTCAGTTCCAGCTTGCGTTTCAACTGAGTCTGGTAGGTCGCTACTGTTTTTTTACTAATACTTAATATGTCGGCGATATCACCGACTCCCTTGCCATTGGCCAACAGACATAACACTTCAAATTCACGGGTACTGAGCTTATCTATCGGGCTGTCACCCATGACATTGCACATCGCCATTTTCTGAGCCACCTCATGACTCAAATAGCTGCGTCCTTGAGCCACCTGTTTAATCGCATGAAATAAATCATCAATCGCCGTCGACTTCAGTACAAAAGATAATGCACCAGCCATTAAAGCCTGCTTGGCATACATCACGGCTGAATGCATGGAATAAATGATGATGCGCGCATCAGTATCACGTGCTTTAATTCGTCTCGCAGTCTCAATGCCGCCCATACCTGGCATGGATAAATCCAATACCACCACATCGGCTTTTTGCTGACAGTAATGCTCATACGCCAACTCACCGCTACTTACACAGGCAGACACCTGCCAGTTCATGTCTTTAAGCATCGCTTCCAGTCCGCTTCTGATGGCGGGATGATCATCGGCTATCAAGATGTTCATCTGTGTCAGTTCACTAATGGAAAAAGTGCATTGATATGTGTTCCGGCATGCTGGTTTATTTCAAATTGACCGCCCAGCGCCAGCACCCGATCACGCATACCCGTCAGCCCTAATCCAATACGTTGCCCCGAGGCTGATGACATACCCCGACCATTATCAGAAAGTGCGAACTGAATAAGGTCAGGGGCATAACACACCGTAATGGTGACAGCTGTAGCCTGAGCATGACGAACCACATTGGTGAGCCCTTCCTGTAGCAGTCGATAAATGCTGTGGGCGTGGTCACGAGGCATGGCATCCACATCGCCTTCGAGACTGAATGACACCTCTAGCTGACTTGATGCTTGCCACTGTGCCACCAATTCAGTCACTTGTTGTCTGAAGTCGACATCCTCCGGAACGGGTGATTTTATATTTTGTAATAATCCCCTCACCTGCTGATGCGTTTTATCCAGCGTGCAAAGTATCTGCTGAGCGTATTCCTGTGCTGCACCCAGTTGAGATGATCGTAAGATCCGTTCAGAAAATAATTTGATTAAAATTAACTCTTGCCCAAGCTCATCATGCAGCTCTCTCGCCAGAGACTGGTGAAATGAACTCAACTCGTCATTAACAGCCGCCATTGGCTGTTGTTCTAGTCTCGCATTCATCATTTTTACCCTTTTTACACCAAAACTGTCTGAGTGATTTCAGAATAATTCCCTGATGTGTGAGCAATTCTCTCAGAACAAAAGTTGCATGTATAAGTTTAAATATTTATGTTATTGATAACTTTTATGAATCAATTGATACGATATGGAACTCAGACATTTACGCTACTTTAAGGTCGTTGCTGAACTACAGCACTTTCATCAGGCTGCTGAAAAACTGCATATCACCCAACCGGCTTTATCTAATCAAATGAAACAACTGGAAGAGGAACTCAACATTGCTTTATTTCATCGGGTTGGTCGTCACGTCAAACTCTCGGAATCCGGTGCAAAAGTGTTGGACGTGGCCAATAAAATTCTGAATGAGGTCGACTTACTGAAAGAAGCAGTGAGTGATATTGAATCAGGTCAGACAGGCAGTTTACGTATAGGCGTTTTACAATCGATTAATGCTTTGTATTGTCGGGAAATTGTCTTAGAGTTTGACCGGCTGCATCCGGGTATCGCTCTGCACATAGAAGAGCTATCTAATCGGCAAATTGAGCAGCGTTTATTGACTGGCGATATTGATGTTGGCATCGGTTTTATTCTTGATAAGAAATACCATCATGATCTGCTTTTTGAATCTTTATTTTCTGAAGCATGGAAATTGATCATCAATCATGAGTCGGTCCAATATGCTTCAGCCATCATGCAAGGCCAGCCACATCCGCTGAAAGCCGTGTTGTTACCAGAAGGATTTGAAACCCGAAGCGTGGTTGATCAGTTTTTCGAAGATCACCAGATATTTACCAGCAAAATAACAGAAGTAAATACCATTTCCTTTATCCTGGATCTGGTTGAAAACGGCATGGCATTCAGCATTTTACCGGAGGCTTTTTCGCGGCTAAATACCTCTGCTAAACGTCGTGTATACGACTTAAGCCCCGCCCCCAAAGAACGACAAATTGGTCTGTTTACCGTCAAAGATCGACTGCGTAAAAAAAGTGTCGAACATTTCTGCACTTTAATCAGAAATCAATTGAAACAATAAAAAAAACCCGGCATGAAAACCATGCCGGGTCGAGGTCATTTACTGTGAGAATATAACCTCTTATAAGCTAAACACACTCAACACACCCCCCAGGTTTGTCCAGTTGGATAAAGCTCTATAAGCACCAACGGCACCTAAACCATCGGCATCATTTTCAAGTGATGGAATAGCCATACCAATACCAGCCCAACCACCAACACCAGACAAAATAGAAATATATTGCTTACCATCATGTTTGTAGGTGTTCACATTACCAATAATGCCCGAGGCGGTTTTAAAGCGCCAAAGCTCGCGACCTGATTGAGCATCTACTGCTTTTAAATAGCCTTCAAGCGTGCCATAAAAAACAACATCCGTAGCCGTCGCTAAAGCACCAGACCAGACTGAAAAACGCTCAGGATTAGACCAAACGATTTTACCTTCTCGGGCATCCCAGGCAATAAAGTTACCCATATTGGTGCCACCCGGTGCCGGATACATACTTAGCGTTGCCCCGACATAAGGCTGACCAGCAACGTATTCCACCTCAAATGGCTCATAATCCATACAAATATGATTTGTGGGGACGTAGAAAAGTCCAGTCCGTGGTGAGTAGGCAGCAGGTTGCATATCTTTTGAACCCTGCGCTGCAGGACAAATACCGCTGGTGGTGACATCCGGCCCATTCTTCGCCGTTGAGTATTTTGCCACCCGATCATGCAGGCCTGTTTTTAAATTGACCCCGTTTGACCAGTTCACTGTAGGGTCATATTTTTCTGCCACTAACAATTCACCATTTGCCCGATCCATCGTGTAGGCAAAACCATTACGGTCAAAATGCACCAGCGTTTTTCTTTGTTTGCCTTTGACTTTTTGATCCACCAAAATATTTTCATTGATACCGTCATAGTCCCATTCATCAAACGGTGTCATCTGATAAACCCATTTTGCCATGCCCGTATCAAGATCACGGCCGAAAATCGACATAGTCCATTTGTTATCTCCAGGACGTTGTGCAGGGTTCCACGTCGATGGATTAGCCGTCGCGTAATAGAAAGTATTCAATTCCGGATCGTAGGAATACCAACCCCATGTGGTGCCACCGCCAATTTTCCATTGATCGCCCTGCCAGCTATCCAGCGATGAATTTTTTCCTACTGGTTTTAACATTGACGTGGTTTTATCAGGATCAATCAGCATATCTTCATCTGGGCCGGTGCTATAGGCCTTGTATTTCACATTGCCATCCAGATCATAGGCCTGAACATAACCACGCACACCAAATTCACCACCGGAAATACCGACAATCACTTTATCTTTAAAAACATGAGCCGCTGCAGTACTGGTAGCACCTTTTCTTGGGTCATCACGCTTATCCGACCACACTACTTTTCCGTCTTCAGCATTCAAAGCGACTAACTTGGTATCAGCCTGATTAAGAAAAATTTTGCCATCAGCATAAGACAAGCCACGATTGACTGTGTCGCAACACATGACGGGTACAGTTTCATCGTAATTTTGCTTGGGCTCATATTTCCATTTAATGGCGCCATCATTATTTAGGTCCAGCGCATAAACAATGTTTGGAAATGGCGTATGTAGATACATCGTGCCATCAATAACTAAGGCATTTCCTTCGTGTCCACGTAAAACACCGGTCGAAAATGACCAGGCCATGCCTAAATCTTTCACATTATCTTTATTAATCTGTGTCAGCTCAGAGTAACGTTGATTATTGTAATGACCTGCAGGCATAACCCAGTTATTAGGGTTTTCCTGCATTTGTTGAAGTTCGTCAGCAGCCACCAATGCTGGCGTGGCTGATAGCAAAGCAATAGAAAGTATTTTCAGCTTCATTTCTTTGTCCTTTTATCGTTGTTTTTGGCATGTTCGACATGCCATACAACTGTATAAAAGACCGTGAGACGGGTCATTTGGACAAAGGCTTGTTTAAGACTCAGAGAAACGCTGATCTGTTCTTATCTACTTTTCATTATCAAAAATGTGAATCATGAGTACATCAACTCAATATACCTAGTTAGTGGCTGAGCGTTAACACATCGATAATTACTGGCACCACAGAAATAGCCAATAACATTCCCATGCTCAGATTAATCAGTCGCATCGCTTTATTCGAATGAATAAAAGAACGTGAAGCATGACCAAGATATAACCATAACGAAAGACAAATCGCTGTGACCACTAAAAACATAACGGCCATCAATACAATATTTCCCCAACCTGAATCCAGCGAGGAGTAGGTCGTCACGGCACCAATGGCAATAATCCAGGCTTTGGGGTTTAACCATTGGAAAATCATTCCCCCCAACACAGACATCGGTTTTTGTTGAATACCGGTGTTGGAAGACGGTTTTTGGGTGGCGATCAACCAGGCCAGATAGAGTAAATAGACAATGCCAACAACTTTTAAAATCAGATGCAACACCGGGTATTGCTTAAACAGCGTGTTCAAGCCCATACCGATGGCCAGCAACATCAATGGAAAGCCAAAACACACCCCCAAATAAAACGGCAGGGTACGTTTAACCCCGTAGTGCAGCACCGAGTTTAGAATCATGATGTTATTCGGACCCGGCGTGATGGTGGACGCAATCGCAAACAGTAAAAACGCCGTTACATTCATACACTGATCTCAGGCATAAATAATAAATCTGTCACCCCGACATCGACACCAGTCTGGTTCAGTGCTGTGGTGATTTGTCCCCGATGATGGGTTTGATGGTTAAAAAAATGAATAATCGCTTGAGTGAAATCGACATTCTTTTCGGCAGCAGCTGCCAGACTGGTATAGACCAAGCGTTCTGGCAGAACTGTCTCATCGAGTGAAGCTGCCCAATCAAGTATCTCCAGATCTAATTCATCACGCGCTTTTTTTAGCTCCGTGAACTCACTGTAAAGTTCCTGATCCAATGCCTTCAGATCAGCTGAAGGAATCTGACCTTTAAATCGGTCTAGCCACATCCGATCGCACAACAATAGGTGATTTAAGGTGCCATGAATGGATTTGAAAAACAGTCCACAGTCGGCCTTGCGATCCTGATCACTTAATTGACTGGCTGCCAGATAAACAGACTGGTTCATCCATTGGTTATAACGTGCCATTAACTCCGTATAAATCGCGATATCCAGCTTCATCACAAGCTCCTTCATTGAGAGCAAAGAAGAAAATTCTAAATCATTCCATCTTATTTTTTTCAATCAAAATCAGTGGCTAAGGCAAGTTTATGATGTCTTTTTTTGAAGGTTTTAGTAATAAAAGTGAAAATCATCCACCGGCAACTCATTGATTATGCAAGTACTTAACGATAGAACAAAAACGCGATTAAGACTGCATAGCAATAGCATAGTCAGAGTTTGTCTTATAGAAAAATGAGCCAAACACTCAGACTTTTGAAAGCCGATCCTATTTGATCCATAGCAGTTGTCAGCGAAGTAGCTACCTTACTGCGCCACCAACGTATCAGCCCGATAAAATGCACCTGCATTTTCACCCAAGACTTTCACTAGTTTGGGCAGTAATGCCGTCATGGTCTCCATCAATTGCCAGGGTGGATTGATGACATAGATGCCCGATGACGTCATACCACGTGTGGAAGCATCCGCATCCAACCCTAGTTCATAGCGTTGTATATGAGTGATACCACTATTAATCAACTGTTTATCCAGGCGGTTAATACGTGACCTGTCGACCACCGGATACCAGATTGCATATGTACCAGTAGCAAACTTTTTGTGGGCTTTCTCGACCGTATGAAACACCTCATCGTAATCCGATTTGATCTCATAAGACGGGTCAATCAACACCAATGCCCGACGTGACTCCGGCGGTAATAAACTCAGCAAACCTTTCAAGCCATCTTCTCGCCGAACACGAGCCTGCTTATATTGGCGCAGGTTATTGGTCAGAAATACACTATCTTCCGAATGCAACTCAAAACACCATGCCTGATCCTGAGCACGTAAATATTGCATCGCCAATAAGGGTGAGCCAGGGTAAAACGTCAGATCATTGCCATCATTCACCGTCTTCACTGCCGTCTGATACGCCGCCAACTCTGGCCAGTCCAGATGAAACACCTTAGCAATACCTTTCTGATATTCCTGAAGTTTTTCTGCATGGTCTGAACGCAGGTGATATAGCCCCGCCCCTGAATGGGTATCAATATAACTAAAGGCTTTCTCTTTTTTCACCATATGCTGAAGCAACTCGATCAGCACGATATGTTTCAACACATCCGCGAAATTACCCGCATGGTATGAGTGACGATAACTTAACAAAGCAAATTCCTATGCAGGTGAATGACAGTATTCTGCAAATTATGCCTGTTAGTTACTGGTTTGAGTGGAAAATGTTTTGAAACTAAAAATTCATGGTTACTAGGATGAACGTGGGTAGAAAAGGATTAATCGATTAGTTTGCTTGATCAAGTTAAGACCGTTACTGAGCCTATCGATTCCAGATGCTTTTGCCTTACCCCACTAATGATTTTTTTATTCACCAATCGGTAGATACGACAGGAAAGTATGACTCACTTTCCTGCCGCTTTTTATATTCAATCTAGATACTCATTTGAGAGGACATGGTCTGTGCAAATTCACGGTAGCTATGCAATGGTCGGCCAAGCATTTGAGTCAGACGCTCAATATCACCATTCTGTGAGATCATGCCGTCACTGACATAACGTTCAGCCATCAGACGCATTTCATAGGCCGTCCATTTCGGCATAAAGGTCGCCATATTCTGTTCAAACTGGCTGGGATCGTCTCCACCATAGTTCACCGTTCGACCGAGGACGTCAGACCAGATTTCAGCCACGGCTACTCCTGTTAAATTGTCAGGACCAACCAGATTGATATTGGTAATGGATTGCTTACCCTGACCCTTATCACATCGGAGCAACTCTATTGCCGCTACCTCAGCAATGTCACGAACATCGACCATGGCAACCCCTTTGCTTCCGATCGGCATCGGATAGATACCATAATTGACAATCACATCCCTAATCATCTGATCATTGTCTATAAAATAGGCCGGACGCAGAATAGTCCCACTGAACCCATGATGCTCCAGCATACGCTCAGCACCATATTTCACAGCAAAATGTGGCACATTAACCGCTTTATCAGCCTCAAATACCGATAGATAAACGACATGTTCTACACCAGACTCTTTAGCAATGTTTAAGGTTATTAGTGCCTGAGTAAACTCGTCACCAGTGACGGCATTGAGCAAGAACATACTTGTCACACCAGTAAAAGCGTTACGTAAAGCATCAATATCAAGCAAATCACCTTTCACGACATCAACGCCGTGCGGGAAGCTGGTTTTTGATGGATCACGTGTCAACACTCGAACATGTGCATCGCGATGGATGAGTTGGTCTACGACATGCTGACCGACACGGCCAGTAGCACCAGTTACAAGAATAGTCATAAATTTTCTCCAATTAAAAAGTTAAGGTGTTGTGTGGCTACTGGTCATACTCTATTAGTTTCACTAAAGGCACGATAGGTGCTATATTTGGACAAACTGTCTCATATACGGAACACTATGAATCTACTTGCACTGGCTGATTTCAATCTAGTTGCCAAACATGGTGGGGTTGGGCGAGCTGCCCGAGCTACGGGTCGTGCCAAAGCCACCCTTTCACGTCGAGTTAGTGAATTGGAGAGCAGTCTTCAACTGAGACTTTTCGAACGCGGTTCGCATAACCTCAAATTGACTCAAGAGGGAATCGCCCTCTACGAGCGAACGAAAACTTTATTTACCGAGTTGGATGAGACCATTAATTCAGTCACTTCAGGTGCAACCCAACCTTCAGGGCGATTACGCATCAGCGCGCCACTATTATTCTGCCAACTTGCAATGGGTAAGCTTGCCGCTGAATTCGCTATGAAATATCCAGATGTACAACTTGAAGTTACGACAGAGGATCGACCCGTAGATATGGTTGAAGAGGCTTATGATCTGGTTATAAGGGTGAATCCCGACATCGATGAAAACCTTTATGGTCGTGTATTTTTAAGAGATCGACTGCTGGTTGTTGCTAGTCCAGACTTGATACGCCCATCCAAAAAACAGTCGATCTCGGTGGTTGTTCGCGGAAACAGTCCCACCCCATCAACATGGCACATAGTGACGCCTTCAGGCAAAGAACATCTTACATTGACTCCAAAGCTCCATCTTTCGTCAATAATTATGGTGCGCGATGCAGTCCGTGCCGGTGCTGGTGCCGGCTTACTACCTGTTTCTCTGGTCAGTGAGGATTTGAAAACGGGACGACTCGTGTCGTGGGGAGAAACCGAAGGTCCAGAAATTACCCTTTGGGCTCTCTATCCGTCTCGGCGACTGCTCAATGCGCGTGTTACCGCATTTCTGGATTTTTTAAAAGAAGCTTTTCCCACTGGTGAACCTGAAGAACTCGCTGCGTACGTGGGCGCATAATATCAACGATGAAAGTGAACACCATGGAATCAATAAGCTCAAAATCACCCATTTTTGCTGACTTCTGACTGCTTCATCACTCATTACACACATTTTTGAACTCATCAGATGCTCATAGAGTGCCCTGGCCGTTGTGTGGCTTCCATCTAATGATTCTTATATGTATCAAGAATCAGTCACTTATGTTCCATCAGGAATCTATGGTCATTCGCTCATCAAAATGACTTATTTATACTCATTTTGAAACAGCTTGACCCTGTTTCGACCATGTCTCTTCGCCTCGTACATAGCAAAATCAGCACAATTTAACAGCCCATCCTCTTCCGTGCTGTGCAGTGGATAAAGTGCAACGCCAATGCTGGCACCGACACTGACGCTTAAACCCTCAAATGTCATAGGGCTTTGCAAAACTTCCAGTACTTTCTCAGCGACTTGCAAGGCGGCCTGCTCATCAGTGACTTTATGCAGCAACACGACAAACTCATCACCACCTAGTCTGGCAACTGAATCAGGCTTACGCAGACATGCACGGATTCGTTCGGCACACTGAACCAACACAGCGTCACCCACATCATGTCCGTAAGTATCATTAATTGGTTTGAATTCATCCAAATCGATAAACATCAAGGCTAACGCGTATTTATCCCGTTCGGCCATGGTCATCGCCAAATGCAGTCGTTCTCTGAATAAGATTCGATTTGGCAATCCGGTCAGTGCATCGTGATGAGCGAGATGCTGGGCGTGCTCTTCCATGACTTTCCTATCTGTAATATCGTAAAACCAAGCCAGAATCATTTGCTTGCTGTGATATTCAATTTGAAGATAGGAGGCGAGAACCCATTTAGTTGTTTGCTGGCTATCAGCAATGTGGAGTTCAACTAATTGGTTATTCACCTGCTGACCGAACTCAATTAACTTCACCGTATCATCATATTCAACCTTATTCGCGTAATAACGTCGAAGCGTGACGCCTAAAGCTTCCTGATGTTTCTTTTCGATTAAAGAAGCATAACTTTTATTCGCAAAGACCACTTCTTGTGTATCGGTATCAATAATCGATGCCGCGGTGGGGCTAAAGTCCAACATCATTCGCAAGCGTGATTCGCTCTCTAATGCTTTTATACGTAATCTGGCATTTTCCAGAAAAGTTTCGCCTGACTTTCTTGCCATCAGAAAGACAAAAAACAAAAATAGCAACAGCATGGCACTCATGCCATATGTGATGGGTTCACCTTGCTGAATAAGAATCAGAATATGTGGAATCATCGACGGAAGAACAAAAGCCACAACCGACCTTCGATCAACTGAGAGTGTAGCCATACCGCCAGAAGACAATCCGCCAATGGTGAATGATAAGAATGTCTGATAAGCCATACTATCTTGCGGCATTAGGATCACGCCACCTACACCCCAAATGCTGCCGGTGACGAAAATACTGAAACGAAAGTACTGAATCCAGCGAGCCTGACTACGCTCTGTTTTGTCCTCATCTCGCTGCCAGTAAACCAACAAAACGCATCTTGAGATCAAAACCGTCACCAACACCGCATACCAACTTAATGAGGTTGAAACGGGAATCACAGGAAGCTGGACTATAATCAGTATCAAGCCCACGGTGGCATTGATAGTGATAGAAAAAATGCTGCCAGAAAAAAGCATTTTGACTTTCTGTTCTAAAACGCTTTCAACGAAAACTGGCTGGTCAGATCTGCTCTGGCACATCTGAAGACCTAAACGGATCTTTTATTACGAACGCTATTTTTACTCTTCACGTTTCACTCCCCCAGCATTTTTTTGATTGGGTGAGTTCATCTTATACCCGTATGTAAATAGAAGCCACAGAAGCAATCACTCTGTTTACCTCACTCTGAATAAAGCATGCTTCTATTGGTATGAAACCCAGTTAATTGTTTTCAAGGGTTTATTTTGCTAGGGTAAATTTAAAGTAGCGGTAGAATAAAATCCGTTCGGTAATGACTTATTTTTACCACCCATATAATCAATTACATATTTGATAAAACCTTTTTGACAACAGCTATGCCGCCTTAGCGGTTATCAATCTCACTCATCTTAAAATTATCAAACAAGTCATTCCATCCTCTTGTAATAGCGAGAAGTCTTTTTTTCACTAACTCAAGGAACAGCAAAATGACACTACACAAAACAGACACAGAAATATCAACAAACCTTTCGAGTATTATTGCGGCTTCGATGAGGCTCTCAGATGAAGAAGAAAAAGAAGCAGAAGAAACGCCTGAAGCACCAAAGCCCTCAGAAGGTACATATCAACCAGACGATCCTGACGAGAAAAAACAGAAAGATGCCGAAAAGGCACCGATTATGCCTCAACCACCAACGCCGCCATCAAAGCACTAATCATTCAGCTCAAGTAAGATCCGTGTTTGATTTAAAAACCGGCCTATCCCCTTAATGCTTCAGTGGCAGTGATAAGGCTTTGAACCCGCATGACAGCATTTTCCTGGAGGACTGTCTTTACGACAGCCTCCGCTGTGAGCGAATGCCGTTGTGGTAAAGACTAAAATTGAAACCAGTAATACGAGTTTTCTCATAGAAGCCTCCAAAACCATCATCGACATATAAATCTAAAGAATCAATCACTCTGACCCTGAGCTATCCCCA
>NZ_DDCG01000012.1:0-47192 GCF_002335235.1 Methylophaga sp. UBA2012 | reverse complement strand
GTGACAACCTTACTTCCCCTAGTGAGGTATTTATGCCCTCGATTCAGCTCTACCCACATATCGTAATTCTTACTACCAATACCAAAATATCATTTATTACCCAGGCCTTTATTGTCATGCCGAATGACCGGGTAAAACAGAGTGTCCTCTGAAGGAAGGTTTGCTGATATGGAACTGATTTTCGCAACCGAGGATTTTAAGTTAAACGCGATCAGCTATCCCGGATTTCCAATCCTGCTGGATCAAAATATGGAATTCATAGAGGAAACGCATCAATTTCTTCTTCATGAATGCATTAAACGAGGTCGCGTCCAAAGCCCTCGTAGCTGGGCTGTTTATGGGCAATCCTTATATGACTATTTCGGTTTTTTAGAGGGTAATAGGTTCGATTGGAGAGAGTTTAATTATCATCGTAACCACACTATTTTGGCTGCATATCGCGACTGGTCATTAGGTGAGCTTGGACTGAATGCATCGACTGTCAATAGCCGGTTGAGGATCATCATCCGGTTTTATATCTTTGGTGTAAAGCAGGGGTGGATTGATTCACTGCCATATGACATGGAAACAATCCGGGTGCGACAGTCGAAAGGATTTCTTGCTCATACGGATGCTTCCGGTGGGCTGAAAGTGTCCCCAGACGTTATGCTTAAGACTCAGCCTACGGAAATACGAGTATTGTCTCGACAACAGGTGACGGTGCTTCTGAAAAGGATCAAAAACCCCACTCTCCTCTTAATTACGCGTCTGGCTCTAGTGACTGGTATGCGAAAAGAGGAGTTGGCGACATTCCCAGTTTCTTATGTAATTGAAACAGCTCAACATGAGATTTTCAAAGAGTTCGTTCGGGTGAAATTAGATCCCAAAACCATGAAAACAAAAGGTGGTAAAGGACGAGGGATTGATATACCGATTCGCATGATTGAAGACCTTCGTCAGTACGTGATTCACCGTCGAAGCGCTCTGGAAATTCTCAGTGGGCAAATGCAGCAGTCTTTATTTCTCAATAAACAAGGTCAACCTTGGGCAGATGGGGGCCGCGGATTTAACAACCTGTATAGGCGTTTAGGTCTTCCATTCAAAGTAACTCCGCACATACTCCGACATACCTATGCAACTCATACGCTATATGGGTTACGTGAGCGGCAAAGCCGTTTTGATCCGCTGCTCTATGTCCGCGATCGACTTGGTCATAGCTCGGTCACCACAACAGAAAAATATCTGCACCTGTTATCAGAAGTTGAAGATGATCTTATGACGAACTACCAGCAAGAAATTGACGCTCTTTTTACGTAAATGAGGACAATATAAATGCGAAAGAAGCAGTTCAAGCCTGCTTTTACTGAAACCGTGGTTCAGGATCGAGTGACAATTGATAAAGATACTCTGGAAAAGCGTCCAGCGCAGACCTTAATTGAATTTGGAGAAAGTACAATCAGTTTGCGCTACTTTGACTTTGCCTTGTTTTACGAAAAGGGTTGTGACGACATAGTATCGGCGTGCCAGCAGGTGATTGAAAGCATGGTGATCGCGAGCCGAAAAACACACGGACAAACCCTTTCAATGACGAGCATTATCACCTACTGCAATCGCGGTATGGCAACCTTCTTACCTTTCTGTTCTGCAGTGGCTCATTCACTTGAGTGCGATCTCACTTTGAAAGATATAACGCGTAACCTCATCCAAAGATTTATTCGACATCTAGCCAGCACAGAGCGCAGTGTGATCTCGCAGAGAAACATCTACACCTTCACTAAATCCGTACTGATGGAACTGAGTCGCCAAAATCTTATATCACCTGATATTTTCCCTGCTAATCCATATCCAAAAATTAATCATCAAAAAAAGGGAGAACGAGCGCTGTCAAAAAGTGAGCGGGCGCAGGTTTTCAAAGCACTCGGATTTGAACTGCAATATATTGCCAGTGGAGAAGGCTCAATGTCATTTTATGAGCTTGGCATATGCGCGTTGGCAATTGCTGCGCGGACGGGGTTGAATCCTAGCCCACTGCTAGAGTTACCTATTGACTGTCTTCAACAACACCCATTGAAACCGTCACACCGTCTTCTGGTCAGTTTCAAACGCCGTGGTA
Organism: Methylophaga sp. UBA2012; assembly: GCF_002335235.1. Lineage (NCBI taxonomy): Bacteria > Pseudomonadati > Pseudomonadota > Gammaproteobacteria > Thiotrichales > Piscirickettsiaceae > Methylophaga > Methylophaga sp. UBA2012. The sequence continues at coordinate 45,100 of NZ_DDCG01000012.1, read as the reverse complement.
AAAATACCCATATCCAGAGCATTCGTAAAAGCGAGACCTTAGAGTTCATAGTGCCTGTCAAGGCGACTCAGGTTTCTGTAATTATCGATCTGGTACTAACACGCAACAAAGAAATTCGTAAGCAGAGTAAATATTCTCAATTTTTGTTTGTAGGTAAAAGTCGTGGAGGAAGTTCTCGTGGAGAGAACCGGCGACTTACTAACAGACTTCTGAGCTTAGCCGCCGATGAACTAATGAATAAATACAAATTGGAAGACGATGATGGAAATCCTATCAATTTGAATGTGATGCGCTTGAGGAAAACTTTTGCAAATCACATTTGGGAACTCTCAGGCCAAGATCCATTTGTTAGTGCCGCAGTGTTAGGGCATGGCATGCGTGCACACAATGATCACTATCTGGAAGCCCCGCTAGAAGCAGAGAAGCATTGGAATTTTATGGGCCAGGTGCTCGTTGAGTCTCTTTTACAGGCTGGCAATGCGACTGAGGTGGTTAAAGAGAATACCCCCGTGGCGGGATGTAGCGACAACCTGAATGGAGACCGCGCCCCCAAAAATGGTAGTCACTGTACAAGCTTCTTAAACTGTTTTATCTGTAAGAACTTCGTGGTGACAGGTGATGATCTGTATCGAGTCTATTCGCTTTACTGGTTACTTGTTCGTGAGCGTGAGCGGATTGGACTGCATAACTGGAGTCGATATTATGCACATATTATCAGGATTGTTGATCGGCAGATTGCTCCACAATTTGACGAAACGGAAGTTTTACAGGCTCGTGTAGATGCTAAGAATACCCCTCATCCATTCTGGCGAGATCCTCAGATGCTTCAGTTTGGCCTATGACGTTAGACGAAGCAAGAATTCATTGTGAAGTAACAGACTTCCTCCAGCGAGCAGACAAAGATGAGCCTGACGCTAACATGGTAGTTACTGCGAGGAGTCTAGAAGATGGGAGTCACATCCCGCTGAGCTGTTTTGGAAGCAATATCTGGGTGCTTCCTAATGCACTGTTTCCCCACTACGCTGCAGATCACGAAAAGAGGATGAATTTCGATAGAGTCCCTCTAATTTTCCAGCGTATTTTGAAAATTATGGTGCTCCGTTTTTACTTCTATGGAATAGAAGGTAGTGTTCGCCCAAGAGGGAGTACTGTTATACAGTTTTTCTCTAATGCGAGCATATTTCTCAGGTTCCTTGAGCAGCAAGGTTTTGACCGTCTCGACAGAGTGAATACACTGCTGGCTCGCCAGTATGTGGAAACCTGTCGCTCAAAAATCAACCCCCAATCGGGCAAGCCCTTGCGTCCAAACACTTTATCCAATAGGTTTTTGGCTCTCGAGATGATTCATCAACTCAGCCGCCACAGCTTTGACGTAATGGCTCATCCTTGGCCGGAATCGTCTGCTGCTTTACATTCTGGAGTTCTCGACGAAAACAGGTGGGTGGGAAAGACCCTCATTATCCCTGATGAAGTTCTATCAAACTTGTTCAGCCAAGCTTATAACTGGTTAGAAAATGCAGAAGAATTACTAGAGCATCGTAATGCTGCACATCAATTGCAGCAGGTAGGATTGTTTTCCACAAAGCTTAATATCAAACTTGCTCAGCGAGGCTATGGGGGTGGTCTTCAATCCCTTAATAAGGATATTGCCAGGCTTCTGGATGCATGCATGTTAATAATACTCATTACCAGCGGTATCCGTCTTAGTGAGTTAGCCAGCTTACGGTTTGGGTGTGCCTCCACCACAGTTGGTGATGATGGCGAACGCCATCACTGGATCAATGGTTATAGTGACAAAACTCATGAAGGTGAAACCAGTTGGCTTGTTCCGGCGATCGCGCATACTGCAATTAACCTAGCTGAGCGGATAACTAAGCCACTGTCAGAGGTGATTCAGGCCGAAATATATAGGCTTTCTGAGCATAACAAGCATTGCCCTGAATTGTCTGTGTTGAAGCAACATCAAGATATTCTGTTACTTGGGCACTCACACAAACACGATCGTATCAAAACCCTTTCCGGAGCAGGCATTCGAAGCAGACTAAACAAATTTGCCGAAATACACGGAATCGACTGGCGTTTTACCCCTCATCAGTTCAGGCGCACTTTTGCCGTTTATGCCGCTCACTCAGCGTATGGTGATTTGCGCTATTTGAGAGAGCATTTCAAACACTGGAGCCTCGACATGACTGCACTTTATGCCATTAACGAGCACCAGGATGCTGAAATTTATGATGAAATACTTGCTTCCGTGCGAAACATTAAAATCGATGTTTTAGATCATTGGCTGAATCAGGACACCCCAATCAGTGGAGGTATGGCTGAGCCAATCAAAAACTTCCGTAATCGTCAGGAAGTGCTCACAACTTATAGTGGGCGACGAGAAATGGCAGAGAAACTTTCCGGGCAGATCTCAATCCGAAGTACAGGCGTTGCGTGGTGTACGGCCGATTTCAGCGGTTGTAATGGCGGCCAAAGCGTCGATACAACACGTTGCGCGGATTGCAAACAATCAGTTATCGACGATACGAGACAGACCATATGGGAAAGCATCTATGCGCAACAGGTGGAATTACGTCAGATAGATGATATTGGCCCATCTGGACAGGAACGGGTTGAGCGTGACATCAATCGCTGTAAAAAAGTGCTCTCTGATTTAGGCGCTAACCCCGAGAGGTTAAGCCGCCATGGCTGAGTCATCTAAAGGAGAACAAACCCGAAATATCATACGCCAGGCAATTACTCGTATTGAAAAAGGTCGCCCTAAAGTTGTAAGTAAAGAGCGCAAAATGTCTGTTGCTGCCGTGGCAGAGGAAGCAGGAGTAAGTCGGGCAACCATTCATAACAACTATCCCGATATGGCAGACCGTATCCGGACAATGCTAGGTAAACAAAATCGCATACAACGCGATAAAAAACATGAAGCACTGCGATTGGAAAAGGCAAAAAATCGGCAGCTACGCACCGAAAATGCTGAGCTTCGCACTAAGATTAATGTCTTGGTTTCTAAAAATCGAGCTCTGACTGATGAACTCCACGAGACTCTTGCGATAGCAGGTTCAGCAAATGTGAGAATTTTAAAACCAAATAGCTCTACATAGCGTCAGCAGTAACGAGGCAATCCAGTTAAATAAAACGCGTTTTATGATTAGCTGCTTAATTTCGTAAAGGACAATGAAGCGACAAGATAGAAGCCTCATTGTAAGGCCCTGGTTGGTTTAAATGGTAGTAATCGTTACAAAATAGTAGTACACTTTACACTATGTCGTGGTTATTACTAATACTCTCCCTCCCCACTGAAAACGCAACGGTGCGTATGCGGGCATGGCGTGCTATTAAAGCGTTGGGGGCCGCGTCGCTGCGCGACGGTGTCTATCTATTGCCAGCTCACCCAGATCATTTAAACAAATTGGAGGCAATAGCCCACGATGTTCGCGAGACTGGTGGTGTTGCCCATGTTCTCACTACTGACGACGCGGAAGCGCATGACTTCCCATTATTATTCGATCGTTCGGATGACTATGAGACTTTGCACTCGACCATTGCAGAGCTACGGGCAACCTTGTCGCCAGAATCAGCTTTAGAAATCATGAAGGAGATGCGTAAACTGCGTAAAGGCTTCGGACGACTTTCACAGATTGACTTCTTCCCAGGCACTGCCCGTGATCGAGTTGACCGGGCGTTACAGGAACTGGAAACCGATGCCAACCGGGTTTTATCGCCTGATGAACCATTACCCGCTTCAGGCATTATCGATGTTCTCGACCCAGCCGATTACCAGAGCAGGCTCTGGGCAACGCGTCGTCGGCCTTGGGTGGACCGCCTGGCCAGCGCTTGGTTGATTAAGCAATTCATCGATCCGCAAGCGCACTTTGTGTGGTTGAACTCTCCAGACGACTGCCCCGATAACGCGCTGGGTTTCGATTTCGATGGGGCCACCTTCACCCATGTGGCTGAAAAAGTCACCTTCGAGACTTTACTGGCGAGCTTTGACCTGCGTCATGTGGCTCTACAAAGGATTGGGAAACTGGTGCACTACCTTGATGTAGGCGGCTATCAGCCACGGGAAGCCGCCGGGGTTGAGTACATATTGATGGGCCTTCGTGAGACTCTCAACGACGATGACCAACTGTTGCTGGCTGCCAAGCAGGTGTTCGACAGCCTGTACACGGCCCACACAAAAGGGGAATAGAGTATGCAGGAACATTCATCTCCTCCTGACTTGGTGGATCAAAACACCAGAGAAACAACGACAAGTAATCTCAACAAATTCGGCCACCATATTTCGTTCAGGGAAGCCGTGCACGTTTGGTTACGCATTGCCATGCTGAGCTTTGGTGGTCCTGCAGGCCAAATCGCAGTCATGCACCGCATTCTGGTGGATGAGAAACGATGGGTCAGTGAAAACAGGTTTCTTCATGCGCTCAATTACTGCATGGTTCTACCCGGCCCAGAAGCCCAACAACTCGCTACCTACATTGGCTGGCTGCTGCATGGTGTCCGGGGAGGTTTAGTCGCCGGTGGTCTATTTATACTGCCGGGCTTTTTAAGCATTCTGGTGCTCAGCGTTCTCTATGCCGGGTTTCAGGATGCAACCTGGGTGCAAGCACTGTTTTTTGGTATCAAGGCAGCCGTACTGGCGATCGTCATTCAAGCGGTTATTCGTATCGGCAAACGTGCCCTCAAAAATGCCTATATGTACACACTGGCGTCCACCGCGTTTATTGCGATCTTCTTTTTTGCAGTGCCATTTCCGATAGTGATACTGACGGCTGCTTTTATTGGTTTGTTGGGGAGGTATATAGACCCAGAACGTTTTACGATTATCAAGGGCCACGATGCCCCGGAAGAGGCTGATCGTGCGATCGACAATATGATCGATAGCGGGCAAGCAAACCATACCAAGGCAACACGTAATCGGGCATTTAAAGTGCTCGCGGTCTGGCTGCCGTTATGGTTCGCACCGCTAATTGTTTTGCTTATGACACTGGGGTATGACGATGTCTTTACTCAGATAGGACTTTTTTTCAGTAAGCTGGCAGTCGTCACCTTTGGTGGCGCATACTCAGTCTTAGCTTACATGGCGCAAGAGGCTGTACAGAATTACGGCTGGTTATCGCCTGGAGAAATGCTGGATGGCCTTGGCATGGCAGAAACGACGCCCGGTCCCCTTATTCAAGTAGTTCAATTTGTCGGTTTTATGGGTGCTTTCAGAGATGCAGGACTGCTTGATCCCATTACCGCGGGTATTCTCGCATCGCTCCTGGCGACCTGGGTCACCTTTGTTCCTTGTTTTTTGTGGATATTTCTGGGGGCACCCTATGTGGAAACGCTGCGCGGAAATAAAGCAGTTAGCGCAGCCCTGTCGGCGGTGACCGCTGCAGTAGTTGGCGTCATGCTTAATCTGGCCATCTGGTTCGCTGTACATGTGGCTTTCGATGAGGTTAATACAGTTCAGACCTTTGGTATACAGTGGTTATTACCAACATGGAACACCATTCAGATTTCCAGCATTGTGCTGGCTCTGGGAGCTTTTATTGCAATGCTGCGTTTCAAGGTGGGCATGTTGCCGGTGATTTTTGTCACTGCGCTGCTGGGTATCATTTATTACCTGTTATTTGGAGGCGCTCCAGCACCGTAAAAGGCTAACCGATGCGGTGAGTATCCGGTTCGTCAGGTTGAATCTCAAACAATTTAAAACCCAATCGAAAAACTTAATAATGGAGGATCATTATGAAAACCCATCCGCTTAAAATATTTATTATCACCGCTCTGCTGATGCAGGCACCAGTTGCTTTCGCTGATGCGCCCGGCAGTCTAGATCCAGAAATCATCAGTAAGGCTGCGGACACACAGGCGACGGTCAAACCGGACGGCGTAGTTCGCATCGGCTGGCAACGCGACGATGTGCCGGTCTTGGTAGATGGAATACGGCTCCCGACACCAGCAGGTTTGGGCAGTTGGGCTGCGTTCAAGACAGTTCCGGATGGCGGCGTGATGCTGATGGGTGACACAGTGGTATTTGAGGATGAAATCACTCCGGCAATGGATGCGGCTTTCGCCCATGGTCTCGAAATCACTGCGCTGCATAACCATTTTATATTTGATCGACCTCCTGTTTATTTTATGCATATCGGTGGTCACGAACAGAGCGCTGAAAAGCTTGCCGGAGGCGTCAAGGCCATGTGGGACGCCATAAAGAAGGTCCGCAAAAAACACGCCACACCGGTAGAGCGCTTTCCTGGCAGTGTGCCCGAAATCACCGGGGAGTATGACACAGCGTCGCTGGAAACCATATTGGGTGCCGAAGGCAGTCTCAATGGTCAGGTACTAAAATTTACTTTTGGCCGCAGTGCCACCATGCATGGCACGGAGTTTGGCGCATCAATGGGATTGGCGACCTGGGCGGCCTTCACTGGCAATAAAGATCATGCGGTCGTCGATGGGGATTTCGCCATGACCGCTGGCGAGGTTCAACCTGTTATGCATGCTCTACGCGACGCCGGTATCCATATCGTTGCTTTGCATAATCACATGATTGGCGAAACGCCGCCCTATTATTTCTTGCACTACTGGGGTAACGGCGATCCTGAGGTATTGGCACGGGGGCTTCATGCTGCATTAGAAGCTCAAAAAAACGCCGGCACAAGCCATTAAAGGAGCAAAACATCGACTTACGAATGTTTTAGCTATTAGATTCCTGATGGCATCCACGGTGTGCGGGTCATCCCTTGGCTCGTTCTGTTGCCAATACACCTGTCAGTCATGCAAGTGGTGTTCAGGCCCCAGTTACGGGGGATAGTGGATGGCTTTCTGTGTGAAGTTGCGCATAGATGATAAGTACATGGAGAAGGAATCTTCCCCCCTTTCTTGTACCTGCGCGACTGCACAGACTGGCTTGGACGAGAATACGTTGCGAGACATCTTCAATACTCGCACCGATTCTCGTAGCTGCTGAAACCGCTTCGAGACGCCTCGCATTATAAGTATCGACAAGCTTAACTTGAATTAGAAATAGTTATATGAGCATATATGTATATAAAGCAGTCAGTTAATCATATATAACATGTTGCTAAGTCAACATAAAACATGTTCATACTCAATTCTGTCGCCACGAATTTTCTGTTTCCTTACCTGGTACCCACATTCCCTAGCATCAACAACTCCACCGGAACGTCCACGCCAATTCCACTCACAACCACAGTAAAGTGTGCCCATGGAACCGTTGTGATTCTGATCGTAATAAACAAAGTTTTTAAGTTCAGACTTCGCTTCTTCAAACGTCTCTGGAGCAGCGAGTGCCTGAAAAGATAAAATTATGCCGGCAAGGAGCCAAGTGATTTTTGTTTTCATTGAATTTTCTAAATTGGTTTTCTTGTTCATGCGATAACTGTCACAACGCGACTTACTGTTGGGTTTCTGACAATTACAATTTCGATCGCCGGGGTATTATCGCGGATTAGAGCCCAAGTTTCTGTGGTCCGGTTTGGCTTTCCTTCACGTAATGGACGTTGTGGTCTTTTAATTGTCCACCTCGATGAGGTCAACATTTTTGAAAGACGACGCCAGGCTTTATCGATTGAACAAATAGACATTCGTTCACAAAATCGTTCAACGGCATGGCGCGTCAGGTGAATGTCCCCGATATGTGTTTTTATTGGTGGATCTAGGCAATCATTTGGTGAAATATCCTCCACTTCACCGTTGAATGCCTTTATCCAATCTGAACGTCTCCCAACCTTAATGGTCGCTTCTGCAAAGCGTGTTTGGAGAAAACGAGCATGAAGATGCATGTCACTATTAGTAGTTTGTAATTTTTGAGCTTTACGAATTGAACCTGAAGAGACATTCAGCTGTAGTCCCTTACCGGTTCGATTCATTCCTACATATGTTTTATGCAGCAGTACATATTTGATAGCCAGTAACTCAGCTAGCTTATATGGCTCATCGTTAAAAGCGATTACTGAAACATCTATGGCTCTCACTGGTGAAAACCTATCACCATGTTGGGTCCGGAAAAATACGCGATATTGATTTTGTGAAATTGGCTCACGTTGAACTGAAGTTTCTAGAATTGTTAGTGACATTGTTGGTTCTCCTGGTTATGGTTTTTTTGTCGAAGAGACAAAACCATCAAAACATGGATTTTCAACCAGGCAAGCATGGCTAAGGTACAGAATGAGGGTACTTGCGTGAATCAACTTCTATGTCATTCTTGTATTAAAACAGGAGAATTATATGTTCGATTTCATTCAAAACATGTCTGTATCACCAATGACAGGTGCATGGTATTACCTTATTGCCGGCATTGTATTATTTGATGATATGAAACGCATAAGATGGTACTCAATGAGTCTGTTGTGGCTTACTCTCGGTAGTTTTGACAGAGGCTTCTTAATAGAGACATCTATGCTTGGCTTTACTTTTATGCTTTCTGAGTGTTTTTTCAACACTTATTATCAACACGAAAAGGCAAAAAAGATTGCCAAGAAAATCAATAATAAGAACTGATTTTATAAATATCGAACCTTGTAACAGTATTGGTTTGTCACTAAAATATTTTTTAAAGGTTAACGTCATAAACTGATACACATTCATTATGTGACCAAGAATTAATATACGATAATCACCTATGGATAGATTTTAAATATCGCTAGCATGTAGAAGCTTGTGATTTAACGGTAACGCTATGGGTACTCCTCATGAAAGCCTACGCGCCAATTCATAGTAAGTCTTACCTAATTCAGTAATTGTGATGTATTTGTTAATGTAACTCGATGTGAAGAATGATAAAAACAAAAAAATGCCCCGTATGCGAAATGCTATTACTAAAGAGTGATAATATTGTTCAGTTTAAGGGAATAAACTTTTGGTTATGCTCTGAGCAATGCCGGGACAGATTCAATCAAAGACCAAGTTTGTACATTGGTGATCCTAAGCATGGTAAATCAGTCAAACAGCATGGTGTAAAAGTAGAGAAAAAACACACCATAAAGCTTGTATTGCCAGACAATCATGAATCTATAGATCTACTAATTCAGTATTTGAACTCGTTAATGGGGGTCATACAGGCAAGAATTAATCAAGGACAACTTGAGATTGAATACGACCTGATTCAGGTGTCTTTAGGAGAAATAGAGTCTTTCATTAAATCAACGGGCATCGCCATCGAACAATCTTGGATAGATAAAGTCCATAATGCCTTGATTCATTACAATGAGGACGGAGAACTAGATAATTTAGGCCATCCTTATAAAGACAACTGAACATTTCATTCGACAGTTTCTTTCCAAGTCAGATGTTCATATAAGCCAGTCCAGTAATAGCCAAAACTCGCTGCAAAAAGTAATTCCTCAATCGGAATATGGAGAACGAACAACCCGCTGAGTGCATCCAGATTCCAGACGCGCTCAATATACCCTGGTGAGAGACTCTCAAGCCCAAGAACAAACACCGAATAATAAATAAGAAAAAGTGCACTTCCCCATATGCTTTTTAGCGCTAGATCGGTTCTGCATAAACTATTGGCGATACCTCCCGCAACCATAGCTATTATAGCGGGGTAAATCGGATTCCACTCCCAGAGCATTAAGATTGGAAACAAAATAAATGGTGTCGTGACGGCCAGAATATGATGAGCGTGTCTCTTAGATAAACGAATAGCTAGTGGCATAGTTTGCAACTTCTGACCCGTGATTACGTTGTAAGCCACAGCACCAATTCCACCGATACCAAAACAAAAAATCAAACTTTCAATATCAAACCCCGTTTTGAGAGCTAAATTGAACATGCTCGGTGGACTCCAGTAGTCTGGAACAAATAATGGTTCGGTAAAACCAAAAAGCATTGTGATTGAGCTTGCTTTTAACATGACCGAGCGATATGTAGGTGTAATTAGGTATACAGCCAGCCATGGTATAAGAAATGCCAAAGACCAGACTAACCATACGTACTGTTCATCCATTCTGAGATAACTCCTAGAGAATAAGTCACCACGATGTATCACTTTCGAGTGATAATTTATGTGTGAAAGAAGAAATACTAATAAATAAAATTCTTTCTTACATTACAATTTTGTCAGAATTTGTGTGAATCATTACAAGTTCATTACATTGCTTCTTTTTTCTTAAGGCTGAGGTTAGTATCACACTATTAGTTGCTGGTGTATAAATGGATGTTTAGAGTTTCAAACTTATTATTTCTAATCCTTATCGTGATGGCTTACTTAGGTCAGCCGCTAATTGCTTTATCTTCCCCATGTAAAGATATGGAAATGCGTACAATGACAGAATCTTACTCAATGGGCTCTGTCCATGATGGCCATATTCAGCAAGTTCGCAGTAAAAATTTGACATCTGAATGTTGTATTATTTCCACTTGCGGCATGAACTCTTGTCTGCATCATAGTCAAGAGGCTATTACATTCTCACTTTCCCCCCAAGCGTTCAAAGTGCAAAATGCAGTCAGCCTTGCTCTTAACTTAACGAGCTTCTACTCAAACTTTGAAACAAACTCATTGTTTCGTCCTCCGATTTCACTCATTACAGTATAGATGTAGCCACTCTAGACAACTGTATAGGTCAACACTGAAATGTGTGCCACACATGTCATCATTCGTTAAAGTTTTACATATTAAGAATAGCACTTTTGGCATTTTGCCTATTAATGAATGACCTACATTAGAGCTCAATGAGTGAGATTCTTATTAATAGTAATTGATACTGCGTTAAATGAGCCTAATTCGGAATATGAGCAATGAGTAATAACAAATATTTTTTTAGTACAGAACCACTGAAAGCTTTAGTTTTGATGGCTCTGATGTTCAATTCTTTGTCTTTGACAGCCCAAGAGTTGTCTCTTGAAAAAGCGATCGAGCTTGCTCATCAGAGTGATCCTTGGATAAAAGGAAGTTATCAGAAAGAACAGGCAAATATTGCTCAGAGTATAGCAGCTGGACAGTTACCGGATCCTGTCATATCACTCGGATTAGCAAATATGCCTCTTGACAGTTTGAACTTTAATCAGGAGCCAATGACACAACTCATGGCTGGTGTCTCCCAAGTTTTCCCTCGAGGTCAAACTCTCGAGTTACAAAGACAAAAATTGGAAGATATAAGCCGACAACATCCTTTTATGCGTCAAGATAGGTATGCAAAAGTGAAACTGACAGTCACTCAATTATGGCTCGACTTGTATGAGAGCCAAGAGTCTATTCGTCTGATTGAGAACGACAGATCATTGTTTGAATACCTTGTTGAAGTTGCCGAGGTTAGTTACAGCAGTGCTTTTGGTAGAAGTCGTCAACAGGATCTAGTTAGAGCTCAACTTGAGCTGACACGCATTGAAGACCGCCTTACAGTACTCGATAAAAAAAGAAGCGAAACCCAAGAAAAACTTGCTGAATGGCTTTATGACACAGGGGCACACTGGCAAGAGATGGGCGTTTCCCAAATACTGCCAGAAATAGAACTTAAAAGTATTCACGAAGCAATCAACAATCAAGTGCAGTACGAGGCGCCTGATTTCACTGATCACCCAATGATTAGAAGCCTTGACCAGCAGATCATGGCTTCAGAAACAAATATTGTTCTGACAAAACAAAAATACAAACCGCAATTTGGCATCAATGCAAGCTATGGTTTCCGTGACGATGCACCAGGGGGGCAAGATCGCAGTGATCTATTTTCTGTTGGTATTAGCTTTGATTTACCGATTTTTACGGAAAAACGGCAAGACAAGGAAGTAGAAGCGGCAGTAAGTAGTAAGGAAGCCTTAAAAACAGATAAAACACTCGCATTACGTGCTATGAACGCTCGTTTTAATGAGGCCAGTGAAAGACTAAGTTGGCTGGAAAAACGCCAGAAACTCTACAGCGATCGTCTGTTGAAAGAGATGAACGATCAGGCTGAAGCCTCCTTAAACGCTTACACCAATGATGATGGTGACTTTGCCGAAGTCGTCCGCGCTCGTATTGCAGAACTCAATGCCAACATCGACTACCTAAATATCAACGTAGACAGGCTAAAAACAATTGCCGCATTGAATTATTTCTCAAGTTCATCTGAATACATGACATCTATTAACGGGAAACAACATGACTAGCTCATACAAAACTTTATTATTGATGCTGTTTGCAATACTGCTTACCGCAGTAATTACATACAGTGTGACGCGTGTATATTTTGAAAATAATACCGTTAGTAATAGTGAAGCCGAACAAAAGCAACCACTGTATTGGGTTGCACCGATGGATCCCAACTACCGTCGAGACAAGGCTGGTAAATCACCAATGGGTATGGATTTGATTCCTGTGTATGAAGAAAATGAAACCTCTCAGAATTCTGGTCCAGGAACAATTACCATCTCTCCAGATGTTGTGAATAATATCGGGGTTAGAATTGTTAAAGCTGAGTATGGCCCAATTCATTCAGAAATAAATACAGTCGGTTATGTTCAATATGATGAAGACAAGCTAGTTCATATTCATCCACGAGTCGAGGGTTGGGTTGACAAGCTATATGTCAAAGCAGCCGGTGATCCCATTAAAAAAGGACAACCACTTTATAAACTCTATTCACCTGAACTTGTAAACGCTCAAGAAGAGCTTGTCTTAGCGCTCAATCGAAACAATGTTCGCTTAATTAAAGCAGCTGAGGACCGCTTGAAAGCATTACAAATAGCCAACTCTGTTATTAATCAAATAAAACAAACTCGCAAGGTTCAGCAAGCCATTACGTTTTATGCTCCACAGAGCGGAGTCATCGATAACCTTAATGTGCGTGAAGGATTTTATGTCAAGCCAGGAATGAATTTAATGTCAGTAGGTGATCTCAGTACAGTCTGGGTTGAAGCTGAAATCTTTGAACGTCAAGCAGAGTTAGTCAAAGCAGGGCAAGCGGTTACCATGACCCTAGATTATATGCCTGGAACAAAGTGGATTGGAAAAGTCGACTATGTTTATCCCACATTGAATGACGAGACAAGAACAGTTCGAGTTCGTCTTCGTTTTGATAACGAAGATTATGCCCTCAAACCAAATATGTTTGCCCAAGTAACAATAGCGACCGGTGAGGAGAAAGAAAAACTAATGATCCCAATGGAGGCGCTTATCCGAACTGGCGATCAAGATCGTGTTGTTCTAGCTCTTGGGGAGGGTCAGTTTAAGTCGATTACTGTTATCGCCGGCAACATTGGCGAAAGTCATGTAGAAATCATCAATGGTCTCGAACCGGGAGAGGAAGTGGTCAGTTCTGCACAGTTTCTTCTTGACTCAGAATCCAGCAAAACTTCAGATTTCAAGCGTATGCATCATGAAGACTCAAAACCACGATCTGTGTGGGTTGAGGCCAAGATTGAGTCTGTTATGACAGAACATCATATGATCACAGCCGCTCATTCAGCAATCAGCGAGTGGGATTGGCCTGCTATGACTATGGATTTCAGTGTCAGTGAAAATATTGATCTGAGTACTCTCTCAAAAGGTACTCAATTGCACATGGAAATTACCAACTCAGATACTGAATACTACGAAATTACCGGAATTCACATTAAAGAAAGTGGTACTAGCACTGTGAATGAGGAGTCTGCCACAGAGGGTGACGTCAAATTACAATCTATAGATGATGAAAGTATGAACCATAACAAGCATCAAGAAAAAAATACTCAAATGGATAGTTCCGAAAGTTCTGAGCATTCACATCATCAACACTCAGGCATGTAGAAAGGAATACTTATGGTTGAGTCAATAATTCGCTGGTCTGTCAGTAATCGTTTTTTTGTAGTGCTTGCCACTTTGATTTTGGTCGGCGTTGGTGTGTTCTCCTTAAAAAACACACCGGTAGATGCGATTCCTGATCTTTCTGATGTTCAGGTCATTATCAAGACAAACTATCCGGGACAGGCGCCACAAGTTGTTGAGGATCAGGTCACCTACCCATTAACGACAGCAATGTTATCAGTACCGGGTGCCGTTACAGTAAGAGGGTATTCATTTTTTGGTGACTCCTATGTCTACGTAATTTTCGATGAAGATACAGATCTATACTGGGCACGCAGCCGGGTATTGGAATACCTGAGTCAGGTGGCACCTTCACTACCCGAAAATGCCAGACCACAACTGGGCCCTGATGCTACAGGTGTTGGATGGGTTTATCTTTATGCACTAATAGATAGAACCGGTCAACACGACATCAGCGAATTACGCTCATTGCAGGACTGGTTCCTGAAATACGAACTACAAACAGTACCTGGGGTATCTGAAGTTGCGGCTGTTGGTGGTATGGTCAAGCAATATCAGGTAACTGTGAATCCTGAAAAAATTCGCGCTTTTGGCATCCCTATGTCACATATCCAGACTGCCATCAAACGAGCTAATCAGGAGGTAGGTGCCTCCGTAGTAGAAATGGCTGAAGCTGAATATATGGTAAGAGCGACAGGCTATATTCAGTCCAAAACGGACTTGGCTCAAGTCCCATTGGGCGTCAATAGCCGGGGCACACCTCTTACGCTTGGTGATGTTGCAGAAATCAAGCTTGGACCACAAATGCGGAGAGGTATCGCAGAGTTTAATGGCCTCGGAGAAACTGTCGGTGGTGTAGTTGTAATGCGTTTTGGCGAGAACGCACAAAAAACCATTGAAGGTGTTAAAGATAAATTGCAGGAACTCCAGAAAGGCCTGCCAGAGGGTGTTGAACTTGTGACGGTATATGACCGTTCGGGGCTTATTGGACGTGCGGTTGATAATCTTTGGCACAAATTATTAGAAGAGTTTGCTGTTGTTGCACTGGTTTGTATGCTCTTTTTGTTCCATATCCGGTCATCACTCGTAGCTATTGTCAGTCTCCCTGTCGGTATTCTAACTGCATTTACTGTCATGCATATGCAAGGTATTAATGCCAATATTATGTCTCTGGGAGGTATTGCTATAGCCATCGGTGCGATGATCGACGGCGCTATAGTGATGATTGAGAACATGCACAAACACATGGAAAAAACGCCTCTAACCAAGGAAAACAGATGGCAAGTGGTGGCTGAGTCTGCTTCTGAAGTCGGCCCAGCATTATTCTTCAGTCTGCTAATCATTACTGTCAGCTTTGTGCCAGTCTTTACATTGGAAGCCCAAGAAGGTCGTATGTTTTCTCCGCTGGCCTTTACTAAAACCTATGCGATGGCTGCATCTGCAGCATTGGCGATTACATTAGTTCCTGTGTTGATGGGCTACTTTATTCGTGGAAAAGTGTTGCCAGAACATAGAAACCCCATTAATCGATTACTGGTAGCTTCTTACATGCCTGTTTTGAAAATGGTTTTGGCGTTTCCCAAAACGGCCATTTTCATTGCGCTACTTGCCTTGGGTTCTACCTACTGGCCTTTGCAGAACATCGGTAGTGAGTTTATCCCTCCACTTGATGAAGGCGATCTCATGTATATGCCTACTACATATCCCAGCATATCTATTGGTAATGCCCGAGAAATTCTTCAGCAAACCGACAAGTTGATTATGACCGTACCTGAAGTAGAAACTGTTTTTGGCAAAATTGGTCGAGCTGAAACAGCAACCGATCCAGCGCCACTGACCATGATTGAAACATTCATTCAGTTAAAAGACCGAAGCGAATGGCGTGAAGGTATGACAACAGAATTGCTGAAAAAAGAGCTTGATGATCTGGTCAAATTGCCCGGTCTCACCAATGCTTGGGTTATGCCGATAAAAACCCGGATTGATATGTTGGCAACAGGAATAAAAACACCGGTGGGGATCAAAGTTGCTGGCGCAGATATTTCAGTTATCCAGCAAATAGGTCAACAACTCGAAACAATATTGGCTGAGGTGCCCGGCACCGCCTCGGTCTATTCTGAACGTGTTGCCGGAGGACGTTATATTAAAGTTGATATTGATCGAGGAAAAGCCTCCCGTTTCGGCCTAAATATTGCTGATGTGCAACAGGTTGTTGCATCTGCCATTGGTGGAGTCAATGTTACCCAGACAGTAGAGGGACTTGAACGTTATCCCGTGAATATACGATACCCACAATCATATCGCGACTCTCCAGAGCAGATGGCATTATTGCCGATAGTCACAGCAAAAGGGCAAAGGATTGCTCTGGGTGATGTAGCAGAAATAAAAATTGAAAATGGTCCCCCAGCTATCAAAAGTGAGAATTCCCGCATTAATGGCTGGACATTTGTTGATATAGAAGGCGTTGATATCGGCTCCTATGTCGAGAACGCTATGGAAAAAGTTCGCGCAGAATTGGACTTGCCTGCGGGATATTCAATTCATTGGTCAGGCCAATATGAATACATGCTGCGAGCTAAAGAAAAGCTTACTTATGTTGTTCCCTTGACATTAGCGATCATTGCCATTCTCTTATTCATAAATTTTAGGAATTTTACAGAAGTAGCACTGTTAATGGGGACACTGCCTTTTGCCTTGATTGGCAGCATTTGGTTGCTTGACTTGCTGAACTTCAACTTCTCTATCGCTGTTGGAGTTGGTTTTATTGCTCTGGCGGGCGTTGCTGTTGAAATCAGCGTCATTATGTTGGTCTACCTAAATCAAGCTTGGCGAGAAGAACTTACAAAGAACTCAATTAGCACATTAAGTAACTCACTGAGTAAGACCCAGTTGAGACAAGCTGTGATCACTGGGGCGGGTCTGCGTGTGCGACCAGTAATGATGACAGCGGCGGCGGTCATCATAGGTTTGATACCCATACTATTTGGTACAGGAACTGGCTCTGAAGTAATGAGCCGAATTGCAGCGCCTATGGTGGGCGGTATGGTGAGTTCAGTAATTCTGACTTTATTGGTGCTGCCAGTCGTATTTTACTTATGGAAAGTGAGGGCTAAATGAAATCTCACGATTCACACTCGACCTTCTTTGGGCCTACAAGTAACACGAGGAGGAGTTAAATAACACTCAGGTTCAGATTTCCATTTCTATTAAATCATTTGGTCAGAGGAATATGAATATTGATTGAAGATATGAGTAAGCGAATCATTAAGTCTATGTTTCTTAATTTACTTCTCATTTGTTGACCTATGTCAAGGACACAGGTTTATAGTTTAACTAGCATGACAGTTAAACCGAAATTTAAAAGCAGCTTTGACGCTTGATAGTCAGGCAATAGGAGTAGGTCATGCTTGTTAATGAAGTGGCGAAAACATTGAACATAGGTCCTGAAACTGTACGGTTTTACACACGTATAAAATTGCTACAGCCTCAAAAGAACCGGTTTAACGGTTATCGAGAATATGACAATAAAGATATCAATCGGTTGAAGTTTATATTAGCCGCAAGACAGCTTGGTTTCTCGGTCGATGATATTCAGCAGATACTGGCCGACGCCGACAAGAAAAGGTCCCCTTGTCCCGGGGTAAGGCGTCTACTGGCTAAGCGACTGCAGGAAACAGAGCTACGTTTCAGGGAAATGCAGCAATTAAGGAAAAAGATGAAAAAAGCGCTCGCTCAATGGAAACAAATGCCCGATATGGAGCCTACAGGTCAAATGATTTGCCATTTGATAGAAGAATTTACTGTCCCATTTACGACGGAGGAAAAGTAATGAAAATACATTCAACACATCAAAGTGAAACAGCTAAGCAAGGTTGCTGCTGTACAAACAATTCCACCGTCATAACGAAGGTAGGCATTGAACAATTAGTCAGTGACTTACCAGTCAAACAATTAAAAGTTGAAGGTGCTAACTGTGGTGGCTGTGTACAGAGCATTGAAAAAGCCCTTCAATCTCTGAACGGTGTAAGCAATGCCAGCATGGATCTGGCTAGTAGTGTCGTATCAGTGTGCGGAATAGTTCAGACAGATGAACTAATTGCAACCCTGGAAAAAGCGGGATACCCAGCGACTGTTTTAGACTAACTCGGGATTTACACATGAACACACAGAATACAGAAGCCTCAGACAAGCCTGGCCAACATAGTGCTAAAAAAGATACAACCTATGTTTGTCCGATGCACCCGGAAGTAAGGTCCGAACAGCCGGGAGATTGCCCAAAATGTGGTATGCACCTTGTGCCAGAAACTGAGCTCAAATCACATCATAAGCATGCACAGCACACGGATTCAGAAACCTCTGGTAATGAATCTAATTGTTGTGGAGGGCATAAGAGTGTGTCCCAATTGCATCATCAACATGACACAGAAACCAAAAGTAAAAATGCTGTTCAGGGTAAATACGATAGTGTTCCTCAAGGCTGGAACGGCCCTGTCTATACCTGCCCAATGCATGCGGAAGTTCGTCGCACAGAGGCGGGATCGTGCCCAATATGCGGTATGGGGCTAGAGCTTGAATCTGCTGCAATGGCGGTGGATGAGCCTAATCCTGAGCTCGTTGATTTTACCAGACGCTTCTGGGTTGGTGCGGTGCTTACCATTCCGCTCCTTATCCTTACAATGAGTCCACTAATAGGACTTGGTCAGATTCGTGATCTGTTGGGAGAAAACGTATCTCTCTGGTTAGAAGTAATACTTGCAACCCCGGTTATCCTCTGGTCCGGCTGGCCTTTTTTCGTACGTGGCTGGAATTCTTTCCGCACTATGAATCTCAACATGTTCTCACTGATTGGCATGGGGGTGTCTACGGCATATCTGTATTCGATGGTCGCCATGATTACGCCGGAGATCTTTCCTTCTGGCTTTAGAGATCCAAAAACTGGACATGTAGGCGTCTATTTTGAGGCGGCAGCGGTCATCGTCACATTAGTACTACTTGGACAGATTATGGAACTGCGTGCTCGAGAGGGTACCGGTAAGGCTATTCGCGCACTTTTGGATTTGGCTGCCAAGACAGCACGCGTTATTAGGCCGGATGGCAAGGAAGAAGAAATTCCTCTTGAAGAAGTCCATGTCGGTGATCAGATCAGAGTGAGACCTGGCGATAAAGTACCCGTAGACGGAGTTGTGGTCGAAGGTCGTTCGTCAGTGGATGAAAGTATGATTTCTGGTGAACCTGTCCCCGTTGAGAAGACAGAAGGTGAAAAGTTAACCGGGGCGACAATTAATGGTACGGGTAGTTTGATTATGGAAGCGACGCGAGTTGGTTCTGACACGATGCTTGCTCAAATCGTGGAAATGGTTGCTGCAGCACAACGATCACGTGCACCGATTCAAAAATGGGCTGACATGGTCGCCGGCAAGTTCGTACCAGCTGTAATTGGCATCGCAATCATTTCTTTCATTGCTTGGTCAATCTGGGGACCAGCCCCCGCCTTATCCTATGCACTCGTATCAGCGGTAGCTGTCTTGATCATTGCTTGTCCCTGTGCGCTAGGCCTCGCTACGCCTATGTCAATTATGACGGCAACAGGGCGTGGAGCACAGGCAGGCGTATTAATCAAAAATGCTGAGGCATTAGAGCGTTTCGAGAAGGTTGATACACTAATAGTCGATAAGACAGGAACCTTAACTGAGGGTAAGCCAAAACTTGTTGCTGTAATGCCCGAAGCTGGACACGACGAAGCAGAGGTACTTCGACTGGCGGCCTCGCTTGAGCGTGGTTCAGAACATCCACTGGCTGAAGCTATCGTCAGAGGTGCTGAGGAGCGAGGAGTAGCATTAACTGAAGCAACAGACTTTGAAGCTGTCACTGGCAAGGGCGTTAAAGGTGTTGTGGACGGTAACGCTGTGGCACTCGGTAATCTCGCACTGATGACTGACATGGGCTTGCAGAATGATGAGCTCACAGGTAAAGCCAATGAACGACGTGATCAGGGTGAAACAGTGATGTTTATTGTTCTTGAAGACAAGATCGCTGGCTTAGTAAGTGTCGCAGATCCGGTCAAAGCAACGACACCAGCTGCACTGAAAACACTTCACCAACTCGGCCTGAAAATCATCATGGCAACGGGCGACAATGAACGTACAGCCAGGGCTGTAGCCACGCAACTGGGTATTGATGAAATTCGTGCAGATGTTCTGCCAGCTGATAAGGCTCGTATCATCGAAGAGCTACAGCAACAGGGGCGCAAAGTAGCTATGGCGGGTGATGGTGTCAACGATGCTCCAGCATTGGCTCAGGCTGATGTAGGTATTGCGATGGGTACAGGCGCTGATGTCGCTATTGAAAGTGCAGGATTTACTTTAGTTAAAGGTGACTTAGACGGGATAGTTCGTGCACGACGACTTGCCCACGCCACCATGAAAAATATTAGGCAAAACCTGTTTTTTGCTTTGATCTACAACTCTGCCGGTGTACCGATTGCCGCAGGGATTCTGTATCCATTCTTGGGGATTCTGATTGGACCAATTTTTGCCGCTTTTGCCATGAGTGCTTCCTCCTTGTCAGTGGTACTTAATGCGCTGAGACTCCGGCGGGCAAGAATATGAAAAATCTAGACCTCAATGGGCAAAACAACAGTGAGGGCCTGGATATGAGTATTCACAAATTTGTTGCCATTTTCTATGACGTTTATCCAAGCAATGCGAAACAGGTTCCACTACAACATGAAGTAGAAGGTTTACTTCTCACATGACACACCTGAGGTGAATTATGGACACTCAAAGACCATCATTTTGGAAAACCCCTGCCGGTTTCACCGCACTCGTTTTGATTGGTGTTGTGACTTACTTTCTTCTTATGGAACATCGCCAGCATGTCTGGCAGTTCCTGCCTTACTTGATTCTACTGGCTTGCCCTTTTTTACATCTCTTTATGCATGGCAGTCATGGGGGACATGGTGGTCATCAGCATGAAGGAGGCGAGTCTGAACAGGATGCCTATCAACGCGGACTGGAGGATGGCCGAAAAGAGCGTGAACATGATCATTAAAGGTCAGGATGAGAGAACATTACTGGAGAAAAAATATGCATGGTGAATCAGCATACGGCCTGTGGACGTTGGTTTTAATAAATTCAGCAATATTTATATTTTTTGCCTTTAGTTTTACTAAGCCAAAGACCAAAACAGACTGGCGTAGTCTGGGGGCGTTTTCAGCATTCATTATTGCACTATTCACCGAAATGTATGGGTTCCCACTAACCATCTATTTTTTGTCAGGCTGGTTGGCGGAAAAGTATCCCGGTGTAGATTTCATGTCACACGAAAATGGACATTTATTGCATACGCTACTGGGTTTTGAAGGTAACCCGCATTTTGATCCACTGCATATTGCAAGCAACGTCGTCATTATTCTTGGTTTCTTTTTACTGGCTTCTGCCTGGAGCGTATTACACCACGCCCAACAAAACAGACAACTGGCAACAACCGGCTGGTACGCAAGAATGCGTCATCCACAATACATCGCTTTTATCATGATTATGTTTGGCTTTTTGTTGCAATGGCCAACAATCCCGACGCTGGTCATGTTCCCAATTCTGGTTATTGTCTATGTCCGCTTAGCCAAACGAGAAGAGCGAATGGCACTTGATGAATTTGGCGATGAATACCGAAGCTACATGGCGAAGACACCCGGATGGTTTCCAAAATTCTAATCACGGATGAACAGGCAACAACCCCGCGTCTTATTTAACACTGGAGACGAGAAGATGACTAAGCACAGGCTGGGTATTAATCCCGGTTTTTTGACAAAACATAAGCTGGGGCTAGTTGGGCTTGAACAAACCAATAGCAGTGAGATGATTACTGAGATCGATTCATTACCATGGGTTGACGATGTCAGGCTAAATACCAATAAGCAAACGCTTAACATTGCTTACGAGGCATCTCTCCATAACATCGATGAATTGCTTGTAATTGTTGAAAAACACGGTGCGTCGATTAAAGACAGTTGGTGGAGCCAGACAAAACTTGGCTGGCAACGACAAACCGACGAAAACATAAAAAACAATGCCAAACACGAGCCCCACTGCTGTAATAAAGCACCTTCAGGTAACAAACTCAGGTAAACAGAATTGTTTTCCCAGTGCTGAGATATAGAGAGATGAGAATCTTTTTTGCATGCGTTCCAGCAGGCTCACTTAATCACTATCGGCATACTGAATTAAGGAATTAAAAATTTAGCCATGACTACATCACACTTACTGTCTATTGTTGATATGGGCATAGATACCCACCAAGAGCCTGTGGTATACATGCGAAGTGATTGCCATATCTGTCGTTCAGAAGGCTTCACCGCCAACAGCCGGGTCACGCTCCGTTTTAATGAAAACAGCGTCATTGCAACCTTGAATGTGGTTGATGGACAACTTTTGCCGTCAGGCACAGCAGGCTTATCCAGAATCGCCATGCACCGCCTGAGTGCTATTGAGGGGCAGAAGCTCATGGTCAGTCATGCCCCCGTCGTTACCTCATTGAGTCATGTACGAAAAAAAGTATTTGGCAACAAGCTCAGTGACGATGAAATTGCTGACATTATCAAAGACATCAGTGCGCACCGCTATTCTGATATAGAAATTGCCAGTTTTCTCAGTGTTTGTGCAGGAAGTCGTCTGGACGTTGATGAGATAATTGGCCTGACCCAGGCCATGGTTGAATGCGGTAAGCGCCTATCCTGGTCTGGTCAAAACATGATTCTCGATAAACACTGCATTGGGGGCCTGCCAGGTAACCGTACTACACCGCTGGTTGTTTCAATTGTCAGTGCGGCAGGGCTGGTCATTCCCAAAACATCATCAAGGGCGATCACTTCACCAGCTGGCACTGCAGACACCATGGAGACGTTGACTACCGTTAACCTTAACCTCAAAGAAATTCAGTGTGTTGTTGCTGACACTAACGCATGTCTTGCCTGGGGAGGTGCCGTTAACCTGAGCCCAGCAGACGATCTGTTAATTCGTATAGAACGTGCACTTGACCTGGACGGAGAGGGGCAACTTATCGCTTCCGTCCTTTCAAAAAAAATTGCTGCAGGTTCAACCCATGCAGTGGTTGACATTCCAGTTGGTCCCACGGCCAAGGTCCGCTCGGACAAAGAAGCCAACAGACTGGCTTCGCTGTTTACTCAGGTGGGTGCTGCTTGTGGCATCAACATCCGCTGTCTTATTACGGATGGTAGTCAACCTGTTGGTCTGGGGATCGGTCCCGTTGAAGAAGCACGGGACGTACTTTCAGTCCTACAGGGAGGCAATGATGCGCCGCTGGATCTCCGTGAGCGTGCTTTGTTCTTAGCTGCAAACCTGTTTTCTCTGTCATATCAGGAAAGTGTTGAACAAGGTCTCTTGCGAGCCACATCACTATTAGATAGCGGTAAAGCCTGGCAGCAATTTCAGCGCATAGTTCAAGCACAGGGTGGTATCAAACAGCTACCAGATGCCCGTTATCAGCATACGGAGCTCGTTCCAGAAGTCTGTTCAATCACTGAGATAGATAATCGTAAGTTAGCGCGTCTGGCAAAACTAGCTGGTGCGCCAGGCAGTCCCGCTGCCGGGGTGAGGCTGCACGCTAAAGTTGGTGACACCCTCAGTAAAGGGGAACCATTATTTACTTTATTCAGTGACAGTGAGGGAGAACGCGATTACGCACTCGCTTATTACAGTGAGCAGGGCAACCCTTTCACTATCAACTTGACTTAAAAGGCCCAGCGATCACATGCCAGCAGATTCAGTAAATCACATTCCTCCAAGTAAACAGGCAGGCATAGCACAACCCCTTGTATTTGCCATTGAGCCACATCCATTGCAACTATCACTTGCAGATCTGTTAAATGGGGAGACGGGCGAGTTCGACACAAGACAATTTCCTGATGGCGAATCGTATCTTCGTGTCCTGTCTCCAGTCGCTGGACGAAGCTGCCTGGTCATTGCCGATTTATCTCGACCAAACGCTAAGTATTTACCTTTGATCTTTCTGTTAAATACTTTGCGTGAACTTGGTGCTGCCAGTGTCGGCTTGATAGCACCTTACTTGAGCTATATGAGACAGGACCGGCGTTTCATGGAAGGCGAAGCAATAACATCAAAAATATTCGCGCAAGACCTTTCCCATCACATGGATTGGTTGGTCACTGTGGATCCTCATTTGCATCGCTATCATGCGCTGGATGAAATTTATCAGGTTCCTTCAACAGTAGTTCAAGGGGCACCGGCATTAGTTCAGTGGCTAAAAGAAAAAAAAGATTTGTTACTGATAGGACCTGACGCTGAGAGTGAGCAGTGGGTGTCTGAGATCGCTGAGCAAAGCAGTCATCCATTCGTTATTGGTACAAAAAAACGCTATGGAGATCGTAACGTCGAAATCTTTTTGCCTGATATTGACCAATACATTTCGCATACAGCAGTGATTATTGATGATGTGATTTCCAGTGGGCATACCGTTCTGGAGTGTATCAACACACTTAAATCAAAAGGCATCGCTCATATTCTATGTGCTGCTATACATGGCATTTTTGCTGAAGGTGTCGATATGGATTTGATGTCAGCTGGATTGGAATCACTGGTTACAACTAACACGATTGTTCACCATACCAACGGCATTGATATGGCACCGTTATTGGTTACCGCCGTGGAAGCTTTCTTATCAGAAACGACAATTCAGGGAGGTCAGTCATGAGAGTAACTTTTCTTGGCGGGACGGAGACAGTCACCGGTTCAAAATTTCTTGTGGAAACCGAACATAGCCGCATATTGATCGACTGCGGTCTTTTTCAGGGTTACAAATGGCTGCGGGAACGCAATTGGCAACCACTCGATCTGGAAGTCGATGAACTTGACGCAGTGATTCTCACCCATGCGCATTTGGATCATTCAGGTTATATACCCGTCCTTTTTAAACAGGGTTTCCGTGGACCGGTATTTACCCATCATGCTACCAAGAATCTATGTAGGATTTTGTTGGCTGACAGTGGTCATATTCAGGAAGAAGATGCGAGATATTACAGTAAACACAAATTAGGCAAACATGCCCATCCAGAACCACTTTATGACCGTCATACTGCTGAAAACAGTATTGAACTGTTTCAGTCCATCAACTTTGATGAACCAGTGGAAATAAAAGACTGTCGTTTTCACCTGCAACTGGCCGGACATATTCTCGGTGCGGCAAGCATTATCCTGGAAGCAGAAGGCAAACGAATAGGCTTCTCTGGCGATGTGGGCAGGTTTTCTGATGTGTTGATGAAAGCACCTCGACCTTTGCCTGCTCTTGACCATTTATTGTTGGAGTCGACATACGGAAATCGACAACATAGTGGTATCGATCCGTTCAAACAATTGGCGGATGTGGTTAGTAATGTGGCCCACCATGGCGGCGTCTTACTCATACCCGCTTTTGCCGTGGGACGAGCGCAAGCTTTACAACACATGCTTGCATCAATGATGGCTGACGAAGTTATTCCTGAAATGCCTATATATCTCGATAGCCCGATGGCGATTAAGGTTTCGGATGTTTTTTGCGAATTCAAAGACCAACACCGTCTTGATAGGGACCAATGTCATCGTATGTGTAACGTTGTCACCTATACCCGATCAGTAGAAGAATCCAAGGCACTGGCAGGGCAAACATATCCTCACATCATCATTGCGGGCAGCGGGATGGCCACTGGCGGACGCATTCTACATCATTTCAAAAGGTTGCTGGGCAACAACAAAACAACAGTATTGTTCACCGGTTATCAAGCAGGCGGAACACGGGGAGCTAAGCTTGTAGATGGTGTTGACGCAGTGAAAATTCATGGCGAGTGGATACCGGTGCGAGCTAGGATTGATTCAATATCAGGTTTGTCTGGGCATGGGGATTACATGGAATTAACCAGGTGGTTAAAAGATTCAGACTTAAAGCCAGGTACACAAATCCACTTGGTACATGGTGATAGCGAGGCACTTGAAGCTTTCCGCGTTCATCTGAACGAAAATACCCGATTTGCAGTTAATGTGGCTGAGAATAGGAGTGTTTTACATATATGATCTTTTGTAACACTAAACAATTTTTTCTTTAGTCGGGAGTGCCCCATGCAAGTAGAAACTTTAAGAGATGTATTACATTGGACAAGCGACTTTCATCAGCACCTGACAGCATGTTTAAAACATTGTGTCGACAGTAATGAAAGTGAACGAGCGAAAATGCTTCTAAAGTATTTATCAGAACATGAAGAAAAGCTTGCTCATGTGATCCATGAGTTTGAAACTAAGGGGGATGAGCATGCTTTAAACACCTGGTGTTATGAATATTTGAATAAAAACCCCATAGTTCAACATCACCATTGTGACGCGCCATTTTCTCAACTATCAACCACTGAAATTATGCGAGTGATTATCGATCAGCATAATCAAGTGATAGAACTTTATCGTTACTTGCATGATCGTGCAGATATTCCCTCGGCTCAAGAGTTGCTTGAGATGCTCAAATCCTTTGAGGAGCATGAAATGATGTTAATGGTTCAGTCTGCCAACCGTTTAGAAGATATGTAACGTAACTCTCATTACGGCGATCACATTTGGAAAAGCAGATGGATAGATGCAATTCATGCATTACGCTTCCTGATGACGCCAAGGAAGAGTTTATCGTCTTCGTTGAAGGTGATGAACTGTATGCAAGCATGCTATCTGCCATTTCAAAAGCGCAGCACTCAATACAACTGGAAACATATATCTTTGCCTATGACCAGATAGGAAAAACTTTTGTGAGTGCACTGGCAGAAAGAGCCAGAAATGGTGTTGAAGTCAGGGTGCTTGTTGATGCCGTGGGCTCATCACGCTGGTCATCACAGCAACTGATTAAAGCTTTGCGACAAAGCGGTGTGGAACTGCATTGGTTTCATACTTGGAGCTGGCAGCATCCATTACGTTATAACTGCAGGGACCACCGAAAACTGCTGGTTGTGGACAGTAAAGTAGCATTCTTAGGCGGCTTTAATATTCACAAGGAAAATTCAAAAAATTTATCCGGGGATGCACGCTGGCGAGATACACACATTCGGTTTACAGGTATAAAAGCGAACGAGGCATCACAGTTATTCGATCTTTTTTGGTCTGGGCACCTGCGAGAGGTAGTCAGCCAGCCAGCCACTGGCAGCCAGCTGTTACACAATCAAACTTTAGCTTGCCGACACCGGCTAAGATGCGAATATGCTTCAGTTTTTGAACAAGCAAAGCGCACTGTCTATATAACAACACCTTATTTTGTTCCTGATTCATACACTATTAACGAGCTCATTAAAACCTCAAACCGTGGCGTAGATGTCAAATTACTCGTTCCACGGAAAAGTGACGTCCGTATTGCATTATGGGCATCCCGAAGTCTTTACGCGCCAATGCTTGCAAGCGGTATAGAGATATACGAATTTTTACCTAGGATACTTCATGCGAAAACGGTTGTTATTGATAAAACCTGGTCGTTCATTGGTACAGCAAACCTCGACTACCGAAGCTTATTTATTAATTATGAGTTAACTCTGGTCAGTGCAAACAGGCATTTAAGCGAGACGCTCGAAGAACAATTTCTCTACGATCTCAAGGAAGCTGAAAAGGTATCTTCAGACCAGTGGTTTAAGCGTGACCTTTTAGCCAGGTTGGCTGGTTTAGTTGCTTCCATTTTGAAGCGATGGCTGTAAAGCGCTATGACATTAAACGAGATAATAACGGTGATCAAGCATCTGTGAGACTGAGATATTAGATTACTTTATACATTGAATGAGGGAATACATTATGAGTTCTGGCCGTAACGACAGCGTACGAGGATCAACTCTAGAAAAAATACATGCCTACTGGCAAGCCTGTAACTATTTGGCAGTGACAACTGCTAAAGTAATACAACAGCCGGCTCTGTCACGTTGCATCTGGGTAACGGTGCCATTCTTTGTGCTATACATAATGGTATTAGTGTTGATACATCTATGGGCTTTACTCCTGCGGTAGGCGTGATGATGGAAACCAGAAGCGGTGATCATGATCCCACCATTCCTTGATATATGTTCAGCACAGCTATGGGATGGGTCAAGATGAAGTAAATAAGAAATTAACTGCTGAATCGGGTTTAGAAGCAGTGTGTGGTTACCACAATATGCGAGAGTTCCTCAGTCGGATGCATTGTGGTGATATAGATGCAAAGCTGGCAGTTGATATGTTCGTTTACCGAGTCCGTAAAGCCATTGGTGAGTATATGGTGGTGCTTGGTCGCGTCGATGCCATTGTTTTCTCTGGCGGTATCGGGGAAAACTATCCAGAGATACGAGCACGCTGTTGTGAGGACCTTGAACAATTTGGCATACGACTGGAAGAGGTGGGGAAAAATAAGATGAAAATTAAAGCTGAACAGGTACAGATTTTGACAATGGAAAGTTTGACACATATTTTTGTTATCAAAACAAACGAAGAGTATCAGCTAGCAAAAGAAGCCGATAAGTATCTCACTAAAACCGCTTCTAACTAATGGGTCACTGACAGGAAAGTTCATTGATTATTCAAACTGTAGTGTTTCTGTGCATTGCTGCGATTCTCGCATTTAATGACAGTGTCTTTGAGCGGTTAAGATTGCCCAAAGCAGCCTTAACTTTGCTCCTAGGTATCATTATCGGGCCCGCAGTTTTAACATTGGTTCATTTGAATAAAGTCGAGCAGCTCCTTTCAGAAGGTGCCGTAATAATTATATTGCTTGCGGCCGGCTACAGTCTTAACTGGGACAGGTTTATGGCAGCCATAAAGCCTGGTCTTTTAGTTGGGTTGATGGGAGTACTACTTAGTTTGGTTTTAGGTTTCTCGGCCAGTTACCTGTTCAGGCACAACTTCGAAGAAGCCATATATGTCGGTATTGCTTTGTCTGCAACTAGTATCGGTTTGAGCGTATCGCTATTGAATTATGCAGGCAGCTTACAATCAAAGGTTGGACAAATACTGTTAGCCGCTGCTGTTGTAGACGATATTTTTGTATTATTTATATTAGCTACAGCTCATGCAGGCTTCAGTTCCGGCACTGATTCAAACGGTGTTTTGCTCTCTTTTTTGATGAGTCTTCTGATGTTATTTGCTCTGACTGTGTTGTTGAGTATCGTAGCAAGGCTAATAAATTCTTACTCGTTGAAGCTAATAAAATTTCCACGCAGAGCTTCTATTATCTTGATTGCATTTATTTCTGCAGGACTCACTGAAAAATTTGGCTTATCTCTGGTTATTGGCGGGTTCATCACTGGCGCAATTTTTTCTTTGTTTAAAAGCTCACCAACGGATTCAGATACAGTTTTTTTCAACAATTTAAGTAAAATCGCCGCGCCATTGTTTTTTTTAGCTGTAGGAATTCAGCTTACTGACATGACTATCGGAACTATTGATATGCTCTGGTACGTAAGTTTGATCTTAATTGCATCCATCTTAGGGAAAGTCATGTCACCCTTGATCATCGCGCCCCTTCTAAGCCCAAAAGAAGGTTGCTTACTAGGGTTTGCTATGCTCCCGCGCGCCGAAGTTGCAATAATTGTTGCTAGTATCGGTATGAAACAACAACACCTTTCTCATCACGCAATGGTAGCTTTAGTCATAATGACGGTAGTGACAGCAATACTAGCGTCAGTAGTAGTTCCCAAGTTGGCTAGCGTTATTTCAGCACCAAAGCCAAAAATGGACTCAACTCGAGAATGAAAGATCTAGACCAATGAATTTAATAAAGTGTTTCTCACAAACCGTCTTGGGCTCAGCTACTCAATCAAATGAAAAATAGAGGGTCATTGTATGTTGTTAATCACCTTCTCATTTATATTGGTTCTCACGGTAATCATGCATTATCAGTTTCTTAGTAATATGGCAGTGATTTTTGAGACCAAATGGTCTCAATCAACAAAATTGGTGCTGATTATTTGTGGGCTATTCATCGCTCATATTATGGAAATAATAGTTTACGCAATGGTCTACTATCACTCTGATTATATGCTGGATATGGGAGAGGCTAAAGAAAGTTTTCAACAATGGCCAGACGCTTTGTATTTCTCATTTGTGGCCTATAGTTCTCTTGGTGCCGGTGAGTTATCACTACCACAACCATTGATGCTTCTTTATGGCTTAGAAGCCATTAATGGCTTACTCTTAATTGCTTGGTCGGCATCATTTTCATTATTGGCAATGAATAGGGTGCATTTTTGTGAGTCATGTAAAACCGATGCTGAAGAGAGTTAAATCCATGTTTGTCAGCAGCGTATAAAGGGACAGTGAGACAGGAATCAGATTATGATTCAGTTTTTATACCTCCATTCGTGGCTGTTACCAACAAAATAGCCACGATGATAAGTCCTGCACCTAACCACTGTAGCTCTGTTAGTGTTTCTGAAAAAAAGTTAAGTCCCAGATACAGACCGAATACAGGAGTCAGGAAATTATATACGTTGAGCTTGTATAGAGGGGATCTGTGCATGAGCCAGAACCAAGTGACATAGGGAAGTGCGGTCCCGACCAATGCCAGCGACAGAAGGATAAGCGTGTAATTTAATTGCCAGTCTAATAAAGAAAAATCACTTGTGTTAAATGCCAGGAAAGCCAGAGGGATTGAACCAAATAATAGCTGGAGTCCCATAGCGATAAGGACATCAACCTGGCCCGCAATTTTTTTTAGCAAAACATTGCTAATAGCCACGCCGGTCGAAGCCAGAAACACATAAAGAATCCCTTGCAGTACAGTTTCCCCAGTATCAAATAGCGTGTTTGTTGAGATTATGATAATGCCGACAAAACCCACGACAGTTCCTGCCAGCGATATTTTCCCTAACTTTTCATTGAGTACATACCAACCCAACACGCCGGCAATAAGTGGCTGGGTGTTTGTTAGAACAGTCGCAAACCCGGGATTGAGTAATTTGCCAGCATAGAACATACCCCACAGGCCAAGTCCTGTTCCGCTAAACCCTATGATGCAGATATAAACCCAAATTCTGATAGTGTTGGGAAAGCGGCGATTGATGAGTAGCGCGATTGCAATAAGGACAGCACCCGCAGTGACTGCCCTCAAAAAAGCCGTTATCATCACTGGCGCAAAGGGCAGACTTAACTTGATGAGTGGGTAACAAAGCGCCCACATCAGCATTACAGCAATCGCACCGGTGTGAATACTTTTCAAACTAAAGCCCTAATCAATGAAATCATTGGCTTGTTGTTATTCACGATACTGAGTTTGATGAGCAGCCATTACAGTCATTCAATGACTGTGTGGGCTCTCCTCGCTGCCCCTAGCAGTCAGAATTTGGTACTGATCCGGAGAGAGTTCAGGCAGTTTTTTCAAGAAGGCAACAATATCCCATATACGTTGATCATCATGACCTGGAGCCCATGAGGGCATTGCCGAGGCCTTGATGCCATGCTTGATAATCCAGAAACGACGTTGATCACGTTGTTTCTCATTGAGTTTCTGAGATGATATTTTGGTTAGATCTGGAGGAGAAGGATAGAGTCCTTTTGTAAAGTCAGTTTCTGACGTAAATGGACTCAAATGACATGAAACACACATTTCGTTGTAGTCAGGTCCGCCTCTAAGTAATCTTGCTGGTGATGATAAATCATCTGGTACATGCACCTTTGCTGCAGCTTTAGCGACAGATCTCTCTCTTAGTGTTTCTAGCAACCAAAAAGTCCCTTTGTTATGTGGCACATCTGCACCAATCTGGTATAGCCCTGAGTAGATAAAAATAAATACTGCTAGAACAGCTGCCAGAATTAAAAATAATAAAGCTTTGATGAAATAAGTAAAATGTGATTGCATTGTTAATTCTCTGTTGTTAGTAATCATCTGCTGAATGAGAATTTAAAAAGGCTTTTTCTACAAACAAGATAGTGGCCATTATGCCCAGAGCAACACCCAGTATGACTGGATCGCTTAACCACTTACTAAGACTAAATCCAGCAAGCAAAACCACATTGAAACAGATGGCGATGACAGGGATGACAGGGCTGGCATTAATATCCTCACGCAGGTGCCTCAATACCCCCCATTGAATCGCCATATCCATGATCAAGTAAAGAATAATACCCAGAGAGGCAATCCGGCTCAGATCAAAAAATAGTGTTAATACCAGCCCCAGAACGACAGTATAGACAAGGGTGTGCTTTTGAATACTGCCGGGCATGCCAAAATGGCTGTGTGGGACCAGTTTCATTTCAGTCAGCATAGCCAGCATCCGTGATACAGCAAAAACACTGGCCATCAGACCGCCAGCAGTTGCCACAATGGCGATGATGACTGTGAACCAAACGCCGATTTCACCCGCGGCTGGCCTTGCTGCAGCAGCGAGGGAGTAGTCCCGCGCAGTAATTATCTCCTCAATCGTGAGATTCCCTGCCACGGACCAACCAACAAGGGCATAAATAATGATGCAAGCGGCAATAGAAATAATAATGGCCTTGCTGATATTTTTTCGCGGGTTTACTACCTCAGAACCGCTATTGGTAATTGTGGTAAAGCCTTTAAATGCTAGAACACCGAGTGCCGTGGCAGCGATGAAAGCATTCCAGTTGCCCGGTACGGCTGAAAGATTGATGTCAGATTCCAGACCTTGTCCCGATCTCAGCATGAGGTAGAGGCCTAACAAGCCGAAGACAATAATGCCAACAATTTTGACTACGCCCAGAACATAAGCCGTTCCTTGAATATATTTGTTGCTCGTTAGGTTGACCAGAAAAACGGCGACTAACAGACATGCCCCAAGCACAGGCACCCAGAAATCCGTGTTTTCAACATCAAAAAGTTGCAGGGTGTAACTACCAAAGGTTCTGGCCAGAAAACTCTGGGCGATGACCATGGAGACATACATGAGCAGGGCATGAAATGCCGTAGTCAGGGAGTGGCCATACATCTTATGCAGATACATGCCGATACCGCCTGCTGACGGGTATTTGTCAGAGACCTTGATGTAGGAGTAGGCGCTGAAACTGACGACGATAGCTGCTGCCAGAAAGGCAAAGGGAAAGGCAGATCCAGCCAATTGTGCCATCTGGCCGGTCAGTGAAAAAATCCCAGCCCCAATCATCACGCCGGTGCCCAATGCGGCGGTGCCTGTCAGAGATAAACTGTTTTTCTGATAATGCGTACTGTGATCATCGTGGTCTGACATCTGTCATCCCTATTTTTGCTGTAAATTTGTGACTAAAACCACATACGAACGCCGGCTACCAAGCCAAATTCATTGTGGTCTTTCCCCTGAGCCTGTTCCAGATCCGCAGTCTGTCCAAGGGCACTACGCCAGTAAGCGCCAATGTAGGGGGCAAACTCTCGACTTAACTCATATCGATAGCGAAGTCCCAACCTAACACTATTGATGCCGCTGGGTCGGTCATACTCCAAAGCATCAGTGAATGCCGCATTAAGTTCCAGCCTGGGTTGTAGATAGGAAACTTGTGAAAGGCGAATGTCATATTCAGCTTCAACTTTAGCTGAGACATCACCATCCTCATTAATCTGTAATGCGTTATCCATTTCAAAACGGTATGGTGCCAGACCGAACAGACTCACGACGGCATAGTGTTCAAGGTTAACATCAGACTTTAATGAGCCTCGCGCGCCCAGACCTGCCTGTAGCTCCCAAAAAGGAGAGATCAGCTTGCTGCCCAATATCTCAGTTCGCTCCAGTTCCGAGGGCTCGCCATCATTCAGCTGATTTTCGCCTTCACTTTTGAAGTACACCCGTGCTTCATCACCACCATACCAGGCCAGCATATCCCAAGTCGCCACATTGTCACCATTGTCATTTTGACTGATTTCCAGGCGGTCAATCATCAACTGTCCAGTGTAGTAGGGCTTGACAGGTTCTGGCCAGTCATCCTCGGCATGCTGAGCCATGACAGCAGATGACAACAACGCTAATGACATTGATAGCAATGCAATAAATTTCTTCATAGCAGACCTCTTAAGCAACAGAAACGACACGGAACATGCCAGCTTCCATGTGATAAAGCAGGTGACAATGGAACGCCCAGCTACCTAGCGCATCTGCACTGATTTGCAATGACACCACTTCGCTTGGTTTGACGCTGATGGTATGCTTTCTAGGCCTTGGATATTGACCATTTTCAAGCTCCATCCACATCCCATGCAGGTGGATCGGATGCTCCATCATGGTGTCATTAACGAGTATCAGCCTCAGCCTTTCGCCATAGTGAAACTCAATCGGACCATCAACCTCTGTGAACTCGATACCGTCAAAAGACCACATGTATTTTTCCATGTTGCCGGTCAGGTGTAACTCGATTTCTCTTACGGGTTCCCGTTCATCCGGCCATGGATGGGCCCCAATCAGATCCCCGTAAACCAGCACACGGTGATCAACATGCTCAAGTCCCACGCCAGGCTCATTCAGACGACTGACCGGGTTCTCGGCAATCATCGCGGCACCGGGGCCATGGCCGCCGTCCTGGTGCGTGACTTTTATTTTCGGGGCAGAGGGAAGGCCAGCATGACCTGAATGGTCGTCAGTCATCTGCTTCATATCCATGTCGGACATATTGTCCATCTGATGGGTCTGATTACCATCGGACATCGTCCCCATATCATCTTTCATGGCCATCGCTGACATATCATGGCCCATGCCCATCGCTGCCATGCCTCGTTCTGGGGTCGGTCTCAGAGCGGGCACCTCGGCTGACTGGCCCATTTCCGTGGCGAGCGTGCCGCGAACATAACCACTTCGGTCCATACTTTCGGCAAAAAGGGTATAGGGGCGGGTGTCTTTGGGTTGAACAACGACATCATAGGTCTCTGCTACACCTATTCTGAACTCATCAACAGTCACTGGCATGACGGGTTGACCATCGGCAGCTACTACAACCATCTCCAGCCCCGGAATTCTGAAATCAAAAAACGACATAGCCGAGCCGTTGATGATTCTGAGACGTACCTTTTCACCTGGTTTATAGAGTGCCGTCCAGTTAGTCTGACTGTCCCGACCGTTCATCAGATAGGTGTAGGTCGAGCCAGTGACATCTAGAATGTCCCGAGGACTCATACGCATACGGTTCCACATCGAGCGCTCTTTCCATGTTTGCTCGAATCCCTGTTTGTCTATGTCATCAAGCGTGTCAAAAATGGTGCGCTGATGGTAGTTGTAGTAGCCTTCAGCCACTTTAAGGTGTCTGAATACATCATGCGGATCTTCAAAGGTCCAGTCACTGAGCACAATCACATGTTCCCGGTCAGCACCGATATCACCATCCGCCGAGTCAATAATCAGAGGGCCCAAGTGGCCAAGTTGTTCTTGCATCCCTGAGTGACTGTGATACCAGAAAGTCCCGTGTTGTTTAACGTCAAACTCGTAATTAAAGGTCTGTCTCGGTTTGATGCCCGCATAGCTCACACCGGGCACACCATCCATATTTTCCGGCAGGATAATGCCATGCCAATGAATAGACGTGTCCTCATCAAGTGCATTCGTCACATTCAGCCTGGCACGCTGACCTTCCCTGAGTCGAATCAGTGGACCAGGCATAGAACCATTAATAGTGATGGGTCTGGTCATCTGGCCTGCAACAGTCATAGGCTGGCGCTCTACCAGCAAATCGACTGTCTCATTGCTGTCGATAATCTGCCCATAACTCCGACCCAGAGGGCTTGCCCAGGCAGGCGCCATTTTTGCCAGCAAAAGTGTCGAACTCACTTTTAACGCTGACGAGAGAAACTTTCTTCTACTTGATAGCGGTGACGTCATAATTGATAGTCATTTATTGATTAATTAGTTTCACTTACTGGTGATTATGTTGCATGTCAGATTTTTTATCTGTGGTTGAATTCTTATGATCATTTGAATGTCCCTGCATATCATGTGACATACATTTTTGCATCATTGCCTGCGTAACAGGGTCATTCATGTCCATCTTACCGTGATCCATATCTTTCATTGCAGTACAATTCGGTTCTTTACTGCTACCCATGTTTGCGTGATCTTCTTGTTCGTGTGCATAGAGACTTATAGGAACTTGGAGTGCAACAACTGACATGACTATGTGAACTAATTTTATTTTCATTTCATTTTTCCTAGTTATTTGATTTCTATTTAATAGCGAATTTTATTTCAACTTTTTTGTAGTCTACTTGTTCATTTATTACATAGACATTGCTCAAACATGACAATAATGTAATTCTCAGTCAAATATGCATCGAGTATGCTGAACTAAATATATAAGGTGCAAACATAGCATTTATTTGCTGATTTTTAGGGAAGGTGTAAATGCGCATACTCGTTGTTGAGGACGAAGCAAAAACAGGTAATTACATTAAGCAGGGATTAACCGAAGCCGGTTTTCTCGTCACGCTATCTTCAAATGGCTTGGATGGATACCACCATGCTATGACTGAGACTTTCGACTTGGTCATCTTGGATGTCATGCTGCCTGATGTTAACGGCTGGAAAATTCTTCAGGCGCTGCGTGAATCAGCTAACCAGACACCGGTGTTATTTTTAACAGCACGGGATAGTGTTAATGACAGGGTAAAAGGCTTGGAGTTGGGAGCGGATGATTATCTCGTCAAACCTTTTGCATTTGTGGAACTGTTGGCAAGGGTAAGAAGTTTGTTACGTCGCGGGACTTTGTCAAATATATTTGATCAGTTCAATATCGCTGACTTGTTAGTCGATTTGCCTTCGAGGAAGGTCAGCAGGGCAGGGAAAAAAATTACTTTGTCTCAAAAGGAATTCCTGTTGTTGGAACTATTCATCCGTAGAGAAGGTGAGGTGTTGCCAAGATCATTAATAGCCTCTGAAGTCTGGGATATGAATTTCGATAGTGATACCAATGTCATTGATGTTGCAGTAAGGCGGCTACGCGCCAAAATTGATGATGATTTCGACATTAAGTTAATACATACCATTCGTGGGATGGGGTATAAATTTGAGTATGAGACTCAAGGCAATGATAAGGGGTAAGCTGGGTCAGCTCTCGTTGACTTTAAGGTTGATGATGTTTGCTGGTACTGCAATAACGCTGAGCTTGATCTTCAGTGGTTTCTTGGTACTGAAGTCCGTCAAACACCATTTTGCAGAGCAGGACTATGAGGAATTAACTGTCGTACTTGAGAGTATTAAGCACCAATTGAACAGCATTGATGCTGATAGAGCAAAAGTTCAGAACGCTTTATCAAAAGCGATCTCAGGTCATCATGGTATTTTTTTCCGTGTTGATACTGAAAATGGAAAACCAATATTTCTTTCCAGAAACGCTGAGTTTCTTGAGCATCTTGAATATGAACAAAAACTAGAAATAGCCAGTCGAGAACAATTGAAAAAATGGCAAATCGGCAGTGGTCTTTATCGAGGATTGATTGCTGAGCTCACTGTTAATGGTCAGACATATAACGTAATAACTGCTATGGACATGGCCTTTCACAAGCAGTTTCTTGATAAATTTACAATAAAGATGTGGCTAATGATGTTAGTTATAGGCATTATCACCATAAGTGCCACTTGGTTTGTAATTTATCAGGGCCATCAACCTCTCAAGTCTCTGAGTACAAAAATCAGAAACATTCAGACAAACCGACTCAATGAGAGAATTAATTCAAATGAATTGCCTATTGAGCTCAGAGGACTTGCTCTATCATTCAACGAAATGCTGCAACATGTAGAAGAGGGGTTTGAACGTTTATCTAATTTCACATCTGATATAGCTCATGAGTTAAGGACGCCATTAACAAATATCATAACACAGAACCAAGTCATGATTGTTCAGCAACGCTCATCAGAGGAATACAGAGAGCTACTTTATTCTAACCTTGAAGAACTAGAGCGTCTTGCTAAAATGGTTAGCCAAATGCTCTGGCTGGCTCAGAGTGACAACAATCTCATCAAACCCGCTTCAAATTTTATTAATTTAAATCAAGAAATTAAAGAATTATTAGAGTTTTTTGAGGCATTAGCTTCAGAAAAAAATATCAGGCTTATTCAGGAAGGAGAAGTGCCGTGGATATATGCTGATAGAGATCTCTTACGACGTGCAATATCCAACCTTATTTCCAATGCTATTCGATATACTCCCTCTGGTAAGGAATTCCGGATCGTGTCAAGTGTCAAGCATGATGACATAATCCAGCTTGATTTCATTAATCCTGGTCAGCCAATTCCTACTAAACACCTTACAAAAGTATTCGACAGGTTTTATAGAGTGGACTCGTCTAGAAGTGATAACACAGAGGGTACAGGATTAGGATTGGCAATAACAAAATCTATAATCGAAGCACATAGAGGGAGTATTAGTATAACTTCAAATCATCAACATACAACAATCAGTTTATGTTTACCTACAACTTAAGCAAACAACAGTTAAGTGTAGAAAATATAATAATCATAAGGTATCTAGTTTATATATCGCTAGACTTAAAGAAATATTCAATCGATTGCCTAGATCTAGAGAGTAAACTAAAATATCAATATTTTCCATTATAAAAAGTACTACAACTTTCAATAGATTTTCTAATTGTCAAAGACAACTTACTTTTAATTTTTTCTGTATTATCTTTTGATATAAAGCCACCCTAATATTCCTGTAATTATTATTAGTAATGTAATTTGCTATTTAGTAAGACTTCATATTGGATATCTACTAGATATCTAAATAATATCTATTGAGTAAGTAGAGCAATTATCAAAAGAAAAGATTGTTTATTTCTTTGAAATTCGTTGTGCTTTTTCCCTTATAATCTTTTGTCTGGCATTTGCAGCTTTCATTTCTTTGATGAATTTCATTGAAGCATGCAACATAAAAATAGCATCAACTATTTTTTTCCCGTCTTTGACACTATTCATTTCATATCTCATCAAAATACCGCTTTCCACTAATTCTTCAACGGCCATTTTTAATGTTTCTATTCGTCTAGTAATGAGTTTGTGATGCATTAGCCCAGAATCACGATCTATCTCACTAAAGATGATTTTATAAGCAGGTGCATCAATTCCTGCATTAATGAACCTATCTGCTAGTCGTTTAAATAACCATCTTGCTAATGGCTGTTTAAGACTCATTGCATCTGCGTAGTTGTACTGACGATAATCAAATTTATTAATAGCTCTACTTATAAGTGATGAGAATTTTACTGCAGAAAGGGCATTACTATCTGTTCTATAAGCAGCTCTATCTTGAAGTAACTTGTCAGAGAGTATGTTTGAACTATATGCCTGCTTACCATTTACAGTGATTGTTAGACGACAGTTTTCCATGATTTCTAGTGCCTGTTTAACTTCATCATGGCTACGAACTTTTCCAAAAGCTTTAAGTTCTTTGACAATCATATTTATTGTGAATTTGCACCAAGTTTCATCTCGATCGGAGTCATGAAATCCATGTCTTTGTTGAAGGAAGATTTTACGTAAAATATCTTCAATTAATTCTTCAGACTCTGCAGGATAAAAGTCCTTTTCTTCACCACCTACTTCTATGCGTGCTGGTTTTAATTCCATTTCACAAATCTCACCAGCTGGTGATTGAAATTTTTTCCTAAGAATAGGTAAATTACCCGCTTCGTTACGCATAGCAGCTTGGATTTGTCGTGATACGCTGTATCTTGGAATGGAATCCCAAAAACTTAGTAAGTTTGATAACTGCTCTGTATCACCTGAAGGACCAAGCAAAGTAGCAAACAAATCATAGTTCTGACTGCTTTGAGGGAAAGCCGGTGCTTTATCTTGTGATTCCTGAATGTCGTCTAGAATAGAACGAGCATTTTTTTTTGTATCATTTTCGTCTTTCAACTTATTACCTGACATTCCTGTGTGATACCTTTGTCCTAAGAACTGTACTAGGAGATGATGACATAAAAAACATATGACGCAAGCCTTTATCTTCTTGAAAGAAAGATGGTCTTTTTTTATAAGAGGAGTAGAGGAGAGGAAAGGCTGATAAGATCAACATTATCAAATAGTTATGACTAATAAAATCCTCAAAACCTAGAACCTGATAATTTTTTACCACATTAAAACAACAAATAACCTCAAAACCTAGATACTGAAGTATCAACTCTCCTTGAAACCTTGAAGGTGTCTCCCGAAAACCTTGAACATTTTATTAAATTTTGGCTCTTAGAATTTAACATAATGTTGTGGATAACTAGTGCTCTCCTCAAAACCTTGAATAAAAATCCTAAGAACCTAGATGGGGAAGGATTAACTATCCCGAAAACCTAGAATGTAATGTTCCTTAAACTCTCCTGAAAACCTAGTACCCAGGCGCAAAAAGAACCCTTTAGGTACAAAATCAACTCTCCGGAAAACCTCGAACGTAGCCTTAACTATCCTGAAAACCTAGAACCCTAAATGCTAGTTAATTAAATTATCAGTGGAGGCTTTGTCCAACTCTCCGGAAAACCTCGAACGGAAATCCATATATTTCATATACTTATAAAATTGATGTGATAACTATACTTATTAACTGTCTCTGTTGCACGTTAATTTTCATATAAATCGATTTAAAATTAAGCCTTGGTCATTCTGTGAAATGAATTCGCTAAATTTCATTATCTTTGTCTTGTCTTACTCTCCGCAATTCCTAGAATCCTATCCATATAAAACAGTAGCTTAAGTAAGTCTCCTGAAAACCTTGATACCAATTCACTCTTATTTATTGCATCTGTCTAGCCACTAACTCTCCGGAAAACCTCTACCATTACTAGAGCTTTTTATGAGTAATAAAAAGAGTGTAAATACTCTAACTCTCCGCAAAACCTAGAACCTATACATATATAAATCAATGATATAGACAAGTCTCCTAAAAACCATGAACCTTTTGGTTTGTTAACTCTCCGCAAAACCTCGATATAAACTATATACAAAACAACAAGATATATAAGTCTCCTGAAAACCTAGAGGGTGATTATTTAATAACTCTCCCGGAAACCTCTATCCGGTTATTGGTGTTAATAAATGTGATTTGTATAAGAGAATCTAATGAGAAGTGTGAAGAAGATCACTACCATGCTTTGACTCAGCTGTAAGTAAGCGCTATCTTTATCTTACTGATTTTGTACCTACTATTTTTTACTAGTTAGGTATGAAGTGTTCGTTCAACACACCAACTGAACGCTCAATAACTCACCTGTAAACAGGTGCTGTCAATTAATCGTGATTATCTGTAAGCAGATGATTTACCCATAGGGGAATACATTCCCTTGTGGGCATTGTGTTCTCCTTTTTTATCTTTAAGGAGTCCACCATGACAAAAACTAACGTTCTTGAAGTAAGTTTTGAGAATTCGTCTGAGCAAACGCTGGAAGACACCATGAACGATCTGATTACATTATCAGATAGCATGACTACACCGGCTGGCAAAAAGACAATTGAGGCTGCTATTGAAGCAATTGCTGAAGAGCAACGTCGACGAGCTGCTAAACCAGTTCTTGTTTCTATTTAGGTTTCCGCTGATTATCTGCAGCAAGAGTTAACGCCCCTTTGGGCGTTAACGAATCTGCAATCTGAAAGGCAGTATCTCTATCTTTATCTATTACCAACGCTTTTATTATCTCATTAGCTTTTTCGACTTCTAATGCCTCTCGATTGCCTTGGATGATTTTCAGAGATTTCTTCTTATCTGCCATTTAGTTTCCGTAAATTTAGGGGAGCTTATGAAAGCAATACTCAATTTAACAAAACAAATGACCTGGTGCGAGTTTGCCGGATCATTATTTGGACTGATAGGTGCGTTTGTTCTGGCCAGACAGGACCAGGGATCAGAAGCTGGGTTTATATTCTTTTTAATCTCAAACCTATTCTTTATACATTTTTCTATAACTAATCGTTATTTCGCTTTACTCGCTATGCAAATTGGCTTCACAGCAACAAGCTTGATGGGCATTTACAACGGTTTTATTCTCTAATTACTCAATCCATACTTTAAAGAAGTATCAGACTGAGCCCTCATGGGGCTCAGCCACTTCAGTATAGCTTTGTTCAGTCTTTAAATAGCATGGCATTATTGCTGACCTGCTTGTTTGAGAATGGCAGCATGGCACTTAAGGTTGGCGAGCACACCTTCAACACCAATTTCTGGTCTGTTTTTCATTAGTTGAGCCAAAATAAGCCCGCGAATCTCAAAAATATCACTTGCAGAGATTGGTACAGCAATTTGGTTGTAATCTTTTGCCGACATATTTAGAAAATAGTTCTTTCCCTGGTTTTCGATCATCAATCGCTTTGTATTGTCAGCGCCATAGTTCGAGAGTTCAACTTTCTTCAATAAGCCAAACATGACAGCAGCGACATTGGGTAAATCACTCCGAGTAATTTGGATTCTTAGCTTTTTATTCCAATCGTATTTGCGAGGAGCTACTGACACAGCACCATCGATAGCAATAGTGTCATCTTCATCACGAGTCTTGTCATAAGCAAAATAGAGAGCGGCTTTACTACCATAGACATGATGGCCAACAAACTCTACCGGTGCAGTTTGTTTTTGAGACTGTTCATCATTTGTATTGTGATGGGTAGGGTGATTATTGTCAGCCTTATCTTCAGAGTCCATTTGCTGATCAGAATATTGAGGTCGAAAGTGATTCATTGGACGTTGATCGAGGTTGTTTTGAGATGGGGCTGAATCCACTAAATCCTGATGCTGAGATTCGTTTATTACAAAAACTAAGCCAGGCTGCTCTTTATAGTGAGCCAGTATTGTAATCAGATCATCACGTGCTTTTGGATTAGATGTGCAATGTGCAAGAGCTTTAGCAAATTGAGCTACCTGACTGACGAAATGTAAACCTTTATCAGTCACTCGCATCTTTATACCTACGGTTTTCAGGATCTGATTTGTATTTTCAACAGTGAGAGATGACATAGACGCTTCCTGTAATAATTTACTATTACATGCATATTATAACACAATCACAGTAACGCAACTCTACAACTAAGCCTTCTCTTTCTGCCTTGAAATATAGGTTTTCCTCCGCTGTATAAATCCTTTTGTTTTTTATTTTTTTATATTCTTTTTTTACTATCTATTTATGTCTATTTAACGCTACGTGGGGCATTCATAGTAGTTGATATTTGATGAATAAATGTATGACCGTCTAGCAAAGACTTAATACGATCACGGTTGGCTATGCAGGCTAGAAAGGTGTGTTTTATTCGGAAAGAGTATAAAGCTTGTTATACGGTGGTTGTGTTATATTATGCATTATATAAATTATTCTAAAAGGCTATTTATGACTATGGCGCCAGAGATAATGAGTCTTATTGAGCGTTTTGAAGAGATATATCTACCATTGCGAGAACTGCAGCATGCACTAGCAGAGTTTGTCCGTGTAGATAATGAATATCCATATTGGGCTCATCTGGATGCGAGTAGAGAGCTAGTCGCATCACATATCGAATCTATGGAGTACCAGGATGATGATTCCAAAGCGGGGAGTACTTCGTCTATGCCTGCTGTTTTGGGCGTACCCTATGGAATGCTCTACGAAGTACGTGCAATTAATGAAATGAGAGAAAACCTTATGGCTTTTCTCCGTGAATCCGACAAAGAGACTACTCCTGAGGGACTTCGACTGAGCAAGTATTTGTTAGAGAAAGCAGGATTACATCGTTTTAATCGTAAAACTGCTGGTCGGACGTTTCGCGTACTTGATAACAAGCCCGAATCTATCAGTTTTATCTGGTCGCAATCAAGATCAACACATAAACTGTCGCGAGATGAGGCCATAGAGGTCGCTAATCGTAAAATTGCAAAAGTGCGTGATCAAAAAGAGCTTCAAATTTTAAAATCTGAGCATGCTAGGTTAATGGAATTACCCGAAGATGAAATTCTGGCCAGAGTTTATGTGACAACCGCCCAACCCAAAATGAATATAATCATTCAAGGTAAGCGTATGCCGGTCACGACTGCTCATTTACCTTTATTCTATCCAGCTGATAGCGATGAACAACTACCTATCATCATCCCATTAGCAGAACAATGGGAAGACAGACCACGTATCAGGCGTAGTGATGCTACGTTATGTGAAACGGCTTACTGCCCATTATTAAATATCTATCGTTATCTACCCGAGGATAAGCTTAGGAAAAAGAAAAAATGACAGGGACTCTTCAAACTTTTACATGGCTTACAGCAGTAATTGTTACCGGGATTTGTTTCTCTAACCTAGCTGATACACTAAATCAACCCAGTCCTAAGGAATTTTTACTAATTTCTAACGGCTGTATTGCTGAGCAGAATCTTCGTCATGGTAAGTGTCCGAAATTATTACTATTTGGCGTAGATGCTTCTTTATATCTCTACAATCCTAGCTATAAGGCCATAATCAGTGAATCTCCTAATGACTTTTCAAATATTGTTCAAATGAGAGAGCATATGGTGCAAGAGACTCATAAATTTGCTGAACAAAAAGGCATTATGTTGTCTGACAGTTATACTTCTCACTGGCCTAAGCCCTAATTAAAAACGTAACATGGAGGTTCATTTTGCTAGAAAGCAATGTCATTAAACTGGCAAAAGCTAGACTTGAGGCTTTAAAAGTACTTGCCGCTGATCACATTGAGTTTCAGGACGTATTCAGTTTATACAGTGAAATTAAAGGGCTGGTGGACCTTCGATATATGAATCCAACCCACCTTTCTGATGATGCAATCAATGAATTAATATTGATAGACAATCTCGCCAGCCTGACGATGAGAAACGTTAATCCTGCAGCGATAAAAGTCAGAACAGAACAAGGCGCCCGACTTGATGAATATATGACTATGAACGAGCGTGAACTTATCGATCTCATATTTAAACACGGGGGCCGCTTTAACAATCAGGACGCCATCTCTGTTGCAATTC
This sequence comes from Methylophaga sp. UBA2012, assembly GCF_002335235.1. NCBI lineage: Bacteria > Pseudomonadati > Pseudomonadota > Gammaproteobacteria > Thiotrichales > Piscirickettsiaceae > Methylophaga > Methylophaga sp. UBA2012. The sequence continues at coordinate 490 of NZ_DDCG01000012.1, read as the reverse complement.
ACCGTGGACTACTCGACGACGTATTAAGTGAGCGTCTCGCTTACGAACAAGTAGCCAAAAGAGAAGTTGAGGCGAGCATGAGTGTACTTCATGATTGAGTTCTTTTTGGTGAAAAACTAACAAAAGCTGTACTAGTTCGGGCTTGATGTGATAGTTATCCGTTTTAGATAAACGTGTCTGTCAGATTAAATTTGAGCTAAATTCTTTTTTACCCAAATTAATTCCCTATCGTCCAAGGTTGCCATTGGTGTATGACCATTACATATTTTGGGTGTCCGGATTTAGTGCATGATTTTACTCTGCATTAGAATGAGGCAAGCAAAAATACCATCGGATTATCTGGTTATGGCTTCGACCTACTGCTTATGCGCACTCCCTTTGCCGATTCCAGCAAGAACCCCACAAGCCCCAACTTCCCGGCCATCGCTACAACCCGCTCTCAGCGAGACAAGTTGTTTCTCAAGCTCTTGCAGAGCAGTTATTTGCGACC
>NZ_DDCG01000018.1:94555-95261 GCF_002335235.1 Methylophaga sp. UBA2012 | reverse complement strand
GCAAGAGGGGCGCATATTACGCGAGGAGATTCATGAAAGCAACACAAAACCGTAATATTTTTGTCATTTTCCCTTACGCACAAAATGTGGCGCACCGCATTATCTTTATAACCTTCTAATAAATAAGAAGGTAATTATCAAAACTCATTCCAACTACACCGGGTTGAATTATGCTTATGTCACTATAACCAACTTCTTATAAGCAAAATTAAGCGCTGCCAAGTAGCCATTCAGCTCATTCCAACTTTAAAAAATCTACTTGATGATAGTAACCAATGATAATGGCCTACGTATGTGAACAAACTATATTAGTTATTAAAGCCGATGTATGCGCCTGTCCTTTCAACCAGACAAGGGTGCCAAGCAACTAAGTTTGTTCTAAAGATTTAGCGATCTATCAACGGTAGAGAATGGAAGTTGTTATTGAAGAATATTCGATATGAAACGGAATGATTATAAATCCGTATCTGCTTGCCTGTAGTCGTAATAACCACAGATACAAAATCTTAGTATGGAGAAACTTATTTTTTGCAAACAACGATTACAACTGAGTGGAGATAATTGAATTGTGCAGTTTTGTGATATGGCTCAAGCAAAGCATAAACTACAGGCAATAAAAAAGGGTTATGCTAAAAGCATAACCCTTTAAATTTGTGGTGGGCCGTCTGCGACTCGAACGCAGGACCATCGGATTAAAAGTCCGGTG
>NZ_DDCG01000018.1:60593-94386 GCF_002335235.1 Methylophaga sp. UBA2012 | reverse complement strand
CGGATTAAAAGTCCGGTGCTCTACCAACTGAGCTAACGGCCCAAACCAAGCGGCATATAATACCGTTTTCTAAATAAATGACAACCCTTTTGATGTATTTTTTTTAAATTAATTGTGAGGTGTCTATGCTCAGCATTGCTAAACCTGATGAAGCGACACTAAAAACCGCTTTAAATAACGCCGAATTAATGATCGAAACAGGCCATGATCACCAACATGTTGCTCAAGCATTATTATATATGGATGAAAGAAACCATCTCATGAGCAATATTGTGAGCGCAGTAGAAAACTATTTTCTATTGGAGAATAGCGAACAGGCCAGAAGTGATTTATTAGCAGCGTTTAAACGTCTCAAAACATTTGAGATTGAATCAGCAGCAGAAATAGAGGCTGAATTAACCTTAGATCAGTCTTGATAAGGTGTTGGATCAGTTATGCCTGCTTGTCTGAAACCTTCTTTGCGGAATCGGCAAGAATCACATTCACCACAAGCGCGGCCTTCATTATCAGCTTGATAGCATGACACCGTGAGACTGTAATCCACGCCTAAGGAAATACCTTTTTCAATAATGGCCTGTTTACTTAAATCTATTAGTGGAGTCTCAATCGTTAATTTATGACCTTCCACACCTGTTTTTGTTGCTAAATTGGCCATCGTCTCAAAAGCAGCAATGTATTCAGGACGACAATCTGGATAGCCAGAATAATCCACCGCATTGACACCAACAAAGATGGCATCCGCTTCTAAAACCTCAGCCCACCCTAATGCAATTGATAAAAATACTGTATTTCGTGCAGGCACATAGGTAATAGGAATGCCTTCTTCGTGCTGTTGTGGAACAGCTATAGACGAATCCGTCAGTGCCGAACCACCAATGGCGGTGAGATCAATATTGATAACTTTATGTTCAGTAATACCCATGGCTTCAGCAAGTTTGGCTGAGGCGTGTAATTCTGCTCGATGGCGTTGACCATAATCAAAGCTCATCGTGAAACATTTATATCCCTGTTGCTGGGCAATCGCCAGCACGGTCGCAGAGTCAAGACCACCGGATAAAAGAATGACGGCTTTTTTCATCGTCCTTTCTCCTCACCCCACAGATATTTATGCATCTGTATTTGCATTCTGACGGGTAAATTGTCTTCAACAACCCATTCAGCAAGCTCAGCTGGTTGTAACTGCCCGTGAATAGGGGAAAACAGTACTTCACATCGTTCATTTAGCAGGTGCTGCTGTAATTTCTCTTTTGCCCAGTCATAATCATCACGGTGACAAACCACAAATTTAAGCTGATCGTGTGTATTTAATAGTTCGATATTTTCATAACGATTTTTACTTTCTTCTCCTGAACCCGGTGTTTTCAGGTCCATAACGCGGCTGACACGTTTATCGACTTTACTTATATCCATGGCCCCACTGGTTTCCAATGACACCTCATAACCACAATCACACAATGCTGTTAATAGAGGTATACAGTTCGGCTGAGCGAGGGGTTCACCACCGGTCACACAGACATATCGTGGATTAAACGCAGCGACTTTGGCCACAATATCATCGAGGTCCATCTTTTCACCGCCATGAAATGCATACTCAGTATCACAATAACCACAGCGAAGCGGACAGCCTGTCAGCCTGACGAACACAGTCGGCAATCCCACTGTACGGGACTCCCCCTGTAGAGAATAAAAAATTTCCGTTATACGACATTGTGCCATAAAATTACCGGCTCACTGTCTTAATTAGATTGCTGATTAATACGTTCTAACCTGGCTTTTGCAAGTCTGGCTGCAGAACTATTTGGGTACTTTTCTACCACTTGATTCAACGTAGCTTCAGCTCGTTGGCTATCACCCATTTCCTGTTCGCTAAACCCTCTTTTCAAAAGCGCATCTGCTACTTTTGAGCTCGTAGGATATTCATCAATAACGATTTGGAAAAGTGCAGCCGCATCAGCAAACTGTCTTAATACATATTTTGCTTCACCTTGCCAATAATAGGCATTAGGTAAATACACACTGCCCGGATATTGTTCAGGGAATTTTGCTAAGGCATCAATTGCCTGTTGGTATTGACCGCTTCGCAGCGTTTGCAGGGCAGCTTGATAGGCGGCCTCACCATTTTCAACAGCGACTGGTGCTGCATCAGTAGGAGATGGCTCATCAGTTGTTTCATTAATACCAGCATTCGCCATTGAAGTATCTGCTGGCTCATCACTGCTTACTGAGTTACTGGCATTCGTAGAGGCATTGTTTTCTAATTTTTGCAGGCGATCGTCTAAGTCAATATACATTTCTTTCTGACGTTTTTGCGCTTGCTCTAGTTCATGCCTTAATGTTTCATTGTCACCATTAAGACGTTGAATTTCATTTTGTAACTGATCAACACGAGTAATCAGGTTCATCAGCCCCTGGCCTTGAATGATTCGCTCCAGCCTTTCTACACGCTGCTGAAGTGGCTCTGTCTCTGCCCAACTAATATTGGGCAGAGTAACAGCCAGAATCACGGCACAAATGAATTTTCTTTTGCCGTTAATCTGCATTTTTCTATCGACCTAAATAAACAATTTCTACACGACGGTTTTGCGCCCATGCAGATTCATCAGAACCATCAACTGCTGGTCTTTCTTCACCAAAACTTGTTACTTGGAATTGACTAATGTCAGCACCTTGTAACATTAAAATTTGACGAATAGATAAAGCACGGCGTTCACCTAATGCAAGGTTATACTCACGCGAACCACGTTCGTCAGTATGACCTTCTAATCTGACTGTCACATTAGGGTGTTTCGCTAAATAAGCAGCGTGTGCTTGTAATGTTGCCTGATCTTCCTGGCGAACATTCGCACTGTCGTATTCAAAATACACCACACGGTTAGATAATGGATTTGAAGGATCATTCAACTCATTACCTTGGTAACCATCTTCACCCACAACAACCTGAGTTTCTGAGCCGTACTCACTACCGTCAGCATTCCCTTGTCCATTAACACCTGATGTTTGTGCGCTCAGATCCTCTACAGCCACATCACCTTCATTCATACCTTTATTCGGTGTTGAACTACAAGCAGCTAACCATAGCAATGGAACTAAGACCGCAAACAATTTTAATTTTTTCATTTAATTGACTCCTATCACTTACTTTTTAAAAGGCGACCATGCCGGTTCACGTACCGCACTACCTGATTCTCCCAGGCGTTGTTTAATTCGGCCATCAACGGACACTGCCGCTAATACACCTCTGCCTTTTTGCTCGGTTGCATATAAAATCATGCGGCCGTTTGGCGCAAAGCTCGGGGACTCATCAGCTCGCGTTTCAGTTAACACCTGAACCGCGCCTGTCTCTAAATCCTGCACGGCAATATGAAACTTACCGTTAACGCCATGCACCATTGTCATCATGCGTCCATCAGGAGAAATATCTGCAGAGGCATTGTAGTTGCCTTCAAAGGTAACGCGTTCAGCACGGCCACCATCTGCATTTACTTTATAAATTTGTGGTCTGCCACCACGATCAGAGGTAAATAAAATCTCACGACCATTTGGCATCCATACTGCTTCAGTATCAATAGCTTGTGAATTGTGTGTCACACGCGACAATTTTCCAGTGCTTAATTCTAAGACATAAATTTCCGGGTTACCGTTTTTTGATAAAGTAACCGCTAATTTTTTGCCATCAGGTGACCAGGCTGGCGCACTGTTCAAACCACGAAAAGAAGCGACTGATTGTCTTTTACCAGTGCTCAATTCTTGCACAAAAATCTCAGATTTTGCATTTTCAAATGTCACATAGGCCAGACGATCACCATCAGGTGCCCAACTTGGCGACATGATAGGTTGTCTAGATTGCAACACCGTTCTTGGACTTGCACCATCTGCATCAGAGATTTGTAAGGCATAACGCTTGCTGCCATCTGCATTCTTAATTTCTGTCACAAAGGCCAGACGTGTTGAAAAGACACCTTTCTCACCGGTCAGGGTTTCATAAACAATATCGGCGATTTGATGTGCAAGGTTACGCATACCGGACGCGGGCACATTATAGCGTTTACCCACCAGTTGCTGTGATTTGTATACATCATACAATTGGAATTGTACTTGATAGTTTTCCCCATCCTGGCTACTAACCTTACCGATTAATAAACCTTCGGAGCGCAATAAACGCCAATCCGCAAAGTTCACCTGTTGGCCTTCATGTGGCTGCGAAATTAACTCACTTTGTTTTAATGGTGCGAAGCGACCACTACTTTTCAGATCATTACTGATAATACTGGAAATATCTTCCGGCGGCGCGAAGCCTTCATTACCAAATGGTACGACAGCAATAGGTAACGCTGCTTCTGAACCACCTGTAATTTCGATTGTTAATAACGCATGTGCCGGCCATGGCACAAAAAACATTAATAGCGCGACTGTTTTTAACCAACGTGTGAACATCGCATCCATCCTCTATTCGGGTTTAAAGATAAATTGAAAATCTCGTAATGCTGCTGCAGCTTTTGGATCTGAAGGCTGCGGTAGCGGTGCTGCTTTATATACAGCTGACTCAGCAGATCGATCAAAGACTGCATTGCCACTACTTTTAACAATTTTCACATTCTTAACATCACCACCGGGTAACAGTGACACTTGTACTGTACATTGAAGTCCTGATTGGACATTTGCCGGCCTTAACCAATAACGTTTTACACGTTGCTGAATCATCAGGCTGTATTGATCAACAACACCTTTTACCCGGCGTGCTTCACGCTCTTGCTGTTCCTGCTCAAGTTGGCGCTGAAGATCAGACTCGGCAGCTTTTCTGCGAGCCTCCTCTTCGGCCTTACGTTTTGCTTCTTCTGCTTTACGTTTGGCTTCAGCTTCGGCTTTGCGTTTTTCTTCCTCTAAACGTTTCTTCTCAGCTTCGGCCTTTTGTTTGGCTTCTTCCGCTTTACGCTTCTCTTCTTCTAAACGTTTTTTCTCGGCCGCCGCTTTTTGTTTTTCTTCTTCTATACGCTTTTTCTCAGCTTCAGCTTTACGCTTTTCTTCCTCTAGACGTTTTTTCTCGGCTTCTACTTTTTGTTTTTCAAGTTCAGCCTGTTTACGCTCAGCTTCAGCTTTTTGTTTACGTTCTTCTTCCAGCTTTCTTTGTTTTTCTGCTTCCAGACGTTTTTGTTCTTCCGCTTCTCTTTGTTTGGCTAGATCGGCAATACGCTGTTTTTCTTCTTCTGCAGCCTTAGCTCTCTGTTCTGCTTCAATACGAGAGCGTTCCTCCATGTCCTGATATTCCTGCTCCTTACGGGCAAGTTCTTTTTGTGTTTCTTCCAACTGCTCCTGCACTTTTTGCTGACGTTCCTGCTCAGCGTTTTTCTTATCTTGCTCAAGCTTTTCGAGACGTGCAACTTCCTGCTCGACAAGGTTTTCATCTAACACGGTTGCCTGAACAATTTCTTTTTGTGGTTCCTGTGCTAATGGTTTTGGCGTTGAAGTCAAATCCATACCAATGATGAACATGGCGAAAAGGACGATATGTAACACCAGAGATGATGCGCCAGCAAAAAGATTGTCGACGATGTTGTGTTTCATAATATTACTGAGCGTTCTCGGTTGATTCTGGCTGCTGGGTAATCAGTCCAACACTGGGGGCACCCGCTTTTTGCAACAGCGCCATTGCAGAAACCACATTCCCATAACTCGCTGCACTATCACCTTTCACCATCACAGGTGTTTTGGGGTTACGACTCAAGACCGCGCTGGTTATTGCCATCAATCTTTCTGGCCCAACAGCTTCATCTTGCTTGTCGCCTACCGCAGCATAAAAGTTACCTTCTGAATCAACAGAAACAACAAAAGGTTCTGTATTTTCTGGTGAGTCAACCGGATTTGCATCTGCCTGCGGCAACTCAACCTGAACCCCCTGAGTCAACATGGGGGCAGTGATCATAAAGATGATTAATAACACCAGCATGACGTCGATATAGGGCACGACATTAATGTCGCTCATCGCCTTGCGTCGTTGTCGTCTGTTTGAATGTACAGCCATGACCTAACCTCGGGGCTAACTATGTTGACGCTGTAAAATAGAAGAAAACTCTTCCAGGAAAGTATCGTAGCGATTGATTAAACGCTCCACTTCGTTGGAGTAACGGTTATAGGCAATAACGGCTGGAATAGCAGCAAACAGACCCATTGCGGTAGCGATCAACGCTTCTGAAATCCCCGGCGCAACCATCGATAACGTTGCCTGCTGTACATTACCTAATGCACGGAAAGAATTCATAATCCCCCAAACCGTACCAAACAAACCGATATAAGGACTGGTAGAACCTGCTGTTGCCAGAAATGGCAGTGAGGTTTCTAATTGGTCAATTTCTCTGGCCAGCGAAATTCGCATCACGCGCTGGGCGCCTTCAAGTACATAGTTACTATCTGTCGAGGTTTTCTTTAAGCGGACAAATTCTTTAAAACCGACTTCAAAGATACCTTCCATGCCCCGGCTAGTGTGTGGCCGTGAGGAAATGTCTTCATAGAGTCGATTCAGCTCGTTGCCAGACCAGAATTTATCTTCGAAGTTATCCGCGTCACGTTTTGCTTTTGCCAACTCGCCTCGCTTACGGAAGATAATCAGCCACGAATAAAATGAAATCATTAATAACACCAGCATCACCAGTTTAACAATCAAACTAGCTTCAGCTATTAAGGTGATAATCGATAGATCAGCAGTCACTATGCAACTCCGTCAAAATAAAATTAGGTATGGGTTTGGGGCGAAATGTCTCTGCATTAAGACTCGCAACTCTGACCAAAGCATCACACAACAGTTCCTCACCGCGATAGATACTCTGCTCAAAAACAATACTGGCACCGGATCTTTTCTGCAGACGGGAGATGACTTGTAAGAGGTCATTAAATACAGCAGGACGCCGATAATTAATCTGCATTGAATGCACAGCAAACAACAAACCTTGTTCTTGCCTGAGTGTACTCTGCTCAACGCCTAACGCTCTTAACCACTCCGTTCTTGCCCGTTCCATAAAGTTCACGTATTGCGAATGATACACGACTCCGCCACTATCGGTATCTTCATAATAAACCCGGATTGGCCAAACAAATTCTTGCATAAAATTATTGGCCGTCCAATGTCAGATCAGGACTTAATCCCAGGTGCAGCCAGGCACGTTTGGTCGCGACACGACCACGTGGAGTGCGCATAATAAAGCCTTCCTGAATCAAGTATGGCTCAAGTACATCTTCTATCGTGCCACGTTCTTCACCAATGGCCGCCGCCAGGTTATCTAACCCCACAGGCCCGCCTTCAAACTTCTCAATAATCGCCAGCAGTAATTTCCGGTCTAACATATCGAAGCCGTAATTATCGACATCAAGTAAATCCAGCGCCTGTCTGGCTATTTCCGCTGTCACCTCGCCGTTAAAACGCACCTCAGCGTAATCTCGAACACGGCGCAGCAAACGATTAGCTATACGCGGTGTGCCGCGTGAACGTCGTGCTACTTCATGAGCACCACTGGCATCTAACTTTACATTCAATATCCGGGCACTTCGTTCAACAATCGTACTTAAATCCTGTGTATTGTAGAACTCCAGACGTTGAACAATCCCAAAGCGATCGCGTAAAGGTGAAGTGAGCGAACCTGCCCGAGTGGTAGCCCCCACCAGCGTGAATGGTTCCAAGTCCAGCTTGATAGAACGTGCAGCAGGACCTTCACCAATCATGATATCGATTTGATAGTCTTCCATCGCAGGATAAAGCACTTCCTCAACGATAGGACTCAGTCGGTGAATCTCATCAACGAACAAAACATCATTAGGTTCGAGGTTAGTCAGTAAGGCAGCCAAATCGCCGGGTCTCTCCAGAACGGGCCCCGATGTTTGGCGAAGATTGACCCCCATTTCATTAGCAATAATATTCGCCAGAGTCGTTTTACCTAACCCGGGTGGCCCAAAAATCAAGGTGTGATCAAGTGCCTCTTTTCGCTGTTTAGCCGCTGAAATAAACAAGTCCATTTGCTCACGGACAACAGGTTGACCAATATAATCCTCAAGCGTAATCGGACGAATTGCACGATCAATACGTTCTTCATCGTTATTGCTCTGTGGAGAAATAAACCGTTCTTCCATGTCAGTTTCTCTGTAATGCTTGGCGGATGATTTGTTCGGTCGTCATACCTTCACTATCAAAGCTACGTAACATTTTATCGGCTTCGTTAGGTTTATACCCCAGAGCCACCAGCGCCTCAATCGCTTCACTTTTGGCACCCGCTGTTGTCATTGGCATTTCCGAAACAATGGTATCAATGCCCATAGCGGAGCTGACTTCTTTAAGTCGGTCACGCATTTCGACAATCAATCTTTCGGCTGTTTTTTTACCTACGCCAGGTAAACGGGTGAGACTGGCGGTATCCCCTTCCTGCACACTACGGGCAAAAGTATCCACATCACTGCCAGAAAGAATCGTTAAGGCAAGCTTGGCTCCCACCCCGTTGACTTTCAATAGACTTCTGAAAAGTAAACGCTCACGTTCAGTCGCAAAAGCATATAAAAGCTGAGCATCTTCTCTGACCACCATATGGGTGAAAAGCATCACTTCTTCATTCAAAGCAGGTAAGTTAAAGAACGTCGACATGGGTGCTGATAACTCATAACCAACACCATGCACATCCAGAACAAGCTCTGGTGGCTGCTTTTCAATAATAATGCCCCGCAAACGTCCAATCATCGACTATATCTTCCCCCGCGCCGAGTGGTGCGCATACCTGCTGGTAATTTACTCTGACTACCACCAATAGCAGAGTGATGTGCATGTGTGAGAGCGCAGGCCAAAGCATCGGCCGCATCCTCTTCGGGTGATTCAGGTAAACTCAAAATCACCGACATCATATATTGAATTTGTGCTTTATTTGCATGGCCATTGCCGACCACGGCTTTTTTTATTTGGGTCGCCGTATATTCTGACACGGTCAATTGCTGATTTACCGCCGCACAGATAGCCGCACCACGGGCCTGACCCAGTTTTAAAGCAGAATCGGCGTTTTTATGTAAAAAGACTTTTTCAATCGCCATCATATCGGGTTGATAACGTTCAATCAGATCCGATAGACCTTCAAAAATTTGCCTTAATCTATCGGCAAACTCGCCATCACCGACCATTAAACGGCCGTTGATGACGTGTTTTATTTTTTTTCCATCAATTTCGATAATGCCAAAACCGGTTTTTCTTGAACCAGGATCAATCCCCAGGATACGCGGCATACCTTATGACATCAGCTATTCAGCTGAGCCATGACCTCATCAGAAAAGTCTGCGTTGGAATACACTTCCTGCACATCATCCAGATCTTCAAATGCTTCGATCATATTGATGGCTTTTTGGGCATCATCGACATCCAGACTGACGGTGGTATCAGGATGCATGGTTACTTGGGCTGATTCAGCTTCCAGCCCAGCAGCATCTAATGCATCTTTGACCGTTGAATAGTCTTCAGGCGAAGTAAACACATCAATAGATCCATCAGCATTAGTCACAATATCTTCAGCACCTGCTTCAAGTGCCACTTCCATCACTGCATCTTCATCAGTGCCACTAGCCAGTGAAATAATGCCTTTTTTGTTAAACAGAAAAGCGACGCAACCATCCGTTCCCATATTGCCACCACGTTTGGTGAAAACATTACGCACAGCAGCGACGGTACGGTTACGGTTATCGGTCATGCAGTCAACCATAATCGCCGTGCCATTTGGACCATAACCTTCATAGCGTATTTCTTCATAGTTAACGCCTTCCAGTTCACCGGCACCACGTTTCGTTGCACGCTCGATGACATCTTTTGTCATGTTCGCGCCTAATGCTTTATCAATTGCAGCACGTAACCGTGGGTTAGAAGCTGGATCACTGCCGCCCATTTTGGCTGCAACAGTAATTTCACGAATCAGCTTAGTGAAGAGTTTGCCGCGCTTGGCATCCTGCGCACCTTTTCTATGCTGAATATTTGCCCACTTACTATGACCTGCCATGTACTTATTTACCTCTTTTATTGCCAGCCTGAACCTCACTGCTCAGGCGAATAGTCCTAAATTATCGAACTAATGTGTTCCAGTTTTTGTAAACATCACTGCGACCATAAACCTGGTCAAAATACATTGCCTGAAGTTTTTCAGTGATGGGACCACGTGTACCCTCACCAATCGGACGGTTATCCAATTCTCTGATAGGGGTAACTTCAGCCGCTGTACCAGTGAAAAAGGCTTCGTCAGCGATATACACTTCATCACGGGTGATACGTTTTTCAACGACTTTCAGGCCAATATCACGTGCCAGCGTCATAACTGTTTCACGGGTGATGCCTTCCAGCGCCGATGTCAGCTCTGGGGTGTACAACACACCATCACGCACCATAAAGAAGTTTTCACCACTACCTTCACAAACAAAGCCTTGTGCATCTAATAATAATGCCTCGTCATAACCACAGCTGACCGCTTCTTGCAGCGCCATCATCGAATTCATGTAGTTACCGTTGGCTTTGGCTTTACACATGGTGATATTGACGTGGTGACGCGTGAACGATGACGTTCTGATGCGAATACCTTTTGTCATGTTTTCTTCACCGAGGTAAGCACCCCAGTGCCATGCAGCAACCATCACGTGTGTGTTTAGATTATCAGCACGGATCCCCATGCCTTCTGAACCATAAAAACACATCGGTCTGATATAAGCTGAATCCAGATTATTTTCACGAACCACAGTACGTTGAGCTTCGTTGATCGTTTCTTTATCAAACGGCATGCCCATACCTAAAATTTTGGCACTGCGGAAAAGACGATCAGTGTGCTCCTGCATACGGAAGATAGCCGTGCCTTGTTCTGATTTATAAGCACGCACCCCTTCGAATACGCCCATGCCGTAATGAAGAGTATGAGTCAGGACGTGGACTTTGGCCTCACGCCACGGTACTAATTCACCGTCGAGCCAGATAACGCCATCACGATCTGCCATTGTTGCTACTGCCATATGCTTTATTCCAAGTTCATTGATTAATCTGAGTCTGATTTCAGGCGTTATCACCTAACCAGCGCTGCCAAATCTGCACAACCTGCTGCGGAAAGTCTTGTAACTGAGTTACCGACATTAATGTGGGTCTATCCTGTAAAACACAGTGGTTGGCTTCGTTCCGATAATAACGATAGGCGTCTGCCAACATTTCCCCTTCAGCGGGTTTAAGCTTTCCGGAAGCCACTAGCGCCCCCAAAATCCTAATATTATCGGTGTAAACGAGTAATTCAGGCAAGTCCATTGACCATGCCAATACTGCATATTGCACCATAAATTCGATATCAGTGATACCACCTTTACCCTGTTTTAGATCAAATAGTTGGCTATCACTCTTATCCAGTTGCTGACGCATTTTCGCACGCATCTCTCTAACTTGCTCCGCCAGCATCGCTTCGTCGCGGGGTCTCGCCAATATATCTTGACGAACATCCGTCACTTTTTGCGCAAGTTGGCGGTCTCCAATCACGTTGCGCGCACGCACCAGCGCCTGATGTTCCCAGGTCCATGCTTCTTTTTGCTGATATTCTGTAAACCCTGATAATGGGCTGACTAATAAGCCAGAGGCACCGCTCGGCCGCAAGCGCATATCCACTTCATAAAGAATGCCGCCAGGAGTTACCGTATTTAACAGGTGAATCATGCGTTGAGCGAGTCGGGTATAAAACACGATTAAATCAACTGGCCGCTCACCATCGGTCATACCTTCCTGCTCATCATCAAAAATAAAGACGAGATCGAGATCGGAACCATACCCAAGCTCCAGTCCCCCCAACTTACCATAGGCAAGAATGGTAAAACCGCACTGCTGAGGATCATCATTATCGGTAACCGGTGGATAACCATGCTTGGCAACCAAGTGTTCCCAAGCGATTCGCCACACTTGCTCCAGAAGAAGTTCTGCAAGTTCTGTTAATTGATCACCGACCCCCATCAGAGGCAACACGCCTGTCACATCCGCTGCAGCCACGTGTAAAGTCGCAATCTGACGAAACTCACGCAGACGATTCATTAATTGCTCTAAATCATCAGCATCAACGGATGATAAAAATTGCAGTAACTGTATTTTTAGCTCTTCTTTTTCAGGGACTTCATAAAGTGAGCGAGGATCGAGCAACTCATCCAGCAACACAGGGTATTTTGCCAACTGGGTACTGATTAGAGGACTAGCAGCACAGAGCTTGACAAGTTGCGATAATGCCATCGGGTTTTCTACTAATAGCGCCATATAGGCACTACGACGCATAATAGATTCCATCAATGGCATTAAGCGTGGCAAACACGCATCAGCATTCTCGACATTGCCTGTCGCTTGCAATAACAGCGGTAATAATTTTTCCAACCGTTGCCTGCCGGTTTGACTCAAATTTCGGCAGATATGCAGATCAAGCAATTTATCGACAACAGCCAATATTTCAGCAGGGTCGTCGTAACCACATTGTTCAATAAACGATAACTTTTCTTCAGGCTGAGCATTGAACAAAGAAATCTTTATGCCAGCACCATCATCTCCGGCTTGCGGCGCTGTCAGCAACTGGTCAAAATGCTCTTGTATCTGTTGCCGATAGTCTTTGAGTACTGAATAAAAACTCCGCCAATCGTCAAAGCCCATACTTTGTGCAAGTCGGTATCTTGATGCGTCATCACTGGGCAAAATATGGGTTTGTTGATCGGCCCAGGCCTGAATACGATGCTCTGTTCTGCGCAGAAATTCATAAGCACGTTTTAACTGGTTTACCGCATAAGTGGACAATAATTTTCTATCCGCTAATAAATCGAGAATGGTCAGAATAGGTCGTTGTTGCAGGGGCCGATCACGCCCGCCATAAATTAGCTGGAAAACCTGGCCAATAAATTCAACTTCACGGATACCACCTGCGCCCAATTTGATATTGTCGTCCATGCCACGGTGATGCATTTGCCCAGCAATCATTGACTTCATTTCACGTAATGAGTCAAACATGCCGTAGTCTAAATAACGCCGATAAACAAAGGGACGCAACATATCTGAAAGGGCTTTTTTATCGGCTTCTTTGCCGGTGATAGCCCGAGCTTTAATCATGGCATAGCGTTCCCACTCTCGTCCTTGAGTCTGGTAATACTCTTCCATCGCGTCAAAACTCGAGACCAAGGCACCGCTTTCGCCAAAGGGGCGTAGCCGCATATCCACACGAAAGACAAAACCATCGACGGTCTGGTTATCCAGCGCCTGAATTAATTTCCGTCCTAATCGAACAAAAAACTCACTATTGCTCAGCGGTTTTCTGCCCCCTTCGGTTTCCCCTTCTTCTGGATAAGTGAAGATAAGATCAATATCGGATGACAGATTCAGCTCTCCCGCCCCCAGCTTACCCATCCCTAGCACAATCATCTGTTGTTCATGACCATCTGACCCTCGGGGCACGCCATTAATCTCAACTTGCCATTGATATAGGATGTCCAATGTCTGTTGGATACAGACATCTGCCATCGTCGAAAGATCTGCCATGGTCTCGGCTAAATCAGCCAAACCGGCCAGGTCCCGCCAGATAATGCGTACCATCATCCATTGCCGGAAATAGCGTAATTTCTGATGTAACTGCTCCTCAGTTGTGACGCCTTGCAGCATGGAAGCCAACTGCTGAGCAATCTCATCCTGAGAAAGCTTTTTTTGCAGTTGTTGTGATTCAAGCAACTGCATCAGCATCGTTTCCTGTCTCTGCCCCCAGTGATTAACATAATCACTTGCCGCTAACACTTTTTGTGCTTCATTGAGCAGCTCTGGGTAAGTCTTTAAGGCATGCTGCCAAGGTTCTGGCAAAACAAATGCTGAGGACATAAACACTCCGGATAACGATGAGAAAAGCATTACTTTAACCTATGGTTACGTAAAGCCAAATGTCCTTCGAAAAAAATGGGGATGGACACTTGAATAGGCTTATTGCCTTGCACACAATCTTATTTGTGTTATTTTGAATCGGGTTATTGATTGCCTCGGGGTAGTCATCAACACCAATAAAATTAATGAGGAGTAAGACATATGGATTTTTTTAGACGTTTTAACAAAGTCATTCCGGTTTTATCAATCATGGCTTTTTTGAGTATCTACATGGCACCTGTTCATGCAGCAATGATCGATAACCAACAACTTATTACTCAATCTCAAAGTGACATCACAAAACAAGAAGTGTTACAGCAACTTGACCGCCAGGAAGTCAAACAACAATTATTATCTATGGGCGTTGACCTGAATGATGCGAAAGCACGTATCAATCAAATGAGTGATCAGGAGCTGGCACAGTTAGCACAAAACTTTGATGAGATGCCTGCAGGTAGTGGCATTATTGGAGCCATTCTCGTTGTATTTATCGTTTTAGTGATTACTGATATGCTGGGTGCAACCGACGTATTTGGATTTGTACATGATATTAATCACTAAACAATCATTTTTTAGTGAATTCAAAAACGCCAGACTTTCTGGCGTTTTTTTTATTCTGCTTTTCTTATCTGCTTGTGCCAGTGCACCACAAACCAAAGATTTACTGAACTCACCACCTGCTAACATTCCGCTACAACACGAACTCACAGAAACAGCCTTTTTTCCTCAGGAAGAATACCAATGTGGACCTGCAGCACTGGCGACTATATTAACGTCTGAAGGTATTGATGTAGTTCCTCAGGATTTAACAGCCAAAGTCTATCTGCCTGAGAAAAAAGGCAGTTTACAGGTAGAAATGATCGCAACGGCACGTAGCTATCAGCTGATGCCATATAAACTTAATCCTGATATCAAAGCCATCATTGAAGAAGTTAATTCGGGCAGACCTGTATTGGTTTTCCAAAACCTGGGCCTAAACTGGTATCCCGTATGGCATTACGCCGTCGTTATTGGTTATGAATTAGACAATCAATTACTTATCTTGCGTTCAGGCACCGAAAAAAGACATCAGGTAAGTTTTCAAACCTTCGAACGTACCTGGCAAAGAGGCCGCTACTGGGCCTATGTTTTCGTAAAACCCAATGAAGTCCCTGTCACCGCCAATCTTCTTAGTTATACCCGTGCAGCTGATGCTTTAATGCAAGTAGGGCAAGATAAGAATGCCTTATTGGCACATAAAACCGCCACACAGCAATGGCCAGATCAGACCTTATCACATATGGCTCTGGGTAATGCCGAGTTCAAAGCTGGACACTACAAGGAAGCTGGATTAGCTTTTGAGAATGCGATAAGAGTTGCCCCGGAAAACGCTCAGGCATGGAATAATTTGAGCTATGCATTAATGAAAAATAATTGCCGTTTTGCGGCGACTCGCGCCATCGTCTGTGCCACCAGAATAGCTCCTGACGATGACAATTTAAAAGACAGTCTGCAAGAAATTATCGGACAGCGATCAGTGCCTGGCGGTCAGTGTGAAATTCCAACGTGCCCTGAGTTTTAAAGGATCAACCATGTTAAGTCGTCTGTTCGTGTTGCTACCTTTATTCATTAGTTTCCCTGTTTTTTCTCATACAGAAACTGACTGCGCATCAGCCTTTACTACACTGGAAATTAATGCGTGTCTTAATGAAGAAATTCAGCAAAAACAAGACATCATGGAACATTATCTGGCGGCGGCAAAACAACGTTATCACGATGAAACTCAAGTCATAGAAGCGATTGAAACAGGGCAATCCGCCTGGGAGGCTTATAAAAAAGCTTATTGCGACAGCATTTACATCATTTGGATGGACGGCACTATTCGTGTTGCCATGTCGCTTGGCTGTCAGATAAAACTGACTGAGATAAGAACACATGAAATCTGGTCGAGCTATCTCACTTATATGGACAGTACTCCAGCTATCATGCCTGAACCAGAATTAACGTATGAGTAAACTCATTGCCCAATCATGATGAGCTTGCCGGTTTTCGGATCGCGATAAACTTGACCAACTGACTCGTATCCATCAGCCCCACCCTGCATTCCCTCCGGCATCTGCGGTAACTCTTTCATCGACTGTAATTCCGTCAAGGCATGATCTGCCTGACTTTTCTCTGCCTGGAAATGGTCTTGTAACTGACTGCTCATTGAGATCAATGCCGCGATCAAACCGCAGGCAAACACCAACATTAAGTCTAATAGATTGGCCATAGGGCCTAATGGCTCATCATCATTGCCATCAAAACGACTGTTGCGCCAACGTCTAGCCATGAGCTTGTTCCATTGAGGTCAACACCTCATCATACCAGCGGCGTCTCAATCGCCCTAAAACAAAACCGATAATGCCGACAAACAAACCCAACACCGTAGTATCAAATGCCACACTCATCGCCGTGGTTAAAATGCTTAATTCGCCATTACCCAAGGCTGATAAGCCGGGGCCAAGAGGAATAAGCGTTCCCATCAATCCCAGCATCGGAGCAATTCTCGCTAAAAAGTCGCTACGTTCGATACGTTTAAACGCTAAGGTTTCAAACGCGTCAGTTTGACCAGACTGTTGCCACTTTTTTAAACCAGAAAAACGCTCGGCCAGTGCAATACCAATATCTATAACGCTTAAGGCAGCAAACAACATCAGCGCCCAAATGACCGGTTCCAGCAAAAACCCCACTAAGTGATGCATCACACCTATCGACTGTGAACTCAACATAACTTACTCCTTAGCCTTTGAAACAGGTGCACGCGCCCCTTTTGCGATACCGACCAGTACCAATAACATCACCAGACCTAATAGCAAATACAGCCAGAAACGTTGTTGCTGGTTTTGTTCTTGCTGTTGTTCCTCAGATAAATTTGTTTGCTGTTGCTCAGCCTGAGTCGCTGTTTGCTCAGTGACCTCAGCAATATGGCTTGGCGCATTAGGCAAATCCGCTTCTGGCATTTTTGCGGCGTTTAACACCTCAGCTAATTGCTGCTGGTGCTCCGCGTCTAAATAATCATTCAACCAGAGATACATCGGATGTGACGGCGTAGTATGACCACTTCCCGGCAGACCATTTGCTGCAACTAAATCGGTAAACTGCTGTGCCAGATCGTGTAAGGTCGACTCATCTGCCTGCCAAAAACCTTTATATGCCGCGACCAGCATAATCGCGAGCATATTACTTTTTACATGCACATTATGATCTTGTTCAAGGAACTCATCTAAGCCGAGATCCAGACCATCATCGACATACACACGTTTGACTTCATCCCATACCCAGCTTTTCACAATACCGGGATTGGTCACCTGCCAGCCCCATAGATACTCTAAAAACTCACTGCCCATGGTGCGCGCGCCAGCATAACCTTCATTCATCAGAGGTTTAAGCCACTGAGGATTCAAGTAGCGGCCTCGTAATTCGCTCAACAACACACTTTGTAAGGGATCGACCCGTAAATCACTACTATCACTATGTGCCAGAATATAATTATTCGGCGCCTGACCACGGCTGGTTTCAATGGCTAAACTCAGTCCTCCCAGATAATCAAAGGCATCATTGTTATCCATGACGCCATACAGATTACTGCCTCGCCCCAAATAGGTTTGGCCGACATGTTTTAACCGCTGTTGAAACAGGGCCTGCTGTGCCTGGCCGTCCAGCTCTGCGCCATAAGCATGGCCCATGCGATGAATATACGTTTCCGCGACTTGTTCACGATTTTCCCAAGCGCCTGAACGCTCCACCAAACGATTCACTCCCGCGCCATACGCGCCGGGAGGTGCGCCAAAAATACGGTAACTCGCTGTCAGCCCGGCTTCTTGTTCAGATATCCCCGCTCGTAATGCCGCACTGGCATCTGCCACCCAACGAGCGGCTACTTGATTCTGCTCCAAAGATTCGAAACCCGGCTTTTCTTTTACCTGCAAACGTTCCAGGGCAGCATCTAAAGATAATGTTAAAGCAGGATAATCACGGCGAATCAGTCCCGAAGAGGCATCCAAAGCCATTAAGACTGCCTGCTCCAACCACACTAACTGCGAACCATACAAATCACGAAATAAACCCGATGTGGTCAGTAACATATCCCGACGAATACGCGGCGGGTTTGAAGTAGAGTCTGTAGAGCTCAGATCTAAACGCTCCAATCCGCTAAAAATCCCACGGCTATTCCAGGTCGGTTTTACACCTAACATATCGTAGGCAAAGGCGATCATCGCGCCTTCATCACGCACCACATCCGAGGCCCATAACACTAAAGCATCACTGTCCTGTTTAGCATTCGCTGGCGACTCAGCACGGGCTTTTTCAGCTAAAGCAATGCCCACTTTGTAGCCTAACCGAGATGGAATCAAACTATCATCCAGGGCATAGAAATTACGCCCCGTAGGTAAAGCCGATGGTGTGCGAATCGGATCATTGCCTTTACCGGGCTCGACAAAATGGCCGTCCAGCGCAGCCAGTAAAGCCGACATTTCTGCCGCCGGAGATTCCCGTAACAGTGGTTCCCAGTTTTCCGTGGTTTGTTTGCCATTATTCATCGACGTCAGCATGGTTTGAATGGCTTTTTCAGACCAATCACGACCAAACACATGCAAACCTAACGGCATAAAATCTTCTTGCAGTGTGGTCAGGTAATGGCCGATTTCATGCACCAGTAAATCATCATCCACCTGTTCGAACGAACTTAAACCACGTACCCCCAGCTCAGCGGACATATTGGCTGTCAGCTCATCTTCTAAATTCAACTCAGCAACTAACCGTTTCATTTCATCAATCGCTCGGTCACGCATTGCACCGGCATTCACCGGCGCCGACTCATAACTTTCTACTACCTGACGTAGTTCTAATAATTGGTCGTACAACTCCGTACTCGCCAGTGGTGGGGTAAGGTGATCGATCATCACCGCCAAACCACGGCGCTTCGCCTGAATACCCTCGCCAACCCCGTCCACAATGTACGGATAAATACTGGGTAAATCAGCCAGAATCGCTTGAGGATAATCATTTTCCGCCATGCCCACACGATGTCGCGGTAGAAACTCATAAGTGGAATGTCGGCCTAAATGCACTAAAGCATCGGCATGAAACTCATTTCTAATCCATTGATAAAAGGCCATATACTGATGTGGCGGTGGAAATGATAAGTTCGCATGTAATAACTCTTCATTCAGCTCCCAGCCTCTGGGCGGTTGAGGACCAACAAAAATATTGCCAAATTGAATACCGGGAATCAGGATTTTATGATCAAACACCATTACATTACCCGGTGCTTCTCCCCAGCCTCGTACACCTTCAATCCACTGCTGACTAATCGCCGTAATTAATTGCTCAGCCTGCTGCCAATCCATCTCGTCTGAACGTTGCTGATAAAGGATCTGGAGCTGAGTGAGTAATTGCAAAACACGATCCCGACCAGCATGATCTGCCCCATCCACCACATGGCGGATATCTTCCATCACTCTGGCTAATAAGTGTTTTGCAATACTGGGATCTTTTAACGCTTTCGCTTGTTTTAAATTGGCGTGCAATAAACCCAGCGGTCCATTGACCATTTCCTGCTGTAATGACTCCGGTAAGGTATGAAACCAGGACAGATAAGTTTGGCTATCAACAGTATTTACGACGGATGACATGGCGGCCAGTGCTTCATGATCTTCTGGCAGGTTCACACCACGCTGCTGTAATAAGTCTAATAACTCCGCTGATGTTTTTGGCAGTTCACCCGTGTTGTAGCCACTATTGTTGAGTGAATGCAAAATATCGAATAAAGACTCCACCACATTTAAATTATCCGCCCCGATATTGTGACGCCCCGGCGGATGGTTGTAATAAATGATGGCGACTTTTTTATCCTGATTCGCTTTATTCTGCAACTGTTGCCAGCGCTTTAGACGCTGTGACAATAAGCTCACTTGTGAAGCAACTGGCTCAGAAAAAGCGAGTCTGGCACCGGTGAGCTTATCGACCTCAGCAGGTGTCATCGTCGCGACGACCATCGGTTGAGAAAGCCCCTGCAACTCAGGCATAGCGACCCGGTAATGCACCGAATCCCAGCTAATCCCGGCTTCAGACAGTTCCCACTCGGCACGGGTGCTGTCACTTAAACGCATCGCTTTGATAACTGGCACATCCAGTTCTTTTAACTCATCGGTGACCGCTTGCCGATGTTCAGAGCCACCTATTACAAAGTCTTGTAATGATACTATCGAGCTGATCTGTGATTTATGTTGTGTCAGTAGCTTAATCGCAGATAAACTGGCATCCCCCCAGGCAGTAAGCACTGACACACACCCGGTCTTTTCATCAGCTACGTTTTCGCAAACCGCATCCAGCAAAGCCTTTTCTCCGGGTCGTTCCCCCGTTTCATAATCGAGCAATACTACCCACGAAGATTTTGCTGAAAACTCAAACTGCTCTGGTAAGGTGATTTTACCTTGATGATAAAGTCTGAGCTGTGCAGCTAATTGCGGACGCTGAATCGTATCTTCATGTCGAACGATATGATGCAGATGATGGATTAAACCCTGCATATTTTCACTGTTTTTTCCTAGCCAGAAGAATCGCGTGATCAGCCAGGCTTGCTGTTCAGGATGTTGTTCTAGTAGTGATGCCATCCATTGCTCTGTTGATATGGTGGGATCAGGATGTTGCATCAACTTATCAGGTGGCCCGGCTAATAATGCTTTGCCATCAAGACTTGAGGCCATCACCAGACGTTGATCACTATGCAAAGCAATAAGATTATTTAACAAACCTTTTTTGCTATATTCCACCAGTTGATTGGCGGTTTCGCCAAACACACCGCCAGCAAACACTAAATCTGACTGCTGCAATAACTGTGATTGCTTTTGTGTGGATAAATCTTGCCACTGCTCTGTTGTACGTATTTGTACAGAGACGGGCTGTTGCGATGTGTCTTTTAAAAATTCATGTGCACCTGATACCACTTCCGGTACATTCCTTGGCGTCACAATCAGTAAGAGTTGCTCAGCGAATGCTGATGCAGAGAAAAGAAACAGGACTAAACAGAGAACAATTCGGTTATACAAAGCGCTTTCCATCAATATATAAAAACACTGAGCTATCAAACCATGCCGGAAAACCACACACCGCTTAACAACTCAAAGATGATTCGCCATTAAACGGTTTCCCGCTCCAACTGCACACCCCGGCCATCGGATAACAACGTTTTTATGGCAGATATCCTGGCTCACGCTTCAACGTTTCCGACTCACCTTCCCGAAATCGACTAATTTCAGTGGTTTTACATCATCGTTGTCGGAAACTTCACGTATACAGTTGCGGGGACAGCTTCGGTTAAGAATTCCCTTTTAACTCTGGTAAGAGACCATAAAGACCTGAATTATACGTACATCGCTTAATAACAACCACGGTTTGGTGACGCAGACAAAATCGCACACAATATTCATGCGCCAACTAAAGCTAGACAGTCAAAATAGCGATGGCTAATATCGCACAGAGACGCCATGTTTAATCGAGTGGCTCTACTCCCTAATTTTCAGCGAAAAAATAACAAGAGGAATAAAAGGATGTTGAAAGAATTCAAAGAATTTGCAATGCGTGGCAATGTGCTAGATATGGCTGTGGGTATTATTATCGGTGGTGCGTTTGGCACGATTGTCAAAAGTCTGGTTGCTGACGTTATCATGCCACCTATCGGCCTGTTACTCGGAGGTGTCGACTTTTCAGACTTATTCGTTACCTTGAAAGAAGGGACTGTAGCGGGACCATATGCCACCCTCGCTAATGCTCAAGAAGCCGGCGCCGTGGTGATCAGTTATGGTGTCTTTATTAATGCGGTGATTAGCTTTCTGATCGTGGCTTTTGCTGTGTTCTTATTAATCCGCTCAGTCAATAAACTACAACGTGAAAAAGAAGCGGAACCAGCCCCTAAAGAAGCCACCAATAAAGAATGTCCGAAATGTTTTTCAACCATTCTAATCAAAGCAACCCGTTGCCCACATTGCACATCTGAAATTGCCTAAACAAAAAAGCCCCGACCAACTGGCCGGGGCTTTTTTTAGCTTTAAAGGCTGAGGGATGATTACATCATGCCGCCCATGCCACCCATTCCGCCCATATCAGGCATTGAAGGTGCATCATCTTTCGGCAGTTCAGCAATCATCGCTTCTGTTGTCAGCATCAGACCAGCAACAGAACCTGCATTTTGCAGTGCAGTACGAGTCACTTTGGTTGGGTCAAGAATACCCATATCGATCATATCGCCGTATTCGCCTGTAGCCGCGTTGTAACCGAAGTTACCTTTGCCTGCAGCGACTTCGTTCAGGATAACAGAGGCTTCAGCACCCGCATTTGTAGCGATTTGACGTAAAGGTTCTTCCATTGCACGACGTGCAATTTTGATACCCATGTCTTGATCATGGTTGTCACCACGCAGTTCACCCAGAGAACCTTCTGCACGAACCAGAGCAACACCACCACCTGCAACAACGCCTTCTTCAACTGCGGCGCGAGTTGCATGCAACGCATCTTCAACGCGTGCTTTTTTCTCTTTCATTTCCATTTCGGTAGCCGCACCGACACGGATAACCGCAACACCGCCAGCTAATTTAGCCACACGTTCTTGCAGTTTTTCTTTGTCGTAGTCAGAAGAAGATTCAGCGATTTGTGTACGAATTTGTTCAACACGTGCTTGGATTTCATCTGCACGGCCAGCACCATCAACGATAGTTGTGTTTTCTTTGCTGACAGTGATTTTCTTCGCTTGACCTAAGTGATCTAAAGTCACTTTTTCCAGGCTCAGACCGACTTCTTCAGAAATCACAGTACCACCAGTCAGAACAGCAATATCTTCTAACATCGCTTTACGACGGTCACCAAAGCCAGGGGCTTTAACCGCACAGACTTTCACGATACCGCGCATATTGTTCACAACCAGTGTTGCTAGTGCTTCACCTTCCACGTCTTCAGAGACGATCAGCAATGGACGGCTTGATTTAGCCACTTGCTCCAGAGCTGGCAGTAAGTCACGGATGTTTGAGATTTTTTTGTCGAATAACAGCACATACGGATCTTCCAGTTCTGCTGTCATAGTTTGTTGGTCGTTAACAAAGTATGGAGACTGGTAACCACGGTCAAACTGCATACCTTCAACGACATCTAATTCGTTTTCAAAGCCGCTACCATCTTCAACAGTGATAACGCCTTCTTTACCAACTTTTTGCATGGCTTCAGCAATGATTTTACCGACTGATGCGTCAGAGTTTGCTGAGATAGTACCTACTTGAGCAATGGCTTTATCATCATCACAAGGAGATGACATAGTGCGTAATTGCTCAACTGCCGCTTGAACCGCTTTGTCGATACCACGTTTCAGATCCATTGGATTCATACCTGCAGTAACGGCTTTCATACCTTCACGCAGAATCGCTTGTGCCAACACAGTCGCTGTAGTTGTACCGTCACCTGCAGCATCAGAAGTGTGCGAAGCCACTTCTTTTACCATTTGTGCACCCATGTTCTCGTATTTGTTTTCCAGTTCGATTTCTTTCGCCACTGAAACACCGTCTTTCGTGACGGTTGGTGCGCCGAAGCTTTTATCTAAAACAACGTTGCGACCTTTTGGTCCTAGTGTCACTTTAACCGCGTTGGCCAGAGTGTTTACACCTTTAACCATTAACTGACGTGCGTCTGCACCAAATTTGACTTCTTTAGCAGCCATTGTAGTTATTCCTCTTATTCTTTATTAAAGCAAATGAATCCAGGGATTAGCCTTCGATAACAGCAACGATGTCATCTTCACGCATGACTAACAGTTCTTCACCGTCAACCTTAACTTCAGTACCGGCATATTTGCCAAACAGTACTTTGTCACCCACTTTTACCGCCAAAGGGCGAACTTCGCCTGAATCTGTAACCTTGCCATCACCAGCAGCGAGAATTTCACCACGAGATGGTTTTTCTGCGGCGTTATCAGGGATAACGATACCGCCAGCGCTCATTGTTTCTTCTTCCATGCGACGAACAATCACACGATCATGAAGGGGACGAAGATTCATCTGTATTTCCTCCGAAAAAATGTCTATTAATGACTAACTTAAATTGTAGGGAACTCATAGAATGGGGTTACAAAACCCGCTTTCAAGGGGGCTAAGCAAAAAAATTTAAAAATTTTTATCGAAGATGATGTTTATCATCGTCATCGACCACTTCCCCATCAATCACATCACCTTCACGATAATCTGATCGATAGCGTTGTTGTGAAAAAGCATCACCACGCTTTTGTGTGTAAAAAATACGACTATTCTTGGCTAATTGTTTAATCACACTCTGCCTGACGGCTGGCACTAGTAGCAAAAAACCAAAGGTATCGGTGACAAATCCGGGTGTTAATAACATCGCCCCAGCGATAACCAAACACACCCCTTCCAACATCTCTGTGGCAGGAATTTGGCCGCTGGCCATGGAGCTTTGTGCTCGTTGTAATGTTTGAAAACCTTGTAAACGAAGTAAAAACGCACCTAGAACAGCGGTGGCCACCACCATAAATATAGTCGGTAATGCACCAATCACATCGCCAACTTGTATCAACACATAGATTTCAACGATGGGGATAATTAAAAAAATCAGTAATAAAATTCGAAACATAGGACGTCCAAAGGCATAGTCATATAGATGGATATTGGTGCGGTTTTCCTTATTTCAAGGCCTGATCGCCATTGTCGCTTAAATACAACAAAAGTCAGCTTTTGTATCAATGTCACAAAACTGTAACGTTTTCTTCATCATGCTGAAACATAACAAGCCTAAGGTGTGCGGGACTTCGGCTCTTACCGAATTGATAAACCAACCTAGAGGATAGTCCCTTGAAATTGAAAACAACATCTTTATTAATTGCCGGTACCTTGTTTGGTGCAGCAATGTTGCCTGCTCAGGCAAACAACGAAGCGATGGCTGACCTGTTAAAAGTCCTTCGTGACAAAGGCACCATCAGTGCAGAAGACTACAACATGCTGAAAAACGCTGCAGCAGCTGATCAAGAAAAAACTGAAGCTGCTCAAGCTGAAGTGAAAAAACAAGTCGCTGAAGCAACTGCAGATATGCCAAAAATTACCACTGATGGCAAGTTAGTTGTTGCAGACAGAGAAGGTAACTGGGAATTCCAACCTATCGGTCGTGTGATGTGGGATGCCATCTCTGTAGACAATGATGGTTTATACGATGGTACTGCAGGTGTAGGTGATAACGAAGGTCGAGGAACTGAATTACGTCGTGCACGTTTGGGTTTCCAAGGTTCGATTTATGACTGGAGCTACAAATTTGAAGCTGACTTTGCTGGCGGTGATGCATCAATTAAAGATGCTTATGTTGGTTACGGCAACAAACTAAACGACAGCACCAAATGGGGTGTAAAACTTGGTCAATCTCACATAGCTTTTGGTTATAACACTAAAGCTAGCTCTAAATACATGAGCTTTATTGATCGCCCATTCTATGCTGATTCAGCTTTATCACCTGCTCGTGAGAGTGGTGTTGCATTCCAGTTGAATGACAAAGATTATCGTTGGTTATTAGCATCATCTTTAACAAGCGGTGAAATCGACGGTGGTGAAACTGATGTAGATGATGCAGATACATGGGCAGTTCGCGGTTCATTCGTACCATTTATGCAAGACAGCAAACACATGTTACAAGTTGGTTTGGGTTATTTGAACCGTGGTAACGGTGATGGTTCATTCCGCTACCGTCAACGTGCTGTTAGCCACATTACTTCAGAGCGTCCAATTGACACTTCTGTAGCAGATTATGATGGCTCAAAAGCATTCACAGCTGATGTTTTAGGTATCTACGGTCCATTCCACGCTTTAGCTGAATACGTAGACTACACAGCTGAAAGTAACTCAAACTCAGATCAAGAATTCACTGGCTATTCAGTTGAAGCTGGTTACTTCCTGACGGGTGAATCTTACAAGTGGAAAAAAGGTTATAACTCTGGCGTTTCACCTAAATCTCCATATGGTGCGTGGCAGTTAGTTGCTCGCTTTGAAAACATTGAAACCGAAGGTTTAGTCGGCGGAAGTGTACAAACTGAAGACGAAGCAGATAAATTTACATTGGGTGTGAACTACATTCCACGTAAAAATATTCGTTTAATGCTGAACTACGACAAAGTTACCGATCTGACTGTCGATGGCGCAAGTTCAGATGCAGAACCATCTGCACTTAAATTCCGTGCGCAAGCATTCTGGTAGGTCTTAACACTGGAAAGCACTGATAAAAGCCTCACCCCAGGGTGGGGCTTTTTTCTGATTAGGAGATATTAGCAAGAGAAGATAAGACGATGACACAAGAAGAATTACACCACTATCACTCATTACAGGAAATTCTCAGTCATGGACGTCTGACAGCTCTGTTTCAACCCATTATATCTCTACACAACCAACAGATTTTTGGTTATG
Source organism: Methylophaga sp. UBA2012 (assembly GCF_002335235.1). Classification (NCBI taxonomy): domain Bacteria; kingdom Pseudomonadati; phylum Pseudomonadota; class Gammaproteobacteria; order Thiotrichales; family Piscirickettsiaceae; genus Methylophaga; species Methylophaga sp. UBA2012. The sequence continues at coordinate 68,025 of NZ_DDCG01000018.1, read as the reverse complement.
AGGCACTTATCAGGGGCCCTTCGGATGGCCCATTGCATTCACCTCTAACCTTGTTTGATACAGCCCTTAAACATGATTGTCTGGCTGAACTGGATTTACTTTGCCGAGAAACGGCCATCAAACGCTATGGTCAACTCGGCCTGAAAGAAAAACTCTTTATCAACACCACGCCTGTCGCCCTTCTGGATAACAATTATCCACATGGATTGACTTTACAATATGTTGAAATGGCCGGGTTATCAGCAGAACAAGTCATCATTGAGCTCACTGAACAGTATCCGATTGATGACTATGAATTAATGCGAACAGCCACCGAACATTATCGCGATATGGGTTTTTCGATTGCGATTGATGATTTGGGTGCGGGCTATTCTGGCTTACGCACCTGGTCTGAACTCAAGCCTGATTTTGTCAAACTGGACCGCCACTTTATGCAGAATATTCATGAAGATCGGCAAAAGCGCCAATTTGTGCAGTCCATGATTGATATTGCTCAAAGTATCGGCTGCCAGGTGATTGGTGAAGGCATTGAAGTTCGTCAGGAATATATCACCGCACAAAGTCTGGATATGCGCTTTGTACAAGGCTATTACTTTGGCCGTCCTAATCGCAATCCACAAAAAGAACTCGATAACAGTCTGTTTGCCCAACGCAAAGAAACAACGATACAACGAACAGGTCGTCCAAGAGCGAATACCCTTGTTAGCAGCTTGCTGACAGATTTAGATCCGGTCAGACATAACGATACCATTGAGCACATTTCTGATCGTTTTCAGAAAGCGTTAAAACTGAATGCGTTGCCGGTTGTTGATGATAATAATCGTGTCGTGGGTATCATGTGGCGCGATGATTTTATGACACTTTACGCCAGCCGTTTTGGTCGTGAACTGTACGGAAGAAAACCCATAAAAGACTTTATGGATAAAAATCCTATCGTGGTTGAAACTGAGCTGCCATTGAAAAAACTCAGTTATCAAATCACCAGCCAGGAAGCACATCACCAGCACAGTGCCTTCGTCATAACGGAGCAAGGCCGCTATCGCGGTGTAGGTAGTTTGATGGACTTGCTACGTCAGATTACTGATATGCAAATCACCATGGCACGCCATGCTAACCCACTAAGTGGTCTGCCAGGAAATGTGCCATTAAGTGAGCATACCCGTGAGATTATCGAGCAAAATAGGGATGTCACTGTCTGCTATTTTGACTTGGATAACTTCAAACCCTACAACGACATTTATGGTTACGGTAAAGGCGATAAAGTGATTAGCCTCACAGCTAAAACGTTAACTGAACATGTCGACCAGGAGATCGACTTTGTCGGGCATGTGGGTGGCGATGATTTTATCATCTTGTTTGAAAGTAAAGACTGGCGACACCGTTGCCAAAAGATTCTGGAAGCATTTGAGGCACTTTACCCACAGCTATACAATTTGCGTCATCTGCAACAAGCAGGCATCAATGCGGTTGATCGCCATGGCAATGAAACCTTTTATTCACTGCTTAGCTTGTCGATAGGTGCTGTGCGCATTTTAGACTTTCCGAATATCCAGGCAGAGATTGATCTGACCGAATACGCCAGTAAGGCAAAATCAATGGCTAAACGAATAGCTGGAAACAGCCTCTATCAGCTAGAAGCGACAGAAAAAAATATAATTAATCAGAAACCGAAAATACGCTTGGTCACGGAGAAATAATCAGCTTAAACAGTCGCTTCGTAAGCAACCTGTTCGAGTACAAACTCAACACGCTGACGTACTTTCTCACGTGTTTCACGGAAGATCGCCATCACTTCCTCTTCACTACCCCGCAGCTTGGCCGGATCAGGCAAAGGCAAATGCACCTTAACTGTATGAGGGCTGAGTAGAGGGCACTGCTCCTCAGCGTTATCACATAGTGTGACTAACAAATCAGCCCATTCCAGCATTTCACCATTCACACGAATCGATTCCTGCTGAGAAATATCAATCCCGACTTCAGACATAATTTTGATGGCACGTTGGTTTTGTCCATGTGCTTCAATACCAGCCGATTTAATTTCAATTTCTTCGCTGGCCAATGCTCTTGCCCAGCCCTCAGCCATTTGTGACCGACACGAGTTGCCAGTACACAAAAACATGACTCTAATCTTTTCCATTTCTAACCCTTTCTTCATAGCAGGCCGACCTTAACAAACCAATATGACAACACCGTTACGACGGCATAACATTCTGATTTATTGTTAATTACTAACTCAGACTTGAAGCGAACAGCATCGCTTCTGTTAAAATGCCTGTTTATCAAAGAATAAAGACGTCCATTGTGAAAAAACTGATCGCACACATCCTCATCTCAGCGGCACTGTTGACTCCCGTCCTTGCTCAAGCTCAAACCACACGTTATGTATCTGATAAGCTCGAAATCACCATGCGTAATGGTCAAGGAGTGAAATTCAATATCCGTAAAATGCTCGAGTCTGGTACACGACTCGAAGTACTGGAAACGGATCCAGCAGGTTATTCAAAAGTCAGAACCACCGATGGTGTTGAAGGTTGGGTGTTAACTCGTTATCTAACTAATACTCCAAGCGCACGCGACCAACTTGAAGCCAGCCAAAAACGGGTTGCCAATCTTGAACTTGAAATTGCTAAATACAAAGAAGAGATTTCATCACTCAGTAATCAAAACTCAGACGTCGATACACAAAATATGTCGTTAAAAGAAAAGTCACAACGTCTGAGTAAAGAGCTCGATGATTTACGTCGAACAGCTTCCAACGCAGTGGCATTAGATAACGAAAACCGCCAGCTGAAAGAAAAGCTGCAGGAAATCGATCACGAGAATCAATCACTCGTTATCGAAAACAATGCATTGAAAGATAACAGCACCCGTAGCTGGTTTCTGGTTGGCGCAGCGGTATTATTCGCTGGTATTCTGTTAGGTATCATCCTGCCACGCTTGAAAGTACGCAAAAAGGATAGTTGGGGCAGCCTCTGATAACAGATTATTATCTCGTCAATAAAAAAAGGACGCATCGAGCGTCCTTTTTTTGCTTCATACAACCAGTCTATTAAGCACGTTTTTTATGTCCATCTCTCAAGTGAGACAAGCCTTCTCCAGCTAAAGAGCCACCATCAATCTGATACGCCTTACCAAAGCCTTTCACATAACGGCCACCGATAGGATTCAGCTTAAATAACTTAAAGTCACTCAATTGACTTAAGTTTTGTATGCGATCGCCATGACGATCGGTTAAACACTGAATACCCACATCCCAGTCTGCAGAATCGACAGGCAATAGTTCAGTGGTCACATTGTACTGAACACGAAGACGAGCAAATAACTCCGCAGCAGAATCTTCATCTTCTATAATTAATACTGAAGCTCTGGGGTGATACTGCAAGTTTTTAGCGTGAACAGCAATTTCACTGATCAACACATATAAGCAGTCTTCTCCCACGGCAAATGGTGCATAGGAAGCATAAGGTTCGTTTTCTTCAGTTAATGATGACAACAGCAAGCTTTTACGACTATTTACCATCGCCATAATTTCCTGGCTGATTTGAGCTTCTAACCCTTTATTATTCATAATTCATTCTCACTGATAGTGTTGTTGCATTGCCAGAAACCGTTGTTTTTGTTCTGCCAACAACTCACCTTTTTCATCTCGGCCCAGAAACACCTTAAAGATCACCTCATCATCCGCATTTTCAAAAACGAAGGCATAGCTTTCGCGTCCTCTATGCGGTTTATCCTGAAAGCGAATCTGCTTCACTTGTTTAAGGTTTAAATGACCGTGCAAACCGGGCACTGGGCCACTTAAATTATAAAAACCTTCAGCGACTTTGCCCTTGGGAAACGGACCTTTGAATTCAAACACACTGCCGGCATGAATGATAATCGTCACCATCGTACCCCAGTCGGACAGCGTTTCTAGTAATTCTTGAGCCTGCTCTCCCGGCATGCTTACATCGGACATATCCACTCCTCAAAATCCTATCGTACACCTAGCAAGGCATATTCACCCAGTATGCATGAGTCAAACACGAATACTGCTTATTAGCTTGTTTATCACTAAATCAGGGTAAAATAATCTTCTATATGCCATACCCACGGAAAAATTGGCACTCATAATGGTCACACCATTGAGATTTCATTTTCTCAATGACTGACACCAACCTTAAAGTAACGTTCTAATTTTAATGATTATCTATGATTGATAAAAACAGCTATGAGCTGAGTGGCATCCTTAAACAAGCCCTTTTGTATAAAAAGCATCTAGTTAAAGCCAATATCATTGCTTTACTGGCGACACTCTGTGCCGTGCCAGTCCCCTTGTTGTTGCCGCTGATGGTCGATGAAGTGTTGCTCAAGCAACCCGGCTCAACTGTCGCATTTATTCAACAATTTACCCCGGATAACTGGCACGGTCCGGTACTGTATATTCTTGCGGTGTTGTTATTCACTTTGGTATTGCGTGTGGCGTCGGTTATTTTAAACGTCGCTCAATCACGTTATTTCACGCTGATTGCCAAACGCATTACGTTCCGCATTCGACAAAAACTCATTAAACGACTGGGCAGAATTGCCATAAGTGAATATGAAACGCGCGGTAGCGCCGGTATCGCATCACATTTTGTGACCGATATTGAAGTGATTGATAACTTTATTGGTAACACCATCAGTCGGTTTATTGTAGCAACACTGAGTATTATCGGCACCGCAGTCATATTGCTGTTTTTGCACTGGCAACTGGCCTTACTGATTTTGTTTATGAATCCATTAGTGATTTATTTCACTATGGTGGTCGGTAAACATGTCAAAGAGCTTAAAAAGAAAGAAAACGCCGCCTTTGAGATTTTCCAACAGAGCCTGACTGAAACACTGGATGGTATTCAGCAAATACGTACCGCTAACCGTGAAAAACATTATCTGCTGCGAGTTATCGATAATGCTCGGCAAGTCAGAAATCATGCTTCTGAGTTTGCCTGGAAAAGTGATGCGGCAAACCGTTTTTCCTTTGTGATATTTCTGTTTGGCTTTGATGTGTTTAGAGCTGTCAGCATGTTTATGGTGGTTTTCTCTAATTTAAGTATTGGTGAGATGTTCGCGGTATTTGGTTATCTGTGGTTTATGATGGGGCCAGTGCAGGAAATACTGAATATTCAGTATTCCTTTTACTCAGCCAGTGCTGCAGTCTCTCGCCTTAATAGTTTATTCAGTATGCATGAAGAAGTTCGTTACAAAAGAGAGATTAATCCTTTTGTGAATGGGCAACCAAGTAGCATTCGCATTGAAAACTTACACTTTAAATACGGGGATAATAATAAAGTCCTCAGTGGCGTGTCGCTGAATATCAACGCCGGTGAAAAGGTCGCCTTAGTCGGCGCCAGTGGTGCAGGTAAATCAACGCTGGTGAATGTCTTACTGGGTTTATATCCTGCTGATAAAGGCATGGTATTTTTTAATGATGTACCGGTGAGTAAAATTGGTTTGGATACCGTTCGCGAGCACGTTTCCACTGTGTTGCAAAGCCCGGCTTTATTTAATGATACCGTTCGTCAAAATATAACCATGGGCCGTGTTTATAAAGATGAAGCTATCTGGGAAGCCATTCGAATTGCTCAGATAGAAACCGTGATTCAAGATCTCCCTCAGCAACTAGATACCATCATAGGTCGTGATGGTGTGAAGCTATCCGGTGGTCAACGTCAGCGCCTGGCGATTGCCCGCATGGCATTAGTTAACCCCAGCGTTGTCGTGCTCGATGAAGCCACATCGGCTTTAGATAGTGAAACGGAATATCAGTTACATAATGCCTTAGAAAACTATCTGCAAAATCGTACTACCATCATTATTGCTCACCGCCTGAGTGCCGTAAAACAGGCCGATCGGATTATTGTATTTGATGGTGGCGAAATTATTGCTGAAGGCAGCCATGATTCATTGATTAATCAGGATGGTTTGTACCAAAAGCTTTACGCTCAGCAGATATAAAAAAGCCCGGTCGAACCGGGCTTTTTTTTATTTTCTAGCGACGCTTGAGTTGTTCCACATCCCGAACAGCGCCTTTCGCCGCCGAAGTCGTTAATGCTGCATAGGCTTGCAGCGCTAAACTCACTTCACGTTCACGGCCAACAGGTTTCCAGGCATCATCGCCTTTTGCTTCCATGGCTGCACGACGATGAGCCAGTTCTTCGTCACTTAATTCAACATTGATCTTACGATTAGGAATATCAATATGAATGATATCGCCTTCTTCAACTAAGCCAATATTACCGCCTTCCGCTGCTTCAGGTGAGGCGTGACCAATAGACAAACCCGATGTACCACCAGAGAAGCGACCATCGGTTAACAAAGCACAGGCTTTACCCAAGCCTTTTGACTTCAGATAACTGGTTGGGTACAACATTTCCTGCATGCCTGGCCCACCTTTCGGACCTTCATAACGGATAAGGACAACATCACCTTCTTTGATATCTCCCCTTAAGATAGCAGCTACAGACTCGTCTTGAGATTCAAAAATACGGGCTGGGCCGGAAAAGGTGAGAATAGATTCATCCACACCTGCCGTTTTCACAATACAGCCATCTTCAGCCAAGTTGCCATATAACACCGCAAGGCCACCGTCCTGACTGTAAGCATGTTCAATATCACGAATACAGCCATTTTCACGATCTAAATCCAGCTCGGGCCAACGACAATTCTGACTAAAGGCTTGTTGAGTTGGAATACCTGCGGGACCAGCAAGATAGCGTGTCAATGCAGGCTCATATTGGCTACGTTTTACATCCCATTGTTTTAAGCCTTCCCCCATGGTTTTGCTGTGAACAGTGGGTATATCAGTATGTAACAAACCACCAGCGGCTAATTCACCAAGAATTGAAATGACACCACCAGCACGATGTACATCTTCCATATGGTATTTATTGGTAGCGGGTGCGACTTTACATAAATTCGGGATTTTACGAGACATGCGGTCAATATCTGCCATGGTGAAATCGACTTTCGCTTCATTCGCCGCAGCTAATAAATGCAGTACGGTATTGGTCGAACCACCCATCGCGATATCCAGAGCAATAGCATTTTCAAACGCGGCTTTAGTTGCAATCGAACGTGGCAGTACGTCAACTTCATCATTTTCATAATAACGTTTTGCTAAATCGACAATACGACGGCCCGCTTCCAGAAACAGTTCTTCCCGATCCGCATGGGTCGCTAATAAAGAGCCATTCCCAGGTAAAGACAACCCTAAGGCTTCTGTCAGACAGTTCATTGAGTTTGCCGTGAACATACCTGAACATGAACCACATGTCGGACAGGCGCTACGCTCAACCTGCTCAACATCAGCATCGCTGACATGCTCGTCCGCCGCTTGAACCATGGCATCAACCAGATCCAGTTTGACGTCTTTGCCGGCCAATTTTGTTTTACCGGCTTCCATCGGGCCACC
>NZ_DDCG01000018.1:0-60408 GCF_002335235.1 Methylophaga sp. UBA2012 | reverse complement strand
TTTGTTTTACCGGCTTCCATCGGGCCACCTGAAACAAAAATAACCGGAATATTCAACCGCATGGCGGCCATTAACATCCCAGGTGTAATTTTGTCGCAATTTGAAATACAGACAATCGCATCAGCACAGTGCGCGTTAACCATATACTCAACAGAGTCAGCGATAATGTCGCGCGATGGCAAACTGTACAACATGCCACCATGCCCCATGGCGATACCATCATCAACGGCAATGGTATTAAATTCTTTCGCAACACCGCCCGCTTTTTCAATTTCGCGCGCAACCAGTTGACCCAGATCTTTTAAGTGAACATGTCCTGGAACAAATTGCGTAAACGAGTTAGCCACGGCGATGATAGGCTTGTTGAAATCATCATCTTTCATTCCTGTAGCCCGCCACAAGGCGCGTGCACCAGCCATATTTCTGCCGGCAGTAGATGTTCTTGAACGATATTGAGGCATGCGAAATCTCTCCAAAATCTGTTTTGCTCCATGTAACCCTTAGATCACACGGTAATAATCTGATAAATTTTACACGACACTTGGCAAGCGTGCTGAGTCTGAGATAAAAAAGAACATTAATGAACGACACTGTAAAGCCTGTTACGCCACAAAACTTAGCCACAACAACAAGCTGGTTTCGTACTGCCGCGCCTTATATTCATAGTCATCGTGGCGCTACATTTGTTATTGCTTTTGATGGCGAAACTATCGATAGCCAAGAGTTTGAACCGTTACTGCATGATATCTCTATTCTTAATAGTTTAGGAATCAAACTTGTACTGGTATACGGTGCCAGGCCGCAAATTGAAGCAAGTTGCATTCAACAGAATGTTCCTGTCCGTTATCACAGTGGTTTGCGTGTCACTGATGATGTCAGTCTCGTTATCGCCAAAGCAGCAATTGGTAAACTTCGCCTCGACATTGAATCGAAATTATCTTTTGGTTTACCTCATACTCCGATGGCCGATGCTCGCATTCGCTGCATCAGTGGCAATTTAGTTATCGCCAGACCGGCAGGCATTATTGATGGTGTCGATCTTGGTCATACTGGTGAAGTTCGTCGCATTGATAGCGAAGGTATTAACCAGCAGTTAGCAGCAGGAAATATCGTATTACTCCCCCCGCTAGGTTACTCGTTAACCGGTGAAAGCTTTAATGTGTCAGCAGAATCTATCGCTACCGAAGTTGCGACAGCACTTCGCGCTGACAAACTCATTTTTATTGGTCACAGTAACCAGGCCATGCCTCGTGAACTGACAGTTGATGAAGCACAAAAAACGTTGTCTTCTCATCCCTCATTACCCGCCGCGGTCAAGGCATGTAAAGCCGGTGTGACTCGGGTTCATATTCTGGACAGAGCCATCAACGGCGTATTGTTACAAGAACTGTTTAGTCGTGATGGTGCCGGCACCTTGGTCACCGCAACCTCTTTCGAAACCACAAGACAAGCAGTGATCGATGACGTCGGCGGAATATTAGAATTACTCCAGCCATTGGAAGAAAAAGGCATTGTTGTAAAACGGTCCAGAGAATTGCTCGAACGTGAAATTGATCATTTCACCGTGATGGAACGTGATGGCAGTGTGGTCGCTTGTGCTGCGCTCTACCCTTATCCTGAAAATGATATGGCTGAGCTCGCTTGCCTTGCTGTTTCCAATCACTATCAAAGCCATGGTCGGGGTAAACAGTTATTAGCGGTATTGGAGCAATCCGCTCAGGCGCAAGGTATCAATCACCTCTGTGTGCTGACCACACAAACAGCGCATTGGTTTTTAGAACAAGGTTTCAAGCCTGCAGAAATTGCAGACCTCCCCGTAGCCAAGCAAGCACTATATAACTACCACCGTAATTCACGGGTGTTTAGAAAGCAGCTGGCTTAGCGATTCTTTTTATTACTTAGCTTGCGACGGTATTCGGGGAATAACAATGGCGCGAATTCGTGTAATGCTTTTTCATAAACGCGACGTTTAAAAAACACGATTTCATCAACAGGGGTCCAGTAATCGACCCAACGCCAGTCATCAAACTCCGGTTTTTCATGCAGGTTGAGTTTGACGTCTTCTTCCTTGCCGGTGAAGCGCATTAAAAACCAGCGCTGCTTCTGGCCAATGCAAAGCGGCTTATTACCGTATCGCAGGTAACGTTTCGGCAACCTGTAACGCAACCACCCGCGAGTGGAAGCAATTAACTCAACATGTTCTGGCAGTAAACCCACCTCTTCCGTAAGTTCACGATAAGCCGCTTGCTCAGGAGTTTCATGGGATTTAATCCCCCCCTGAGGAAACTGCCACGAATCATGTTGCGCACGTTGCGCCCACAACACCTGATTCTCTTCGTTGCAGAGTATTATCCCTACATTAGGCCTGAAGCCATCTTTATCAATCACGACTTAAGTCTCTGGCTGGCTGAGCGCAATCGCCCCCAGCGGTTTATTCTCAATTAGTGATTAGATTATTAAAAGCACTGTCAGTATGCAATGCATTTTGACATACAATAGTCGTATTTTTGATTAAAACGGAGACTTTTCCTGCATCATGGCGTTGGCAATTTTTGATTTAGACAATACTTTATTGGCTGGTGATAGCGACTATTTATGGGGCCGATACCTGTGTGAAAATAACATTGTAGATGAGGCTGCATACAGAACTGCCAATGATCATTTCTATCAGCAATACGTCAACGGTACCTTGGATATCTACGAATTTCTGGAATTTGTATTTACTCCTTACGCCAATCACTCTATGCAGGAATTAGAATCTTGGCGCGCGGCTTATCTGGAAGAAAAAATTAAGCCGATTATATTGCCGGCGGGTATTGAGCTCATCGAAAAACATCGTGCTCAGGGTGATACCTTATTGATTATTACCGCCACCAATAGTTTTCTGACTCAACCTATTGCCGAACTGTTGGGTATTGAACACCTGATTGGAACCGAACCTGAAATGATCAATGGTGCATTTACCGGCAAAGTCTCCGGCACCCCGTCATTCCAGCATGGCAAAATCGAACGTTTGAAAATGTGGTTAAACCACCGGGATGAAGATATGGAAAACAGTATTTTTTACAGTGACTCCCATAACGATATTCCGTTACTAGAATTAGTGGATACTGCTGTGGCTGTTGATCCGGATGACAAGCTTGCAGCTGTCGCCAAGGAAAAAGGCTGGAAAATTCTCAGTTTGCGTTAATAATTGTTACAATTCATCGTTTTTTATCATTCATAATCAGGCCGTCAATATGGAATGGGAAGTTGTTATTGGGTTAGAAATTCATACCCAACTCGCCACCAAATCTAAAATTTTCTCTGGTGCTGCCACCGCATACGGTGCAGAACCCAACACACAAGCATGTGCTGTTGATTTAGGTTTACCGGGCGTATTACCTGTACTCAACGCCGAAGCCGTCAGAATGGCGATTAAATTTGGCCTCGCCGTTGATGCTGAAATCTCTGATCGCTCAGTCTTTGCCCGTAAAAACTACTTCTACCCTGATTTACCTAAAGGCTATCAAATCAGCCAATATGAGCTACCCGTAGTTGGTAAAGGCCATATCAATATTGAGCTGGAAGATGGCACAGAAAAAGTCATTGGCATCACTCGTGCTCACCTTGAAGAAGATGCCGGTAAATCGCTGCATGAAGACTTTGATGGCGAAACCGGTATTGATTTAAACCGTGCCGGCACGCCTTTATTAGAGATTGTTTCTGAACCCGATATGCGTAGTGCAAAAGAAGCCGTTGCCTACATGAAAAAAATTCACTCTCTGGTTCGCTATCTCGAGATCTGTGATGGCAATATGCAGGAAGGTTCCTTCCGTTGTGATGCCAATGTTTCTGTTCGTCCCAAAGGCCAGGAAAAATTTGGTACCCGAGCTGAGCTGAAGAACATCAACTCTTTCCGTAATGTCGAACGTGCAATCAATTATGAAATCGAGCGTCAGATTGATGTTCTGGAATCCGGCGGTGAAGTGATTCAGGAAACCCGTCTGTATGATGCAGACAAAAATGAAACCCGTGCTATGCGTAGCAAAGAAGAAGCGAATGATTACCGCTACTTCCCCGATCCGGATTTGCTACCGCTTATTATTGATGAAGTGACCATCAACGAGATTAAAGCAACATTGCCTGAATTACCGAATGAAAAACGTGATCGTTTTGTTAATGAGTTAGGTCTATCTCTTTATGATGCTTCAGTACTAACAAGCAGCCGTGAACTCGCTACTTACTTTGAGTCATTGCTGGCAGCCACAGGTGGTAAGGATCCGAAACAATGTGCTAACTGGGTCATCGGTGATGTCTCGGGGGCCTTAAACAAGGCTAATCTGGATATCTCAGAATCCCCAGTCAGCGCAGAACAACTTGCCAGCGTATTAAACCGAATCACTGACAACACCATCTCAGGCAAGATTGCTAAAACAGTGTTTGAAGCATTATGGGCAGGTGAAGGCAAAGATGCGGATGAAATCATTGAAAGCAAAGGCCTGAAACAAGTGACAGACACCGGTGCCATTGAAGCGATGGTGGATGAGGTTCTGGCAAATAACCCCGATCAAGTTCAACAATACCGCGATGGCAAGGAACAGCTCATTGGCTTCTTTGTAGGTCAAATTATGAAAGCATCAAAAGGTAAGGCCAATCCGGCCCAGGTCAATGAATTACTGCAGAAAAAACTTAACTGGTAATCAATATCCTGACCTAAGCGAAACCGAAAAAGCCGCATTTATGCGGCTTTTTTATTTTCAATTTTACGTTCTCATTGTGAGGCAGCTCACAAATTCCTGTTCGCCTGATTCCCCTTAACCACTAAACGTTGTAGTATCACTTGATGGATTTGTTACGCTTTTTTGACAACGGCGCTAAAAGCCAATGATGGAGCAAAGGTTCACCAACCAATGAAGTTTGTACAGGAGCACCTCCCCGCCAAGACGGGTTTGAATAAATTACCGTCGGCCTCTCCCTTACCTGAAGCCAATTGGGTTCTCGTTTTCGGTTCTGTGAGCCGCTTCAATGATAAAGGTTTCGCAAAAACCTTAAAAAAACGCTATCCAAAGGCAGAAATTATTGGCTGCACCACTTCCGGCGAGATTACTGGTGATGGCGTTTATGACGACAGTATCCATATCACCGCCATGCAATGGGAGCGAAGCACCTTAAGGTTTATTAGCAAGCCAGTTAATAGCATGGAACAGTCTCATGCGCTGGGTGCACAAATCGCTGCTGAATTAAAAATGGACGATCTGAAAGGCGTCTTTGTGCTCAGTGATGGTTTAAATGTCAATGGTTCAGAGTTAGTAGAAGGGCTTCAGGAAATTTTACCAAACGTTCCTATCACAGGGGGATTAGCAGGTGACTCTGCGGCATTTAAACAGACCCTGTTAATCAATAATGACAAAATTCAGGATCGTGTAGTGATTGCTGTTGGTATTTACGGTGAGGATGCCATCGTCACCAGTGGAGCCTTAGGTGGCTGGCAGCCGTATGGCCCCCCCAGACAAATTACGCGTTCAAACAAAAATGTGGTGTATGAGCTGGATAATAAACCGGCTTTACCTCTTTATAAAATGTATATCGGTTATTACGCTAATCAATTACCGGCTTCCGGGCTGAATTTCCCATTTGCCATCATGGATGAGAAGAATGTTAATGTCATCAGAACATTGCTCGCCATTAATGAAAAAGAAAACAGCCTGACCTTCGCCGGTAATATTAAAGAAGGTTCAACAGTACGTTTTCTGAAATCAGACCATGATCGTTTGGTTTTAGGTGCCAGTGAAGCTGCCAGACAGATTCTGCAAAAAGACGTGAATATCAATGACAAAGCACTAGCGATTTGTGTGAGCTGTGTCGGTCGTAAACTGGTGATGGAATCACAAGTCTCAGATGAAGTCTTTGCTGTTCAGAGGCTACTAGGTATGCAGACAGGTATTACCGGGTTTTATTCCAACGGTGAAATCTGTTCTGGAGAAGATGACAGTCATAGCCTGTTACATAACCAAACAATGACTATCGCCTATTTAAGCGAGCACAACGCCTGATTTAATCAGGCGATTTCTCTTGCTGCTGCTAATAATGCCAGTCTGGCAATCACACCATAGGCATAAAAACGATTAGGTTCAGCATCGGGCAGATCGCTCTGATCCGGTGTACTACAAGACTGAGCAAAGGCTAATGGCTCAAAATGCATGCCAGGCGCATTTAAATTCTCATTCACACCACGTCCGGTGTGCACTCGATAAAAACCACCAATGACATAGTGATCCATCATATAAATCACGGGTTCAGCCACCGCTTTCTCTGTCCCCAAAGTTTCAAAGGTATAGACCCCTTCTTGCACCAAGACATTATCAACAACTAAGCCTTCTTTTGCCGATGACATTTTATTTCGCTGTTTACGATTAAGGTTCTCAATTTCCTCAGCACTTTTGACCGTCATGATTCCCATGCCATACGTACCAGAGTCCGCTTTCACTACCACAAAGGGTTCTCTGTCGATATCGTATTCAGCGTACTTGGCACGAATAGAGGCCAATAAATTATTTACATTTCTGGCCAGACATTCTATTCCCGATTTTTCTTTGAAGTTTACCTCTCCGCATTGAAGTGTGAGTGGTGAAACCAACCAGGGATCGATACCTATCTGTTCAGCAAATTCTTTTGCGACGCCGTTATATTGGGTGAAATGATCAGATTTTTTTCTGGTAGACCAACCCGCACGTAATGGTGGGATAACTTCTTGCTCAAGGTCTTCCAGAATTTCGGGGCGTCCCGCTGATAAATCATTATTCAATAAGACAAGGCAAGGTGAGAAGTCACCGACAGCAACACGATTACCATTTCTCACTAACGGCTCCAGCGTAATTTTTTTACCTGATGGCAAATCAATACTCATCGGTTCTTTAATATCCTCCAACAAACTCCCAATACGCGCTTCCATCCCGGCCTTCTGAAAAATATCTCGCAAGGTCTCCAGGCTCTCTAAATAAAATAGATTCCGGGTGTGATTTTCAGCCACAATTAACACACGCTTAGCAGTAGGACAGGCACGTTCAACCGCCGCCTGAGCTGCATGAATACATAAAGGTATGAATGAAGGATTGAGATTATTAAAGCCTGCGGGGAAAAGATTGGTATCTACCGGAGCCAGCTTGAAACCTGCGTTGCGTAAGTCGACAGAAGCATAAAAAGGCGCAGGTGTCTTCAACCACTGTTGCCTTAACCATGTTTCGACTTGCGTCTGCTTTTCTAACAATATCGCCTCAAGTTTAAGAAGAGGACCATTGAGTGCTGTAGTTAAATGTGGGACACCTGAAGTCATGGTTGGCTCGCTTGTGATTTTAAAGTGTAGAGAACAGTATAAATGTCGATAAGAAGAGACATGGGACACAAATTTGATATTTCAAGTCATTCATACTTAACCATTGTGAAATTAGGGCTCGCTGATATAGTTATTCATCTCAAGTCATCACTAGCCTGTAAAACAAAAATGGGTTATCTTCGTCTGCATTACAATTATAAAATAATTCAGGTATAGCATTGTCGTGAGCCAGAGTGATAACGAATTTAACGGCCTAAAGGTGATGGTGATTGATGACAGTAACACCATTCGCCGCACAGCTGAAACACTGTTAAAAAAAGCTGGTTGTGATGTACTGACGGCTGATAATGGATTTGAAGCTTTACCCGTCATCAGCGCTCATCACCCGGATATTTTGTTTATTGACATCATGATGCCACGACTGGATGGATATCAGACCTGTGCATTAGTTAAAAATAACCCTAAATTTAGGGACATACCCGTAGTAATGCTCTCCAGCAAGGATGGTTTATTTGATAGAGCAAAAGGGCGCGTTGTAGGGGCTGAACAATATTTAACCAAGCCTTTTACCCGTGAAGACTTACTCGGTGCCATCCGAACACATTTGCTGGAAAAAACTCAGGACGCAAATTAGCTTATGGCTCGAATTTTAATCGCTGACGATTCTCCTACTGAAGTTTATGTTTTACAAAAGCTACTAGAAAGGCATGGTCATCAAATTCTGGTTGCAGAAGACGGCGAACAAGCCGTAACGATGACCCAAACAGAACAACCAGACCTCGTTTTGATGGACGTGGTGATGCCAAATCTGAATGGCTTCCAGGCAACGCGGATTCTTAGTCGTGATGATGAAACCCGCCACATTCCCATCATTATTGTCTCCTCAAAGAACCAGGAGACCGATAAGATGTGGGGGCTCCGCCAAGGAGCAAAAGGGTATCTTGGTAAACCGGTCTCAGAGGATGAGATCATTGAGCAGATTCAATCGTTGCTGGATAAATGACTATGATGCAACCACAATCTCCAGAAGACATCATTGCCATACTGCAGGACATCGAACGCCGCAGTAGACAGAAAGCCGCAGGCTTAACACAGCAGGAAACGCTCGGACAAAGTTGGACGGCTATTGGCTTTCGTGTTGCTAATCATCACTTTGTCATTCCATTAAACGATTCAAGAGAAGTTTTTCCGGTACCAGAGCATATCACCGCTGTTCCCAAAGCTAAGTCATGGGTATTTGGCATTGTGAATCTGCGAGGTGAGTTATTGCCGGTGCTGGATCTGAAACATTACCTTATCGACAAACCCAGCAGAGTCTCTAAACGCAGCCGCATCATCGTCATTAATGACGCTGACATCAATAGTGGTTTATTAGTTGATGAAGTCTACGGGCTTAAACATTTTCAACGTGAACCGGATGAAATAGATACCCCATCGCATAAAGATATTTCGCCTTATCTAACCGGCACGGTTTACCAACAAGACACACAATGGGACGTTTTCAGTTTTTCAAAACTTATTGAAGATGAAAGGTTTATTAATGCTGCCGCATAATAATTTGATATCAGGACAAGATATATGAACTCAACCAGCAAGCTTTTATTTTCGTCGCTGAAAAACAGTAAGAACTGGCCAGGCTTATTTGCCTTTATCCTGCTGTTTGCTCTGTCATTGGCAGGTTTAGCCCTTATTGCTACTGGGTTTTACACGCTTATTTACCCCAACCTGCTGTTTGTTGTCATTGGGGTTGGCGTATTATTTATTCTCAGTACGCTTGCAGCGATTAATCTCTGCTTTCCCACTATCCAGCTGTTAAAAGTTTCACTGGATAAAATGGAATTGCAAAACCGCCATAATCAGGATGCCATTCTGCGCTTACTCGATGAAATGGGCGATCTGGCCGATGGTGACCTTACAGTGAGCGCAACCGTGACTGAAGACATTACGGGTGCAATCGCCGACTCAGTCAACTATACCATTGACGCATTAAGAAGTCTGGTTGAGCAAATTAATTCGACCACCATGCAAGTAGCTTCCGCCGCACAAGAAACTCAGGCAACAGCATTACACCTGACTGATGCCAGTGAGCATCAAGCCCAGCAAATTACTGAAGTAAGTTCATCTATCACTCAAATGGCAGGGTCTATCGAACAGGTATCCCGCAGTGCCAGCCAGTCATCTGACGTGGCAAAACAATCTGTATCCCTGGCAATCCAGGGTAACAGTGCGGTGAAAAAAGCGATTCACGGAATGGATACCATTCGTGAACAAATCCAGGAAACATCCAAACGTATTAAACGTCTGGGTGAGAGCTCGCAGCAAATCGGCGACATTGTCGAACTCATTAACGACATTGCTGAACAAACCAATATATTGTCACTAAACGCTGCTATCCAGGCGGCCATGGCGGGTGAAGCAGGTCGTGGTTTTGCGGTCGTTGCTGATGAGGTTCAGCGTCTGGCTGAACGTTCCAGTAACGCAACCCGGCAGATTGATGCACTGGTTAAGACCATTCAAAGTGACACCAATGAAGCCATCAGCTCAATGGAACAAAGTACGACGGAAGTGGTTGCTGGAGCCAAGTTATCTCAGGATGCCGGTACCTCTCTTGAACAGATTGAAAGCGTTTCTCATCAATTGGCCGAACTTATCAACAACATCTCTGATAATGCCAAACAACAGGCAACAGCGGCTGTGACAACCTCTGAAAACATGAATGTTATTCAGGAAATCACTATGCAGACATCTACCGGCACGAATGAAAGTGCAGCCTCCATTGGTCGATTACTTGAGTTAACCAATGAACTGCGTAAGTCTGTCTCTGGCTTCAAGTTGCCACGCTAAGCTTATCTGGAGAAAGTCATCTAATGGCACAACTCATCAAAGGCAATTACGATGCATTAGTCTGGCTGCAAGATGAATTGCAACAGTCGCTTGCTCATGCCTTAGCGGCCATGAATAATTTTCTTGATGGTCAGGCTGACGATAAACTACTCACCGACACCATCGAGTCTCTTTATCAGGTGAAAGGCACATTGGACATGATTAATATGTCTGGTGCTGCCATGCTGACAGATGAAACGCTAAAAACTGTCAGAGCCTTACAGAATAATCAGGTAGCCAATACATCCGTGGCACAAGATGCCATTGTGAAATCACTATTACTATTACCTAATTATTTAAAACTGCTGAATAACGACTTCCAGGATCATCCACTTGCCGTACTGGAATTGATCAATGAACTAAGACAAGCTTACAAAGCGGACGCAAAAACTGAAATGGAGATGTTCAACCCAAGCTTCTCCGTAGTATTACCGGATAGCATTGCCCCTAACCCTGCACGAAAAATCCCGGCATTAAATATCGAGCAACGTAAGCTGGGTCACGTTTTTCAAGTATTGTTATTACAATGGTTGCGTAAGCAGGATGAGGATAGTTTGAGACAAATGCATGCGATTGTGCATTTTTTACGATTATCCAGCCACCAGGAAAAAGTCTGTTTATTCTGGTGGACAGCTGAAACCCTTATCGAAGCCATTCAACAACAAGGCCTGACCTCTGCAGGCCAGATAAAACCCTTACTAGGCAAGCTGGTTCAACCGATCAAGCAACATAGCGAATCGGGTGAGGCGGCAGTGCAATTAAACTTCCCAGACGACCTGGAAAAGCAACTGCTGCTTGCTATCGCCAGAGCCAGCAGCCGTGGGCCTAATGTCACACTGTTAAAAGCCACTTTGCAGCTCTATTTCTTTGATCAACGCTCACGTATCTATGGCATGAGTGATAACGCATTAGGTGATGCCCACCTGGCTCTACTCGAGCAACTTCAGGACATCAAAGATCAGCTCGATCAACATGCCCATGACAATAACATCACTGTTGAAACCATTGATTCAACGACAAAACAACTACAAAGCATGTCCGATACTCTGGCCCTACTTGCCGAGTACGAAGCCAGTAATTTATTACACCATCAGGTCGAGCAACTTAATGCCATTAGCAGCAGAGGTGATGTTCCAGGGGATGATGATCTAACCCAGCTTGCTGATAGCCTGTTGCAGGCTGAATCATTACTACAATCATCAACACAGGCGAATGTTAACGATCAGTTACGTCAAACAGTGATGTCTGAATGTTTGCTTGAATTATCCAACATCAAAGAAACCCTCACTTTGATGGAAAAATCCGAGCGTTACAGCGATGGACTGGGCGACACAGAACAACAGCTCATTTTGATAGCCGGTTGTTTGGATATGCTGGATCAGTCTGCCGCAGCAGAAATAATCAAACTGACCGCAGACACATTGTCTGAATATAAGCACGGTAACAATGATTTTTCTGCCATTAAATTACAAAAGCTGGCGGATATCATCGCCTGCTGTGAACTCTATATGGAAGGAATTCGTCATCACGGTCATGCGGATGATGATTATTTATCAACAGCAAAAACTAAACTGCTTCAATTTGATAGTGACAGCGACATATCTGCTGAACCTGAATTCATAGCAGAACCAGAGATAATCCAAGAAGAGTTTGTTGCAGAGCACACTGAAGCGGCTATTGAGCCTATCGTGCCAGATGCTGAGCCAGTATTGTCTTTTGCTAATGATGACGAAACGCCAATCAGCTTATCTGAAGAAGATCAAAGCCTTTCGGTTTTAGATGATGTAACACATAGCGATTTACCGCCAGGCGAGCTTTGGCAATTTGCTGAAGGTATCGATAGAGAAGTCGCTGAAATATTTATCGAAGAAGCCACAGAGGTCTTACAGGAATTAGCTCAACAGATTCCCGCCTGGATCGATGAACAAGATGAGACCGCCCGGGCAGAAACCCGTCGTCATTTCCATACTCTAAAAGGCAGTGGTCGAATGGCCAATGCGACGGTCATAGCCGAGCTCTGCTGGGCTGTTGAAGATGTATTAAATCATGTGATAGAAGGCAATCGCGATGATAATCATCTGGTGAAAAAACTGGTGCAAGAAGCCTATCAGGCATTGCCCGATTTATTATCACGCTTCACTCAAGCTGATATCAGCACACCTGATAAAATCAATGCCTTGTATGAACTCAAAGAAACCTGCCTCAATCCGCTACTGAAAGAAGCAAAAGAACAACCTGAACAGTATCGACCGACTTCTGTGGAACGCTATATCCAAATTCGTAAGGCCCGCGATGAGGCAAGACTGGATATTGATTTAACAACGTATCAGGCACAGCAAGATGCTCAGAAATTCCCGGCAAAACCACTGTTTGAAATAGATGCCATTATTCCTACCAGCGTTGAGCGTTATATCCGAGATAAATGGGGTGTTGAACCACAGCCTGCTAAGGCTGCCACCAGCGTTGAAAAATACCTTCAGAGACTGGCGTCAAGACAAGAACAATCGTCTGAAGAGCCTCAACAAACCAGTGTTGAACGCTATATTGCACAACAGAATCGACTGAAAGAAATCGATGCATTCCGCTCAGCGCTGTCAACGCCAATACAACAAACATCGCTAAGCTCTGTTGACCATTACATTATTGAGCTTGGGCAAAAAAATACCGGTGTTTCTGAATATATAAAAGCAAAAGCCTTATCAGAAGCAGAAGCGGATGAAATTGCTGATGAAGAAGATAACGAATTATTATCTATCTTTGTTACTGAGGCTAAACAGCATATTGCCAACCTCAAACAAAGCCTTAACGATATTGCTTTCTCAAGACAAATTACCTCTCCTGTCTTACGTTCAGTTCACTCACTAAAAGGCTGTGCCAATATTGCAGGCGTTAAAGCCATGGCGATGATTGCGACGGAAATGGATCAAGCAGTCAAACAGCTTCATATGAATGATGTTGTGTTAGACAATCATCAGATGAAACTGATGAATAATGTGGTAGAAGGCTTTGAGCTGGTACTGCACCATATTACCGGAGAGGGTGAACAGCCTGATCTTATTGAATTATCATCATACATCTCAGAGCTCATGCCATCAGGTGAAAATCTGCAAGCGCCAGTCATTGATCCTGAATTTTTAATGACACTGCTGGAAGAAACAGACGAACTGCTTGAGGACTACACAACACAATTAAAGCAATGGCAACAGGTCCCATCTGATCAAGAAAATATTGAAGCGATAACATCTACCCTGAGCAAACTGGAACAAACGGCATCGGATGCACAACAAAGGTTAATTGCAAATACCTATGCCAGCCTGAGTAAACTCATCAATCACTGCCATCCTCAAGATATCGGTTTAAATGCTTTACTAGAGCAGGGATACGAACAGCTCAACCAGTTTATTGAAAGCTTGTTGCAAAATAAGCCTTTATCAACCTCCTCTGATTTTCCGACGCGTGTTGATAATTATTTAACGCAGAAAGCGCTGCATCAAGAGGGCATTGACTTAGACGAAACCGACTATGCCATCCCTACAGATGTGGATGATGATCTATTGTCAGCCTTTGCGGCTGAAGCACAAGAGCTACTCGACTCCAGTCGTCAGATCATCAAGGCCTGGGTAAGTAATACCCACACTGAACAAGACACATTACAACTTCAACGTGATCTACATACACTAAAAGGTGGTGCCAGACTGACAGGCATTATGCCTATGGCAGATCTCACGCATCAGATCGAAACCTTAGTGCTGGCGGTCAGTGATGGTCTACAAAAAGCGGACGAAGACTTCTTTGATTTATTGCAGCGCTGTCAGGATAAGTTGGCTGAAATGCAGGAGCAGTTAGCTAATCAACAAGCCGTCAAAACCGCTTTATCACTGATTGCTGAAATTACTGCACGCACACAAGGTCAAGATTTACATATTGAAGACAGGCCATTACCAGCTCCTGAAAAAGTGAAACAAGCCGAGCACGATGGCGATGGATCAGCCGATATTTTACCTGTTGCACCATTGCAAACAGATGTCGCCGTTACCCCACAACATGTTGAGCAAGTCAGGGTAAGAGCTGATCTTCTGGATTATCTGACTAATTTTGCTGGTGAAGTGAGTATTTCTCGTGATCGTGTAACACAACAACATGTTGCGCTTCGTCAGCAGTTGCATGAAATGGAAGAAACCGTTGCCCGCCTGCATGATCAGTTACGTAATTTAGAGATTGAAACGGAAACCCAGATTCTTTTCCGTTACGAAGATGAAAGGATTAAAAACGAATCAGATTTTGACCCTCTAGAATTAGATCGATTCTCAATGATTCAACAACTCTCACGTAGTCTGACAGAGAGTGTTATCGACTTACATGACATCAGTCATTCAATGAACACGCTGGTGAGAGAGACTGATGCAATATTACTTCAACAGTCTCGACTGAACACTGACTTACAACAAGGCTTGATGACTACGCGACTTTTGCCCTTTAGTGGCATCGTTGGCAGACTGGAGCGAATTGTCAGACAAACAGCATCCGAGCTGGGCAAAAAAGTGGAATTAAAAATCCGAGGCTCAGAGCTGGATATAGACAGAACCATTCTTGATCGACTTGTCGCGCCGCTGGAGCATATTCTTCGCAACGCTATTGCACATGGTATTGAAGACAGTGACGTTCGTATCAGTAATGGCAAACCAGACAATGGCCTGCTGTCATTGGTGATCACTCGTGAGGGTTCTGAGATTGTCATCAATATCAGTGATGACGGCCATGGTATCAATTTAGACAAGGTTCGTGAAAAAGCATTATCGATGAACCTCATCAGTCACGATAACATGCCATCAGATGATGAATTGATACAATTAATTCTGAGTTCAGGCTTTAGCACCGCAGACAATGTTTCTCAACTTGCTGGCCGCGGTGTTGGCATGGACGTCGTCAGTAATGAGATTCGTGGCATGAAAGGTCGCCTCAGCATCAAGTCTGAACGTGGCAAAGGCAGCACCTTTATTATTCGTCTGCCGCTGACCTTGTCGGTCATTCAGGCCCTGCTCATACGAGTTCAAGACGAGCAATATGCCTTACCGCTCAACACAATAAACGCTGGTCAGCGCATTAGCGTTCGCGATATCAAACTGATGTTAGGCACGCATAAACCGCACTATGATTTCCATGGAGAGAAATATCGGTTTATGCCGCTTAGCTCATTACTCGACAAGCCATTGTCATTGGCTGATAACTTAAAACATCAAATGCCGCTACTGCTGTTCCGCTCAGGTGATTTGCGCATTGCCCTGTTAGTCGATGATATTGTCAGTAATCGTGAGATTGTCATCAAGTCAGTCGGTACTCAGCTTGGACATATCTCAGCGATCAATGGTGCTACCATTCTGGGTGATGGTCATGTGGTATTTATTCTGGATATCCCGACATTAATGGATAGCAGTCAACACATCACGCTGGATACTGACGATGCAATAAATCTTGAACGAGAGTTAGAGCAATTACAGGACAGATTACCAATAGCCATGGTCGTTGATGACTCGATCACCATGCGCAAGGCTACAGGCAATTTACTACGTCGAATCGGTTTTGAAGTCATGACAGCTCGTGATGGCGTGGATGCTCTGTCGCAACTACATGAACAAAAACCGGACATCATTCTGTTAGACGTTGAGATGCCCCGCATGGATGGATTTGAGTTCGCATCCATTGTTCGCAACGATAAAGAATTCAGGCATCTGCCCATCATCATGATTACCTCAAGAACAGGTAATAAACACCGTGAAAGAGCTCTCGAAATAGGCGTCAATGCTTATTTAGGAAAACCTTATCAAGAAGAAGAGCTTATCTGGCAGATGCAAAAACTGCTCGGAAAAGACACGTTTCAAGAACCCACACAGTAGATATCAGATATGGAAAAACCAGCTCAAGCCCAATTTATTCATTGCATGCTGATTCCATTGCAAAAGCATTACCTGCTGCTGCCGAACAGTACGATTACTGAAGTTATTCCGAAAGCCACCATCAACTCCTCCTCAACAAAAACAACACCATGGTTGGAATGGGTTGATTGGCAGCAAAAATCGCTGGCAGTTGTCGATCTTGAAACCTTGTTAGCACAGGATGTGGAAACAGTTTATCCGGCCAATAAACTCTGTATCATCGAAGGCATCAATGCTGAAGCAGATATCGGTTTTTATGCTATTCCCTGCACAGGCTCACCACAACTCATCACCTTAAATGCATCTGCGTTAAAAATGACGCATGATCAGAATGCTTCTGAGTTTTTATATTGTCAGATTAAAATCGGCAATAAAGTCGCGTTCATCCCCCATCTTGATAACCTTGAACTGGCTATCAAGAATGCCAGTTAATTAGTCTGAAACGATTAAAATCCGACCTTCGATTAACACAGTCAATCGCTCTCAATTTTTATTTATTGATGGGCTGATTTTGTTTGTATATATGGTTTAACATAGTAGCTATGAAACTACTCAAAGCACTGCCGTTTTTTATTCTCTTTCTGCTGTTAAGTCCTCTGGCTTATAGCGATGATGCCGCGCAACTCACAAAACAGCGTCAATTATTTCAACAGGCCAAAAAAGCATTACAGGACAACCAGATCACCCGCTATCAAGCGCTCTATAACCAACTGGATGGTTATCCACTACAAGGATATTTACAGTATCTTTACCTCAATGGCCGACTCAATCAGGCAAGTAATGCATCAATGCATCAATTTCTGACAAAAGAAGATGGCAGCTTTTATGCAGAACGCTTACGCAACTTTTGGTTAAACAAATTAGCTCAGCAAAAAAGGTGGACTGATTATCTGAGCTTTTATCAGGCACCACAAACAGCAACAAGGCAGTGTTATTACCTGCAAGCTTTACTGGCTACCGGCCAAAAACAAAAAGCATTCGAGCAGGCACCAGAATTATGGCTTGTCCCCCACTCTCAGGAAAAAGCGTGTGACCCGGTATTTTCAGCCTGGGAAGCCGCTGGCTTATTAAATAAAGATCTACGTCATCAACGCATGATGTTAGCAATTCGTGATAATCAGTTTTCTATGGCCAATTACTTAGCCAAATCAACAGCCAATCCTGAACAAAACCAGCTATTGGTCAAACAGTGGCAATCGATTCATGATAACCCTCTCCCTGTACTGAATGGACTGGCAAAAGATAAAACATTAAGCAGGGATAATGCGCTAAACCGCGAAATCATTATTCATGGTCTACAGCAACTGGCCAGACGTTCACCAGAACAAGCCTTCAACAGTTGGTTAAACATCAAACCTCGCTATCAATTTACGCAACAAGATGTCATTGAAATTAGAAAAGCCATCGGTAAATGGGCAGCACTCAACCGTGATAAAAAAGCACTGACCTATTTCGGTGATATCCCTGGCGGCGAATGGCAGGCTCGCGCGGCTTTGTGGCAAAAAGACTGGAAAGCTGTAGAGAAAGCTATCAAGCTAATGAATATTGATGAGCTGGGCTCGACACGCTGGCAGTATTGGCTGGGCAGAAGTCAGGAAGCGCAGGGACAAAAAGCAGCGGCTAATCAGACCTTTTCAGCCATTCTTGGCAAACGTGACTATTATTCGTTTCTTGCTTCCGACCACTTAACCCAACCTTACAAAATGAATCACCGGCCAATACCGGTCACTAAAGAAGAAATGGCAGCACTCAGAAAACAGCCTGCTATTCAACGTTTACATGAGTTTTTCCTGCAAAATATGCATTTGGAAGCGCGCCGGGAAGCCTATCATTTGAAACAGACACGGCCAGATCGTGAGCTTCAGATGATCGCCATGATCACTCATGAATGGGGTTGGCATAATCAAACCATCGCTTTATTAGGCAAGGCGCAATACTGGGATGCCCTGGATCTGCGTTTCCCAGTTGTCTATGACGACGCGATGTTGCAAGCTGGAAAAGCTCAGGGGCTGGATCCATCCTGGCTGTTAGCCATTGCCCGTCAGGAAAGTGCCTTTAACCCCGAAGCCAGATCTCATGCCGGTGCGATGGGACTTATGCAGTTAATGCCGGACACCGGACGATTAATCTCCAAAATCATTAATCGTCCACTCAAACAACTTAGTGAGTTGTACCGTCCAGAACGTAATATCGAACTCGGCAGTGCCTATTTACGCCGTATGTATGATGAAAACCAAAAAAACCCTGTACTGGCTACAGCCGCCTACAATGCCGGACCACATCGCGTGAACAAGTGGTTGCCAGACAGCTCACTTGATGCTGATATATGGGCTGAAAATATTCCTTTTAATGAAACACGGCATTATGTTCAGACAGTGATGAGCTACGCGGCTATTTTTGATAGTCAGCGTAACCAATCCATTAAACCGTTGTCTGAAAGAATGCCCAAAGTAAAATCGGAGTAAGGTCGTTATCGACACCATACAAACTTATCTTGTAGGTGGTTGCGTTCGGGACAAACTGCTTGGAAAACCCGTCAAAGATCGTGACTGGGTGGTGGTTGGTGCCACTACAGACTATATGTTAAAAAACGGATATAAACCCGTAGGTAAAGACTTTCCGGTTTTTCTTCATCCTAAAACTCAGGAAGAATATGCCCTCGCCAGAACGGAACGAAAATCCGGCCATGGTTATCAGGGCTTTACTGTTTATGCCTCACCAGAGGTTACATTAGAAGAAGATCTTGCTCGGCGTGATCTCACGATTAATGCCATTGCAGAATCAGTGGATGGCGATCTCATCGATCCCTTCAATGGCATCGAAGATCTAAAGAAAGGCATTCTCCGTCATGTCTCTCCTGCTTTTATTGAGGATCCTGTCAGAGTTCTGCGAATAGCCCGCTTTGCTGCACGCTTTAACTTTGCCATCGCTGAAGAAACGCAACAGCTGATCAAACAGATGGTAGCCAGTGGAGAGTTAGAGCATCTTGTTGCTGAACGCGTCTGGCAAGAACTATCAAAAGCGTTACAAACTGACCAGCCTTCTGTCTTTTTCACCAGCCTTCGACAGGTGAATGCGCTTTCATGCTTATTTCCTGAAGTTGATCGCCTGTTTGGTGTGCCACAAATTCCAAAATGGCATCCTGAAGTCGATACCGGAATTCATGTGATGATGGTTATTGACCAGTCAGCCAAACTAAGCGATGACCTTGCTGTCAGATTTGCCGCTTTATGTCATGACTTAGGCAAAGGTCTAACGCCAAAAGACATCCTCCCCAGCCATGCAGGCCATGAAGCGACAAGCATAGAACTCACTAAAAAATTATGCCAACGTTTACGAGTCCCCAAAGACATCGCCACGCTCGCCGCAAAAGTAGCGGAATACCACACGGATGTTCACTTATTATTTGAACTTGATGCGACAAGAGTTTTGGATGTTATCGAGGGTCTGGATAGTTTTCGACGCCCTCAACGCTTTGAGCAGTTTTTACTTGCTGGCGAAGCCGATTTTCGTGGTCGTCCTGGTTATGAAACAGCCGATTATCCTGAAAAAATGGCCTTTGCAGAATGCTTCCAACAAGCAGCTCAGGTGGATATCAAACCACTACTTGAACAAGGTTTGGCTGGCGAACAAATCAAACAAGCCATACATCAGCAGCGATGCGATGCCATTGAAAGCGTTTTATCGAGCTATCGTAGAGGCTAATGACCTTGCATAAGCGAACCATTCATCACGTATAATCTAAGCAACTTTTTTCGACTCTAGCTATAGGACGTTACAATGAGCACAGACATTTCAGCCAAATGGACCAGTGTAAACGCTGCCTGCCAACCCCTCGTAGATGCATTAATTGATAATGCTGAAGCATTACAACTTGAAATCAGCACATTAAGCAATGGCACCCGCGTCGTTGATGCAGGTATCAATTGTACTGGCGGTCTTGAAGCTGGACGTCTTATTGGCGAAATTTGCATGGGTGGTCTGGGTACGGCCACACTTGGAACAAACAGTGGTTTTGCTAACTGGCCATGGTCAGTTAATGTTCATGCCAAAACACCGGTATTGAGTTGTCTTGGTAGTCAATATGCAGGATGGAGCTTATCTCATAAAAGTGAAGACAGTAAGTTTTTTGCTTTAGGCTCAGGCCCTGGTCGTGCACTGGCGGCAAGAGAAGAGATATTTAAAGAGTTTGGTTACAAAGATGAAGCAGAATCTACCGTTATTGTTCTGGAAGTAGATAGTTTCCCACCAGTAGAAGTGGCTGAAAAAGTGGCTGATAACTGTGGTATCAAACCAGAAAATCTAACTTTTATTCTTACCCCGACATCCAGTCTGGCTGGTGTTATGCAAATTGCTATTCGCGTATTGGAAGTGGCCATGCATAAAGCCCACGAACTGCATTTCCCGTTAGAGAAAATTGTTGATGGTTATGGCTCAACACCTGTCGCACCGCCAGGTGGGGACTTTATGACAGCCATGGGCCGCACTAATGACGCTATTCTGTTTGGTGGCCAGGTTCATTTATTTGTCGATGCCACCGATGAAGAAGCGAAATATCTGGCTGAAAAAATGCCAAGCAATACCTCATCAGATTATGGCCGACCTTTTGCGGATATCTTTAAGTCATATGAATACGACTTTTTCAAAATTGACGGCATGCTGTTCAGCCCAGGTAAAGTCATTGTGACGAGTACTAAAACAGGTAAAAGCTTTACTGCTGGTGAGCTGAATCAGGAACTACTCAACCTTTCTTTCGGACTTTAATTATCTATGGCGACAAATCGCCTTGTTATTTTTAATGACACACATGGCTGGCACAGTGAACAATTAACGCATTCACTGAGCCAGCTTGGTGCCGATGCCGTATTAACTGACTTAGCGGCCTGCCGTATTGACCTTGATTCCCCCACGGGATTGTATATTCCAGGTTTCGAGAATGAGCTACCCGCCGCCGCCATGGTCCGTGGAATTGCGCCAGGGTTTCTGGAACAAATTACCCTCCGTATGGATGTTTTACATACCTTGGCTGAACTGGGTGTTCCCGTTTTTAACCCGGCAACTGCGATTGAATACACGGTAGATAAAGCCAGAACATCATTACGCTTGCATCAGGCAGGATTGAGCACCCCCAGAACCTGGGCTTGCGAAGATAGCAGCATGGCAAAACACATCATTACCCGGGAATTGAATATGGGTAATAAAATCGTGATGAAACCCCTGTTTGGCTGTCAGGGTAAAGGCATTACTTTAATAGAAGAGTTAGGCCAATTTGAACAGCTCGCTCCTGTCGGCGACGCTTATTACCTTCAGGAATATATTGCACCTGAGAAAGAAGGGATCTGGCAAGATTGGCGGTTATTAGTCATCGATAATGAAGTCTGTGCTGCAATGAGCCGACGCTCAAACAAATGGATCACCAATTTTGCTCAGGGCGCCAGTTGTTTTGCGACAACGGTCACCGAAGACATGAAACAATTAGCGATAAAAGCCACTGCAGCAGTGAATGCTGATTACGCTGGAGTTGATCTGATTCGAGATAAAGACGGTCGTTTTACTGTTTTAGAAGTTAATAGCGTTCCAGCGTGGAAAGGCCTTTATCAAGCGACCGGCGTTGATGTTGCTATGCACTTAGCACAAGCACTAATCAGACGAATAGAGCAGAAACAAGCCACACATGCTCTCTGAATCAGACATTAAAGATGCTGTGTTCTGGGCCTGTCAGCAGGAAGTATTAGCGCCTAAACCTGGTAACGTAAATGTCATCAGTGACGGCCATAATATGGTGGTGGAAGATTTTATTAAAAGCGCTCGTGCAATTGCACCCATTATGGCAAAAACTGGCTTGACCGTAGGCGAACGTATTTTGCAATCGGTTCAGGCAACACGACAGGTTGTTAACTGCAATACCAATTTAGGCATCGTTTTACTATTTGCACCACTTTGCCAGGCGATCCAGTATTGTCAATCATTTGATGAACTTCCACAGCGGCTCCAAGTCGTACTCAGTAACCTGACTGTTAATGATGCAATTCATTGCTACGAAGCAATACGTTTGGCTGAAGCGGGAGGGCTAGGCAAGGAAGACGAGCATGATATCAGCGCAGTACCAACCATTACCTTGCTTGAAGCCATGGACTTAGCAAAAAACCGTGATCAAATTGCCCAACAATATGTCAATAATTTCAAGACGCTATGGGATCTGAGTTTGCCAGCATTGACAAAAGCGATAAATTCTGGGGAAAGTGTTGAATGGGCAACCGCTTTCGCGTATCTTAAGTTGTTATCGAAGGCGTTGGATAGCTTGATATCCCGTAAGCAATCCACTGCGCTGGCAACCAAAGTCAGTGAGAGAGCAAAACAGTTTGTGATCCAAATAGAAGAAACGGGTAATTTAGACACCCATTTTGATGCACTCTCTCTCTGGGATAAAGAATTAAAAGAGAAAGCAATTAACCCGGGAACATCGGCAGACCTCATCGCAGCGACATTATTACTGCACAGGTTTGGTCGACTGCTTTCTTTTAATGAATTTCAGTACCACGAAGCATTTAGCGGACGGCACTGAGCAGGTGATACGTTCCTTTATTACGTATAAACCCTTCCTTTCACAATAAGGAGGGAAAAAAATGAGCCTTTTTGACAATTTTTTTGGAACAGGAAAATATAACATGCCAGTTATCGATCGCGTACTTGTAGGTGAATCATTGGTCATCGAAGATGGTGACTTAGACAACGTAGCTCACATTGACTTAATCATGGGTCCACGTGGCTCAGCAGCAGAAGATGCTTTCTGCCGTACACTCACCGACCAGAAACAAGGGGTTAATGGCTTGTTGGCTGTTGTTGCGCCTAACTTAATGGTTAAGCCAGCGACTGTAATGTTCAACAAAGTCACCATCAAAAACATGAAACAAGCCGTTCAAATGTTCGGCCCAGCACAGCGTGGTGTTTCACTTGCTGTTGCTGAATGTGTTGAAGATGGCACAATCCCAGCTGGTGAAGCTGATGACTGCTTCATTTGCGTTGGTGTATTCATCTCTCCAACTGCTGATAGCGATGAAAAAATCCAAGATTGGAACTATCGCGCTACTAAAGAAGCTATCAAACGTGCAGTTGCTCGTGAGCCTAAAGCGGCTGACGTTGTTGCACAATACAAATCTAGCGAACACCCATTTGGTGCTAAGTAAGATTTAAGCAATTCATACATCACTCTTCTACGGAAGAGTGATGTCCCTGCTTAATTTCTTGATTGCTGATTTTCTTATCTTACCGGTGTGTAATGCACTGGCAATAAGAGCTCCTGCGACTCCCATTTCTGATAATTCTTCTAAATCTTCTTCACTACGTACACCGCCCGCAGCATACCAGCCCACACTCTGTTTAGCTTCCATTAATAACTTCAGCCACTCAAAATCAGGACCTTGATTCGCACCGATATTATCTAAACTCATCGCGATGCATCTATCTGTCCAGTATGCTGATTCATGGATGGCCCCATGTCCCAGAAGCTGCCCAGACTTTTTATCCAATGACAAAATTGGTTGTTTTTCAACATCAGAACCAGACTTTTCAAGCAAACTGATATCTTTCAGAGTTTCACTACCAAGCACCAGAAATAGTCGGGATGTGTCTGAATAACATAAATAATCCTGCATTTCAGCAATACCCGCATCAAGCCAAATATTCAGCCGTGGAAATGCCGTCAAGATATTTTTATAACGCTGTGGATGATGAACTCCCTTCTCTATCGCATCCAGATCGGCAATATATAACTGCTGAAAAGGGTACCAAACTAATAAATCGCCAATGACATCCTCAGGTATCACTGATGATGTTAATAACGAGGTCAATGGCTGGTAGTTAGCCCTGTCTCCGCCTTTTGCATGTACAACAATACCATCACGTATATCAATGACAGGTATAATATTCATAGTTCTCAATATGTCCGCTTAAATGACGATTTTTATATATGAACATCTTACCAGTGGAGCCTTGTCAGAAGAGGTATTTTCCGCTGGCCTGATGCACGAAGGTGAGTTAATGCTTGAAAGCATCTGTCGTGATCTACTGGCATATGGTTATAAAGTCGCGCTCATGCGAGACTCAAGACTGCCAGCACTAACTATCCCTACAGATCGTTTAACGACATATCCTATCCAAAATGAGCTTCAATTCACTGAAACCTGGCAACAATGCCAACAGCACTATGATTTCTTTCTGGTCATAGCCCCCGAAACAGATTCAATACTGTTTAATTTTGTGTTGTCACTGGAGCAGCAACAAAAGCGGATATTTAACTGTAGCTCCAGTGCGATTCGACTTTGTAGTGATAAATATCTCTGCTATCAACATTTAAAAAAACATCATATAACAACACCAAAGACCTTCACAGCAAATGACTGGTTAAGTGAAGATCACTCCACCGAGGCTCAATGGATCATAAAACCAATTGATGGTGCAGGCTGTGAAAACACCTATTGCAGCGATAGTGTTGACACAAGACAACGACTGTCGACATTGCCTAAAGATAAATTTATTGTTCAGACTTATATTTCTGGTGAGAACCTCAGCCTAAGTTTATTTATCAATGAAGGGGAAACTCAACTGCTTTCAGTCAATATTCAGCATATAAAACAAGATCAGCAACAGTTACACTTAGGTTACTGTGAAGCACAGCGTTTTGATATGTTATCTCGTGAGCAGGCATTGAGTTTAGCCAATCAGATTAGTCATTGTATCGATGGGTTAAGTGGGTTTGTTGGTATCGACATTGTAAAAACGACCAATGCCATATATGTCATAGAGGTAAATCCACGACTAACCAGTACCTATGCTGAGCCTGCCATGCGAGAAAAAACAAATCCCTCTGAAACACTTAATAAACAAATACAAGCATTACTAGCAAAATGATAACAAAAACAAATATGGCTTATTGTGGCTGGGATATCGGCGGGGCTCACCTTAAAGTCGCTTATGCAGACAGCAAAGGTAAACTGCTTAATGTTTTTCAGCTCCCCTGTGCGTTGTGGAAAGGCATTGATGCATTAACTGATACGCTACAAAAAGCACTCAAACAATTGCCTGACACGCCCATATCACACTACATCACGATGACAGGGGAACTGGTTGATGCTTTTAATAATCGAGAAGAAGGTGTCAAAGCCATTGTTAATTGTGTTGATACTCACCTAAAAGCTGATGACTTGCATTTTTTTGCGGGCCAATCTGGTTGGCTCAATAAAAAACAAGCCATCCTGCAATGGCAAGATGTTGCCTCAATGAACTGGCAAGCCAGCGCAATTCTGGCTGCTAAGCATATCGAACAGGGCTTATTCATTGATATTGGAAGTACGACTTGCGACATCATCGCCATTGATAACTATCAAATACAACCAGCCGCTACCACCGATTATGGCCGGCAGCGTTCAGGAGAACTGGTGTATACCGGTGCCATAAGAACACCACTTATGGCCATTACTGATGAAGCGCCATTGCATGGCGACCGTATTTCACTCGCTGCAGAATGGTTTGCCAGTAGTGGTGATATCTGGCTGTTATTAGATCAACTTATCTCCACCGATATTCAGGATGAAAGTGCTGATGGCAAGCCATGGAATGCGGTTTATAGCCAACAGCGATTAGCCAGAATGCTAGGCTGTGATACACACGATGCTTCCATAGCACAATGGCAAAATGTCGCAGCCTGGTTTGCCGAAAAGCAGTTACAACAAGTCATTAAAGGCTGTCATCAAGTATTAAGCCGATTTCCAGACTGGAAACTATCCAGTCCGATTGTGGGTGCAGGTGTGGGGAAATTTATCGTCGAAAAATGTGCAACCCGGCTGAACCGTCCCTATATCGATTATGCTCAGTTTTGCCAACATCATCCCGAAGCCTCTTGTTTCGCACCTGCAGCGGCTTTAGCTCTTCTTGCCGCACATCAGTTGTCGTAGAATACCTTAATGAATGCTGATTACCCTTCCTTAACAACTGAGCTGCCCTATGTCGAAGACAGTGCCGCTCTTTTTAGTCAAATACGTGATTATCCCTGGCCAGTCATGCTGGATAGTGCCAATACCTCACCAGAAGTAGGCCGCTATGACATTCTCGCGGCAGCGCCATTTATTACCTTAGAAACAACGGCCGGCAGCACACAGATAAGCCATCATCACAATAAGCGAACTGTGACGTTGGATCCTTTTCTGCTGCTTAATGACATATTAAAAGACTATAAACAGCGGACAACCGATTTGCCTTTTGCCGGTGGTGCAATAGGTTATTTTGCCTATGATTTAGGTCGGTATTTGGAAGTATTACCTGAACTTGCTGAAGATGCTGAACATATTCCAGATATGGCGATTGGTATCTATGATTGGGCAGTCATCGTTGATCACAAGTTGAAACGCTGCTGGTTAACTAGTCATGGTCTGGATCCACAAACCCATAAAATATGGCCAGAACTGCTTCAGAAATTAAATGTGTCCACAGCGGAAGAAACATCGGAAACATTTACCATTATCAGCCCACTCACCAGTAATTTTGATGAATCTGGCTATAAAGCGGCATTCGCAAAAATCAAAACATATATTACCGAAGGTGACTGTTATCAGGTAAATCTGGCAAAACGCTTTGAGGTCACAGCTGAAGGGGATCCCTGGATAGCTTATCAGGCATTACGTAAACAAAATTCAGCGCCGTTTTCAGCCTATTTTGACACGGGCAATGTAACCATTTTGAGCTCTTCACCAGAGCGCTTATTACGCGTTGATGGGGCCAAAGTTGAAACAAAACCGATTAAAGGTACAAGGCCGCGGGATCTAAACAATCCGGAAAAAGACCGCCAGCTTGCTCAATCATTACAGGCCAGCCTGAAAGACCGTGCCGAAAATTTAATGATCGTTGATTTACTCAGAAATGATATCGGCAAAGTATGTGTGCCTGGGAGTATTCGGGTTCCCCATCCTTTTGCTCTGGAAAGCTTTGCTACCGTGCATCATTTGGTCAGTACGATTACAGGTACACTTGCCAAGACAGAATCTGCCGTTACCTTGCTCAGAGCCTGCTTTCCTGGTGGTTCAATTACTGGCGCCCCCAAACTTCGGGCAATGGAAATTATTGAAGAACTAGAACCTCACCGTCGTGGTATTTATTGCGGAAGCATTGGTTATATTGGCTTTGATGGTAATATGGATACTAATATTACTATTCGCACTATGGTCTTCAGTAACAATCGTTTAAGATTCTGGGCTGGTGGTGGCATTGTGGCAGACTCAGATGCAGATGAGGAATATCAGGAAGTGCATGATAAAGCGGCAGCCATGATTAATTTAATCAAGTTTTTACAATAATATGCGGATTATCAAGCTGGGCGGCAGCCTTTTTCATACCCCAGAGCTGAAACAATGGCTGACATTGTTAAGCAGAGCCAGTGAATACGAAACAGTCATTATTGTACCGGGCGGTGGTCCTTTCGCCGATGAAGTCCGACATGCCCAACGTTTACATCGATTTAGTGACTCAACAGCGCATCACATGGCGATATTAGCGATGTCACAGTTCGGCTTACTGATACAAGATCTCGCGCCAAATTGTCGGCCTTTTTATTATCCAACTGAGCAACCAACCGCGCCACTGAAAAATGGTCTTTATATCTGGTTACCTGATAAAAAAGTATTATCTGTCCCGGAGTTGAGACACAGCTGGAATATTACATCAGACAGTATGGCTCTGTGGCTAAGTCAATCCCTAAAGGCTGACGAGTTAAGCATTATCAAACGCAGCACAGTCATCTCCAGTCAAATAAAATCATTGATCAGTCATAATGTACTAGATAGTGGTTTTCTGCCTTTATTCCATCAACAACCAGTGATGACCCGTTTATTTCATTTTCAACAACAAGCCTTGTTCCCTGACAAAGGTCTTGTCCTGCAATGACAGCTGATGAGAAATCCTGAATCCCCTGTCGTTCATCGTTCAGAAGACAAACAATATATCATTGATACGCAACGGTTAATGTCGTCAGACATCTCTTACCAAGACTTAGTTAACGAAGCCAGCTATCATGAACGCGCCGACTGGGCTGCTCATATGACACCGTCATTAGCACCTTATAGTCAATTAGGCATGCAGTTAGCACTACACCACCATGGCAATCTCTTATCTCCAGACCTTTACCCTAAACTTAAACACGCTGAAAGCGAGATAAAAACAACGTTAGCTCACGAGTTTGGCTTTTCTCATGCACGCTTCACGCATGGCGGATCCTACTCAAATTTAGACGCATTATGGCAGGCAAGAAGTCAGTCTGTTAATAAAAAGGTGGTATACGGCAGTGAAGCTTCACATTACTCGATAAGAAAAGCCTGTGACATTCTCGGTATCTCCTTTGAAGCGATTCCCTGCAATACGGCTCAGCAAATCGACCTCGTTGCATTAGAGAAAAAATGTGCACAAGATGCCCCCATCGCGATTATTGCTAATATGGGCACCTCCGCGACAGGGGCAATTGATCCCATAGAAGAAATCACCGCTATTTCAACAAAACATAACTGTTGGTTACATATCGATGCGGCATGGGGCGGCAGTAATTTACTCATCGATGAAAACAATCTGTTTAAGCAATTTATGCCCAAAGTGGATAGTCTCAGCTTTGATCCCCATAAGTCACTGTTTCAGCCACGCCCTTGCAGTGTTTTATTCAGCCATTCAAAACCTGAACATACCCATGACATCAACTACCTCTCCGAATCACCGGAGAAGGCCATTAGCGGCTCTTATGGGGCAGAATTATTTATACCTCTATGGCTAAATTGGAAAATATTAGGAAAAGATTGGTTTATCGATAAGATCAACTACCGACTAGAGCAAGCAGAATATTTTGCAAGCCAACTTCAGAAACAAACAAAATGGCCGGTTATCAATCATGGCACTGGGATTGTCTGTTTCAAAGCGGATCATGACGCTCTGTTAGCCCCGTTAGTCGAAAAGGGTACCGTTTCTACCATTAACTTGAATCAAACGTGCTATCACCGTGTGATTTTTGCCGGGCTCGATACTAGTGCAGAAAAACTGCTCAAGGCTTTACACCCTTTTCTTTAATTTGTTTCTGTACGCTATCAAAACGGCGTAACCAGGTAGGCAAATTATTCATTGCACCTGACCACTGATTACTCGCTTTTAAAGCTGCCTGCTTAGATGGATAAACACCAAAAATTAAAACATGCCAAGGTTTGTTATCACGCAAGCTGGTAAAGCGGGCCACATCACCGGTCAGCCCATGTTCTTCAATAAAGGCATCGACTTCTTTGTCATCCCATGACCCCATTAACTGGAATGTGTAATGTTTGGCTGGGCGAGAAAGAATCCACTTAGTGTCGTGAACCTTATCAAGGATACTTAGTTCAAGTTTTTTCACTTGTTTTGGAGCAATTGTTTTATTTTCATTGTTAACTATTTGCTCTTCAGGCCCAGGAACGGTAGGGGTTTCTTTTTCTATTTCCTCAGGTTCTGCTTCGACAACTACCTGCTCAGCTTCAGCCGACGGCATCAATTTTTCCTGTTCTTGAGCACTTGAAGTTTCTGACGCTGGCGTTGGGATTTCTGCAAGCAAGGCCTCTAGTTTTTCTCGCTCAGATAGCATTTTGGCTTCTTTCTCTTGCTCATCGCCCACCACTACTGTAGCCAGCTTATTATCCTCTGCGGAAATATCTTCAGGTAATTCCAGTGTGTTCTGTGATGCTGTAGATGCAGATATCCAGTCATTGATTCGATTCTGGAAAATCAGAATAAGCACAATAACAGCAGCAAGTGAAATACCACCGCTCCATCGAAGCCAGTTAATCTGACCCAAGGAAATTTTAGGCGTACGTTTCCAGGTTTTTGCCTTGATACCCAGCAATTGTTGATGAGCCAGAGCATTTAACCGCGCAAGATTACCAGCAGAGGCCTTACTTAAATACTGAATTTCTTTTGCCGAAAAAGGGCTGTCGCCCTGATATGCGGCGCTTTTCAAACGATGTAGTAAATACGCTTCTGTCTCAATAAACTCCAGCGGTGGTAAATCCAACCACTGTGTAGAAACAAGATTAAATTTCGTCTCTGCCGTCATCGAAAGAACAGCTTGCAGAATGGGTTGCTGTTCATCATCCTGCCAGCTCAGGCAACTGTGTAATAGTTGCTGCTCAGGCTCAGATAAAAGTTGTACGTCATCTACTAGCAATACCGGTGTGATATTGAGTTTTTTTAGATGACTCAACCGCTCTTTTAATAGATTCGCCAATGATTTTTCATCATTTGTCGACGCAAGTTCAGTAGCTAATGCCTTTAGCATGCCCTGATATTGTTCAAGTGTGGAAATATTATTACGCCAGCGATAAAAGCGCATATCCGACGTCGTTTGACGCTGTAATTGTTGCAGTAACGTCGTTTTTCCTAAGCCAGTGTCAGCTTGCAACAATATCGGTGTGGAAGTGGATCTTAATAAATGCAGAATAAGCAAACGACGTTGCTTAATATATCGGCCATCAAAAAAATCTTCCGCAGATTTGACTTCAGAAAAAGGTAAACGCTGTAAGGCCAGCTTAGTGATATATGCTGGCTCAGGCGATGTTGCCGCAATATCACTCATCTATCACCTACTGTTTTTCCTGAAATGCCACCAGCGTTTCTTGCAGCTTTTCTACATCATAATCATCACTGATGATGGCCTTACCAATACCTTTTAAGAGTACAAGACGGATAACGCCATCCTGCACTTTTTTATCCACAGACATCAGGGATAAAAATTTCTCAGCAGACATTTCCTGTGGGCTTTGAACAGGAAGTCCAGCAGCGAGAAACAAATCGGCAATTCGGCTCACTTCATCGGCAGACATCCAACCTTGCCGTGCAGAGAGATCTGCCGCCATCAACATACCAGTTGCAATCGCTTCGCCATGTAGCCAATTACCATAGCCCATGCCAGTTTCAATAGCGTGCCCAAAGGTATGACCTAAATTCAATAAGGCACGAACATCCTGCTCTGTCTCATCTTTGGCAACAATATCCGCTTTATCCTGACATGAGCGTTCAATGGCGTAAGCCAGGGCTTGGGAGTCACGTTGTTTTAATGCTGAGATATTTTTTTCTAACCACTCAAAAAAGTCCAGGTCATTGATCAAACCATATTTAATGACTTCGGCAAGACCCGATGCTAATTGTCGGTCATCCAGCGTATTGAGTGTATTGGTATCAGCGACCACACACTGAGGCTGATAAAAAGCGCCGATCATATTCTTACCCAAAGCATGATTAACCGCTGTTTTCCCACCCACAGAAGAATCCACTTGTGACAATAATGTGGTGGGTATTTGAATAAAGGGTACACCACGCTGATAGCAAGCGGCTGCAAACCCTGTCATATCGCCAATCACACCACCACCTAATGCAATCAAAGTCACTTGTCTGGAAAACTGCTCAGACAGTAACTTGTCAAAGATATGATTCATGACCTCCAGAGTTTTGTATGATTCGCCATCAGGAAGCACCACCGAGTCACATTTAAATTCTGTCAACAGAGCACTTACTTTATCGAGATATAAAGGTGCGATTGTTTCATTGGTGACAATCAATACTTCCTGACGCTTAATATGCT
This sequence comes from Methylophaga sp. UBA2012, assembly GCF_002335235.1. Taxonomy (NCBI): domain Bacteria; kingdom Pseudomonadati; phylum Pseudomonadota; class Gammaproteobacteria; order Thiotrichales; family Piscirickettsiaceae; genus Methylophaga; species Methylophaga sp. UBA2012. The sequence goes on along the minus strand of NZ_DDCG01000018.1, from coordinate 28,646 downwards.
TTGTAAGGAGTTCTTTCTGTGACAATAAGTCAGTACCGATGTATATCGGGTAGCTTCGCTCTGCTAATTCAACCTGTAACGTTTTCATGAGTTCTTCTTTTCTTGTCTAATTCTTTCAGCCTACGGATAACTTCATTTACAGTGTGCTGGACGGATTGTTCACCGGTTTTTATTATGATGTCAGCCACGTCACGATAGAGTGGTTCACGAATAGTGAGCAAATTTTCGATTTGTTTACGTCTATCCGTATTTTGTAACAATGGCCGTTTTTTATCTCTGGCCGTGCGCCGATATAACTGTTCGGCTGAGGCTGATAAATAAATCACCTGGCCACGAGACTTCAGGCATTGTCGATTCTGCTCGGATAAAACGGCACCACCACCTGTAGCCACGACCACATTTTTTAGCTCTGTCAGCTCGTCAATCGCTTTGGATTCACGTTCTCTAAAACCCGACTCGCCTTCCATCTCAAAAATCCAGGAAATCGAGACGCCTGTACGCTTTTCGATGACTTTATCGCTATCATAAAATTTTCTATGCAGAACTTTAGCCAGTTGTCTACCAATCGTAGACTTCCCTGATCCCATCGGCCCAACAAGAAATATATTACCTAAACTCAATGTGGTTTATCCAAATGCTGATGACAAAAAAGCCGGCTCATACAAGACCCGGCTTTTTGATTTTAACTGAAAATGACTGATTTCAGTATTGAAAACCTTCTTTTACAATTTTTGGTGTAATGAAAACAAGTAGTTCGCGCTTTGTATCTGTTTTATTCGTATTTCTGAACATAAAGCCGACATAGGGTAAATCACCAAAGAATGGCACACGTTCTACCGTATCAGATTTTGTTTGTTCATAAATACCACCAAGCACGACGGTTTCACCATTGTCGACCAACACTTGAGTCTGAACTTTTCGAGTATCTATACTCGGAATACCATTAAAAAGGCTACCTACTGCATCTTTACTGACTTCCAAATCCATGACAATACGATCATCAGGGGTAATTTGAGGTGTCACATCAAGCTTAAGAACAGCTTCTTTGAAAGATACATTCGTCGCACCACTTGAAGTTGCTTCCTGATATGGAATTTCTGTGCCCTGCTCAATCGTAGCTTGCTTTTGGTTAGAGGTGATCACTCGTGGAGATGAGATAACCTCACCTTTACCTTCTGTTTCCATGGCTGATAATTCAAGCTCAAGAATCATGCCTAGCGGTAATTTTGTTAATGCAAGACCAATAGTGCCTGCGGCATCACTAACAGGTAGATTAACATTTAAATCCTGTCCAAGTGCTCTCGCTCCTGTTGCTGGAGTAACACTACCGGTGTCGGTGACTGACAAATCACTGAGTGATGACGAAGTAGCAGCACCCAAGGTATTACTTTTTGCAGAGGCTCCAAACCGCACACCTAATTCATTTTCGAAATCATTATTGGCAATAACGATTCGTGATTCAATCAGTACTTGTCTGACAGGTTTATCCAACTGTTCAATCACTTGCCCAATTTCAGTCAGACTCTTCGCTGTGTCACGAATTAACAGGGAGTTTGTTCTGGCATCAATCGTAATATTACCTCGGGCTGACAAGAAACCTGACTCTTTACCATCGCCTTGCAACAAAGTTGCCAGTTCATCAGCTTTGGCAAACTTGATTTCTTTGATCTCCGTATACAAAGGCTCTAACTCAACTAGCTGTTTTTGTGCTTCCAGCTCTTGCTTTTCTCTTGCCGCAATTTCTGCTGCCGGTGCCACTAACATCACATTGCCATTTTGTCTCATGGCAAGGCCTTTTGTTTTTAGAATGATATCTAAGGCCTGATCCCAAGGGACATTTTTCAAACGTAGAGTAAGATTGCCCGTTACTGTATCACTGGTGACCAGATTCATTCCTGTGAAATCAGCCAAGAGTTGAAGTACCGCTCTCACTTCAATATTCTGGAAATTCAATGAGAGTTTTTCGCCGGTGTAGCCAAACTCATTTCGGCCACCTTTTTTCAACTCATCTTCTGCTACAGGTTTAACTTCCACCACCAGTGTATTTTCAGATTGATAGGCAAGGTGTTCATATTTACCTTTTGTTGTCAGCGTTAGCTGCGTCCCACCATTTTTACTTTCAGTATCCACAAACTGTACTGGTGTAGCAAAATCCATCACATCCAGACGACGATGAAGTTTTTCCGGCAAAGAAACATTGCTCAAATCAACAACAATATTTCCCCGCTCCTGTTTAACATCCATAGAGGCATTATCATTGGCGAGTTTTAATATCAAACGGGCCTGGCCGTCATCACCTCGACGAAAATCAATATCAGTCACACTATTTGCTGCCGATGTCGTACTTGTTTTATTTTTGGCCACATTGACACTATCGATGGTAACAGTCATCTGATTGTTGTCACGGCTTATTGTATAAGGCACTTTTTGCAGTAGATTAATAACCATTCTGGTGCGATCCCCTGCTTCCACAGCAGCGATACTTTTAGTCACACCAATATTTACCTGTTTGACTCTCTGTGGCAGTGCATTCTTGACACCAGCAAAATCAATCACAATCCTGGCTGGATCATCTGTCGAAAAACTATGTGGTTCAGGAAAATCTCCAGAGAACTGCACCTGTATTTTTGCTTTATCACCAGGCAGTGCAGTGAAATCGACAGCCGTCATTTCTGCTGCATTGACGCTATTTGATGCCATTAGAAAAGCGGTTAACCAGAATAAATGCTGTTTCAATCTAACGCTCCAACTCGGCTTGGTTTGTAATGATTGCTGTGTATCCATGACTTTTCCATCTCTAATCATTTTCATTGACTAATTTACCTCTACCGCCGGAACGGAAGTCTCACGTTCGATATAACCACCACCGCCCTGAGGAACGATTTCCTTGAGAACCAATTTAGAATCACTGATTTCCATGATTTTGCCGTTATTCTGGCCCATATAGTTACCTGTCTGCACACGGTGTATGACACCATCCGGTGCTCTTACCAAAGCCCAAACCTGCTCTTGCTCCAATGTACCTACATATTGCAACTGTGATAAATCGAAAAATTCTAATACTTCTTTTCGTCTGTTTTCATCGGGACGAATACCATTATCAACAACAGGCTCTGGTGCGGGCTGCGGGACATCAATCACAGTTGGAACAAACGGGTCTCTCAAGTTTGAAGCCGCATACGCAAACTTCTCATAGGGTTTCATAACGGGTATCGGCTCTATATCCGATTTCTGTTGACTTTTCACCTGAGCTATATAGGCATTCAAATCGGCTTTATCCTGATTACAAGCTGCCAGTGAGCATACAAGAAGCAGTGATAAGGCCCATTTAAATATAAGGTTTGATGATGGGTAAATTGTGTTCATGTCATTGTTACTCTATTTATCATCATCAAAATAACGATAGGTTTTTGCTGTAATGTTCATGGTCATTTTGCCTGTCGCCTGACTCATTGGCCCCATGCTGATGTCATGCAAAGTCACAATTCGTGGTAAAGCCGCTACCCCACTCACAAATTCTCCGAACTGGTGGTATGTTCCAGTCACCGTCATCTGTATCGGCAATTCAGCATAAAAATCCACAGGCCTCTCACCTTCGGGTTTGAAAAGCTCAAACTCCAGACCATTTATCAAACCTGTTCGGGTGATATCGACGAGTAAATCGGGTACTTCACTTTTTTTAGGTAGTTGCTCAAGCATAGAGGAAAACATCACTCGCATTTCGGCTAACTGTTCTTTGTAAGCCTCGAGATTTACCGCTTTGGCTTGTTTAATCTCAAAAATTTGCTTGAGTTCGACTTCTTTTTGCTCAAGTTTGGTCAGCTCGGCTTGCTTATCTTTCAGAATAAAATAATAACCACCAGCCCAGACCAACAGACAAATCAACACAGCAGCAACGATTTTTATAGGCGTGGGCCACTCACCACTTTCATTAAAATCAAGTTCGGTAATAGAGGAAAGGTCCATTATTTATCCCCCTTTGTCGCAGCTGCTGATTCATTGACCTCTACAGTAAACTGTCTGATCGCATTATTGCTTGTAGATGTCCGTTTGATAACTTCCAGGCGAGACTCGCCGTATTCAGGATTTTCATCAAGTTGACGCATAAAGACAGATACCCTGGCATTCGATTCTGCCGTTCCGCTGAAGGTAATGGTATTACCTGTACGTACCACTTTTTCTAAATGAATACCCTCAGGAACCACCCGCGCGATAGAGTCGAATACTTTTACCACTTTAGGACGACTTTCCTGTAAATCCTGAATAACTTGCATTCTGGCCAGAAGCCGTTTCTTTTGTGCTTCGAGGTCTTGAATTTCTTTAATTTTGACATCTAACTTAGTGATTTCTGTCTGTAATAGCGTATTGCGCTGGTTTTGATCACTAATCAGGCTATTGGCGTAACCCATCACAAGATAAAAAATAAGGGCTGCAAACAAAAAAGTCGCGCCCATCGCTAAATAAAACTGTTTCTGCCGCTCTTCTCTTCGCTCTTCACGCCATGGCAGTAGATTGATATGTGCCATCAGTCAAAACTCCTCATTGCCAAGCCGCAAGCAATCATCATCGAAGGAGCATCATTACTTAATGCCTGTATTTTCACCCGAGATCCCAGAATCATCTCTGCAAAAGGATTAGCAATAGATGTTGATGTACCGGTTTCTTCTTCTATCATCGTATCGATACCTTCGATAGAAGCACACCCCCCAGCCAGAATAATATGATCGATGGACTGATATTGTGTCGATGCTGAAAAGAAGAATTGCAATGCTCGTGTTACGGTCATTGCCATTGAACGCTTGAAAGGTTCAAGCACTTTCGGACCATAATCATCTGGCAAACTGCCATCTTTCTTCGCTCGCCCCGCCTCCTGATAAGACATCCCGTAATGGCGTTCAATATCTTCAGTTAACATTCTTCCGCCAAATGTTTGCTCTCGGGTAAAAACAATTTTACCGTCAACCAGTACGTGTAAGGTTGTCAGTGTTGCACCGACATCAGCAACGGCGACCGTCAAGCCCTGGCCATGGTGTGGCAATTGTCGAGCGATTAATTCAAACGCATTTTCCATAGTATAGGCTTCGACATCGACCAGTCGGGGTTTTAATCCAGCTTTCTCGACCACCTCAGTACGGACATCCACATTTTCACGGCGTGAAGCAGCAAGCAGAACATCAACAGCTTCAACATCAGCTGCTGAAGGCCCTAATATTTCAAAATCCAGTCGTACTTCATCAAGTGGGTAAGGAATATAGTTTTCTGCTTCCATAAGGACATTTTCTTCAAGCTCACGCTCTGATAATGAAGCAGGAAAAGATACGATTTTACTGATGGCTGAATTAGCAGAAACGGCAACAGCGGCTTCTTTGGCTTTTGTGCCTGAACGTTTGACTGCGCGTCTTATTGCGCCAGCCACTTCATCTCTATTTTCGATGCGGCTTTCAACCACAGCATTGACAGGTAAAGGCTCAACGGAATATGACTCGACAGTATATTTCTCACCTTTTTTACTCAGTTCTAATACCTTTACTACCGAAGAACTGATATCTATGCCTAGCAAAGGGGATTTTTTTCGTCCGAACATTTATCGCCTCAATTCCCGTTGATTCATTGAATAAGCCCACTTAGCACTATTACTTAAAGTAGTTTATTAAGAATCTTGAGCTTGTCAACCTAAATATATCAATAAAACTAGTGATTTGAACCCTCTCACTGTTATTATTTGTGACTCAATATATACTTTCACATCATTTCTTACATAGCAGCCAAGTCTACATGTATCGATTTATTCGTTTGACCACAAAGCTTATTTTAATTTTAGCGTTGTTGACCCTTATCGCCGCCGGCGTGATTTATTTCTTTTTGGCTCCCAAACTGCCTGACACTAACACCCTTAAAGAAACTCAGTTGCAAATCCCTTTGCGAATTTTCAGCTCTGAAGGTCTATTGATGGCTGAATTTGGCGAGAAAAGACGTATTCCAGTGGAATATAATGATATCCCCAAACCGCTGGTTGAGGCCTTTTTAGCCGCAGAGGATGATCGCTTCTACCAGCATCCTGGGGTTGATTATCAGGGCATTATTCGTGCTGCTTACTCCCTGCTGCTCACAGGTGAAAAATCACAGGGTGGTAGCACAATCACCATGCAAGTTGCGCGCAATTTTTTCTTATCTAATGAAAAAACTTATTTAAGAAAATTAAATGAAATTATTCTCGCACTGGAGATTGAAAAGGTTTTATCGAAAGAAGAAATATTAGCGCTTTACTTGAATAAAATATATCTAGGCAGTCGTGCCTACGGTGTCGGTGCCGCTGCTAATGTCTATTACGGCAAACCACTGGATCAGTTATCTCTCGCTGAGATGGCGATGATTGCAGGCTTACCCAAAGCCCCTTCCGCTTATAATCCCATAGCCAATCCAGAACGCGCGACAGTAAGACGAAACTATGTTTTACGACGTATGTGGGAAGTCGGCTTTATCCAGAAAGCCGATTACGAGGAAGCCATAAAAGCACCCGTTACTGCCAGCTACCATGGCCCGGAAATCAAAGTTTACGCGCCCTATGTGTCTGAAATGGTTCGTACAGAATTGATTAATAAGTTTGGTGAAGAGGCATACACCAATGGCTTTAACGTCTATACAACGATTCGTGCAAAGCATCAGCAAGCAGCCAATAAGGCATTACAATCGGCTTTGTTAGATTACGATCGCAGACATGGCTATCGCGGTCCCGTTGCAAATGTGGCTTTACCAGAAGATGTTTCTGACCGCGCAGCTCTTGATAAAGTGGTTAAGGACTATGACAACATAGGTCCGTTAAAAACGGCTGTTGTTATTGAGACCACAGATGAAAAAGCAGAGCTCTATATTCGGAACTGGGGTTATGCTCAATTACCACTTAATGCCGTTAAGTGGGCTCAGAAAAAACTCAGTACCAACAGTCGTGGCCCTGTCCCTAAAAAGATCACAGATGCCATCAAAGTAGGTGACATCATCCGTGTCGAACAATTGACCAGCCCTAACTGGGAATTGGCTGAACTACCTGAGGCCCAAGGCGCATTAGTTGCTGTTGCCCCATATGATGGTGCAGTCACAGCATTGAATGGTGGTTTTGACTTCTTTAACAACAAGTTTAACCGTGTGACTCAATCTCGTCGCCAACCCGGCTCTGGCTTCAAACCCTTTATCTACTCTGCTGCCTTGGAAAAAGGGTACACCGCAGCGACGATTATTAATGATGCACCAGTGGTGTTTGATGATCCTGGTCTAGAGAACGTCTGGCGACCACAAAACTACAGCGGTAAATTCTTTGGGCCCACACGTTTACGCGAAGCCCTTATTCATTCCCGTAACCTGGTATCCATCCGGTTGTTGCGCGATATTGGCGCTGACTATGCCGTTCAATATGCAGAACGTTTTGGTTTCAAACCCGGCATGATGCATAAAAATCTGTCGTTAGCGCTGGGCAGTGGCAGTGCCGCCCCATGGGATATGGCACGAGCCTATTCCTCACTGGCTAATGGTGGTTATAAAATTGAGCCTTACATCATCCAGCGTGTAGAAGATGCCTCTGGAAAAATTGTGATGCAGGCAACACCTGATACCGTTTGTGAAACCTGTCTGATGGATGAATCTACTCTTGATGATAGTGATTTCCATGTCGCTAAGCGTATCATGACGCCACAAAATAACTACATCATGAATAGTTTATTACGGGATGTGGTTAAACATGGCACCGGTCGGAAAGCAATGAGTCTTGGTCGTGATGATTTAGCCGGAAAAACCGGTACAACCAATGATCAGGTGGATGCCTGGTTTAATGGTTTTCATCCGGAATTAGTGGCTGTGGCCTGGGTAGGATTCGATAATCCACACTCATTAGGCCGCTATGAAACAGGGGGGCGCGCCGCTTTACCAATGTGGATAGATTTCATGAAAGTTGCTCTGGAAGGCATGCCAGAAGCACCATTGCAACCACCTGTTGGAATGGTAACCGTCAGAATCGATCCCGCGACAGGCCTACTGGCTAGACCTGAAGCCACAGATGCGATATATGAGACCTTCAGAGAAGAATATGTACCAAAACAGATGGCACCGCTATCTGGGCAAGGTGATAGCGGTACATCACCGGTCATCGACTTATTCTGATTTATCGAACCTGTTTGGCCAACTGCCCGGACTGTAATTCACCGTTCGGGTAGTCGCCATTCAGTAATCGTAATTGCTCAATTGGGCTGTTGCTGATTCTGCTTTGTTTTGCCCATGAAGCATAATTATCGTTTTTACCCACCCTGAGAATTTGGATTTTTAGCTCCTGAGCCAGTTTAATTTCATCTTCTCGCAAACTATGCAGACTTTTAATCGTGTTAATAAAAGCTTGATCATAGCTGCTAAACAAAGTGTTACTTTCTGCACCACCAAAGAAAATATAGGCTTTATCTTTTAAGTAAACGACAGCGACCCTGATGGTTTTATCCTGAGCAAGCGTAATCCCGGTATATCCTTCAAGCCCATGACTATTAAAGCTTTGGCCAGAACGAATTGTGGTAATTTTCAAACGTTGCTTAATAAACTGCTCCGGCGTTAACTTACGATTCAGATCCGCTGCGCCCATTTCAACGACAGCCTTGCCATCAGGGGCTACAGCCTGCAGGCTATCCGGGTTATTGTTAATGTGCCATTTTTCAGGAAAATCAACAGCAAACCCCATAGCAAGATGATAAAAATGATTTTCGGAGCGAATGCCCTGCTCCTCACTATCACCAAAGGTCATGCCGGCGATATGGTCTAAATAAGCCGTTCTGTCGATTTTACCGTCAGTCACTTTATATTTATCCGCAGCGGCAACAACGCCTTGCAACCGTGTATCATTATCAGGGTGACTAGCAAATAAACCATGGTAGCCCTGATACTCACGACCTTGTTTCTTCGCCTCAGCAGCAGCAAAAATCTCCTGATTTTTCAATACAGTAATGACATCAATCATGGCATGTGGATCATAGCCTGCTCTGGCCAGATACTCGGCACCTAAGCGATCCGACTCAAGCTCATGTTCACGGCCATAACCGCTTAATAAAGCACCACCCAACATATTAAAGATATTCTGGGACCCTGCATTACGTAGCTCCGGGATTAATATTGAGCCCAGGGTATATCCAATATTGGCCGCTTGTGCTGCACTTTGTTGTCTGACACCATGCCGGGCAGTGACATGACCAATTTCATGGCCAAGCACCGCAGCAAGTTCAGCTTCAGAATTCAGATAAGCCATTAGGCCACGGGTGATATAAACATAACCACCTGGCAAGGCAAAGGCATTGATGACCGGAGAATCCAGTACAGTAAATCGATAGACTAAGTCTTTACGATGACTAACCGATGCCAGTTTTTCGCCCACAGACTGCACATAAGTTTGCAGTTGCTCATCATCATAACGACCATATTCAGCAATAATTTTGGGATGATTGGTCCTTCCCATCTCCAGCTCGGTATCTTCACCAAACATGACGAAGTTTTGATCACCGGTTACCGGATTCGTTGCACATCCACCAAGCCCCAGAAACAACAAAGCCCCTGCGATTAAGCAGAGGCTTCGTATTCTGTCGTGACTTGTACTACCTTGTACGAACACGTCAATCATAGTTCAAACCATTTTTGTTCGACAGATTATTTACCGTATTTTTGACGGAATTTATCAACACGACCCGCTGTGTCTAACATTTTTTGTTTGCCAGTGTAGAACGGGTGGCATTCTGAACACACATCCAGAGTCAAGTCTGAAGTGCGTGTAGAGCGAGTTTTAAAGGTGTTACCGCAGCTACAGGTAACATTGATCTCGGTGTAATCTGGATGGATATCCGCTTTCATATCTGTACTCGTTATGTGTGTTTGCAAAAAATCTTGCTGTAACCATAAGGTTACGAGCTTTAGAACCGCGTTATTTTATAGATCAACCATGCTTCAGGCAAGTTTATTTACAATAAAATCTGCTTAAGCTTTCTCAGCGACCAGCATGGCTTGATCTCGCCAACCTGACTCAAGCTGCCCCAACACAGATTCTTCACGATAAACCCGAACGTTAAGACCGCTGAACATATGCAGTAGCTCATTATCATCTAACAGAAAGTCAGGGTTATTTGGACCAATCTCATTAACTTTATTCCGACAAAACGTCTGATAAAACAACAGACCACCCGACTTGAGAGCATCAACAATCACTGGCGCCATATCCCGTACTAAAAAATGCGATACGACAATCACATCATAGACTGCTGTTGCAGGAGGATCCGCAATGACATCACGTTGTTGTGCATGAATATCCAAAGAGACTTTTCCGGCATTTACCTTTAATTGTTCAATCGCGACCGATGAAATATCCCAACTCTCAACTTTTAAGCCTTTCTCTGCTAAAAAAAGACTATTGCCACCCAACCCACAAGCCAGATCTAATGCCAGCCCAGTTTTAGGTAATAAATGCTGGTTTTGCTCTAACACTGTCGAAACACCAGGCTTCTCACTCTGGCGCTTGCTGTAAATCGCATCCCATTTTTGTTGTACATCCATCATTAGCGACGCCAAAAGGCCGGGGTCAGCACCACAAGCAAAGTAAATATTTCTAATCGTCCCAATAGCATAGCCATGGCTAATACCCATTTGGAGGGTGCATTAATCTCACCAAAGTTGGCACCCACTTCGCCAAGCCCTGGACCGAGATTATTCAGGCAGGCTGTTACTGCAGAGAATGAGGTCACTACATCAAGGCCGGTCGACATTAAAAATAAATGCATGATACTGAAACAGAACACATACATGGCAAAAAAGCCCCAGACCGCGCCAACCACTTTCGCAGGCAGGGCTTTGCCATTCACCTTGATGGCAAAGACCGCATTAGGGTGAATCAGACGTAACACTTCACGATACCCCTGTTTAAACAGCAGCATGATACGGATGACTTTAATACCGCCACCCGTGGAAAAAGCACAGCCACCGATATAACTTGCCATCAATAATAGGATAGGTAAGAAACCAGGCCACAGGTAATAATCGGTTGTGGTGTAACCAGCCGTTGTACCGATAGACACTGTCTGGAAAACGCCTTGATGCACTGCGGTCCAAAGGTTATCGAAGGTACCACTGAAATACAGATAACTCGACGTCACTACTGATATCACGCCAAGTATGGCCAGATAAGTCCGTAACTCAGAGTCTTTCCAATAATGTTTGATGCTGCGGTGGCGCCAAGCCAGAAAGTGAAGCGAGAAGTTCATACCGGAGATCAACATAAAGACTACGGTAATCATTTCAATCGTTGCACTGTCAAAAAAACCAATACTGGCATCATGAGTGGAGAAACCACCTATAGCCACTGTTGAGAAACTATGACAAATAGCGTCAAACCAGGTCATCCCACCTAAACGAAAAGCAATCGCGCAAGCAATGGTCAACGATAAGTAGATATACCAGAGTGCTTTAGCTGTTTCGGTGATCCGTGGTGTGAGTTTGGCATCTTTCATCGGCCCCGGTGTCTCAGCACGATAGAGCTGCATACCACCAACACCTAATAAGGGCAGGATAGCGACCGCCAATACGACAATTCCCATGCCGCCTAACCACTGTAGAAACTGGCGATAAAACAGAACGGCTTTAGGCAGTGTATCTAAGCCAGTAAGAACGGTTGCACCAGTAGTTGTCAGCCCCGACATCGACTCAAACACAGCATCAGTGAATGACATTTTAGGGACTTCAGTCAAGAAGAAAGGCAATGACCCGGATAAGCCCAAAGCAATCCAAAACATCACCACCACAATAAAACCATCGCGAATTTTTAACTCTTTACGATGATGCCTGACGGGCAACCAAAACAATAAGCCGATAATCAACAACAAAACAAAGGCGGTGAGGAAGGCGCTACTGGCACCATCCTGGTAGTACCAGGACACCAATACAGGCGGCAGCATCGTGATACTGAACAGCGATAATAAAATGCCTAGAATGCGTTGAATCGTCAGTAACTGCATGATGGTTAGGTTGAATCCGTTTTACGGTGATAATAAAACCAGCTTAGCAGCATCAAAAGCATCAACATAAACACTGGCCAGCGTTTGGCGATAACATAGGGGGTTGCGCCCTGTCTTGGCTGGATATCAGCCGTCAGCGTTGCCTGCTCAAATTGAGGAGTTTGCGACTGAATATGCCCTTTATAATCGACAAATGCCGATATGCCATTTGTTGTAGCCCGCACCAAAGGCCTTTCTGTTTCTAAAGCACGGCTTCGTGAAATTTGTAAATGTTGATGCGGTGCGAATGAATCCCCATACCAAGCATTATTGGTGGCATTAACCAGAATAGAAGCTTGAGGCAATGCGTCTAACACCTCAAGTGAAAAAACATCTTCATAGCAAATAGAGATGCCAACTTGCTGCCCAGAGGCTTTTAACAGACTTTGTTGCTCTGGTCCCGGTACAAAGCCAGACATCGGCAAATCAAAAAAAGCAATCAACCCTCTGAGCCAGGCAAAAGGCACATAATCGCCAAAAGGCACCAGATGGCGTTTATGATAGAAGCCCTCATCTTGCCCGGCGACCATCATACTGTTGTAGTAGTCCTGACCATTTTTATCTTCAACCGGCAGGCCAAGTAGAATATCGGTATTGTGTTGTTGCGCTTCGTTAATCAGCGGGTCGATATAAAAGTCTTTTAATTGATGATAAAAAGCGGGAACGGCATTTTCGGGCCACACCACCAGCTCGCTGTCCCAATGTTGTTCCGTTAATTGCTGATACAGGGTAAGTGTGCTGACAAGCTGTTCAGGACTCCACTTCACATCTTGCGGCACATTGCCCTGCACAATCGTAGTTTTGATAGGTTCGCCAGCCGTCCGAGTCCAATCGACGGATTGCAGCCCTTGCCCCCCAGCCCAAATAACCACTACAGGCAGTATGAACAACGGTTGTTTGTATTTAAACAAAATAAACAAACAACTTGCCGTCAGCGCGACCAGGAAAGACACAGCATTGACACCAATAACAGGTAACCAACCAGCTAACGGACCTTCAATTTGACTCACACCCAGCTCGAGCCAGGGGAAGCCACTCAAGAACCATGCTTTAAATAACTCAAAACCAAACCAGGCAATCGGTAACAGTAAAACACTATCAAATAAGGAAAATGTGTAAGAAGAGAGTTTTTTTACCAGCCAGCCAAACAAGGCCAGATAGGAAGCCAGAATAGCGACAAACAAAAATGTCAGCATACCGGCCAAGAACCAGCCTGAGTGCCCAAATACATGAATAGCGACATAGACCCATGACACGCCGACGCCAAACATGCCAAGCCCAAACAGCCAGCCTCGCCATGCGGCTTGTTTAGGTGTTGTGTTATCCCAACTGGCGAAAAGCAGAATCAGACTTAAAACAGCAATCGGATACGCATTAAAGGGGGAAAACGCCAGTGGCAAAATAGCGCCACCAAATAATGCAACGATATGTCCTTTCCAACCCTGCATAATCAGCCCGTTATTCTTTTGCATTATTCAGTATCAGCTTCTGGCTCTTCTTCCGGTAACACCACCATCTTCATCAGATACAAACGGCGGTTATCTGCGCGTAAAATCGTGAACTGGAAACGATCAATCGTGATTTCTTCGCCACGTTCAGGCAAATGCCCGAACTGATTAACGACATAACCACCCACCGTATCAAAATCTTCATCACTCCAATCGGTTTCAAAAAACTCGTTGAAGTCTTCGACCATCGTTAAAGCTTTGATGGTGTAGGTGTTTTCATTTCTTTGCAGAATAGGTGCATCATCATCAATATCATGCTCGTCTTCAATTTCACCGACGATTTGTTCTAATACGTTTTCAATCGTGACAATGCCAGCCACGCCACCATATTCGTCTACCACGATGGCCATATGATTACGGCGAGCCCGAAACTCACGTAACAACACATTCAAGCGCTTACTTTCAGGGATAAATACAGCAGGACGTAATATCTCACGCAGATCAAAATTGAAATCACCGCTGTTCACCACAGCCGTTAATAAATCCTTGGCGAGCAGGATGCCAATCACATCATCACGGTCATCATCCATCACAGGAAAGCGAGAGTGAGCCGTTTCAGTGACCAGTTTCAATGTTTCTTCAGGAGCAGCATCACGTGACACCATGACCACTTGTGAGCGTGGAATCATAATATCGCGGGCCTGCATTTGCGAGACGCTTAATGCGCCTTCAACAATAGACAGCGCTTCTGAATCCAGAATATGCCGTTCAGAAGCTGAACGAATTAACTCAATCAGTTGTTCCTGATCTTGCGGTTCCAGAAACAAATTGCTGAGTTTTCGCACCCAGGATTGATTTGCTAAGCGACTCGGTCGTCCTTCACTCATGATTCCACTCCCTGCCATTCATAGGGATTAGCTATATTTAACTGATGCAGAATAGCTATTTCTAATGTTTCCATCTGTTCCGCTTCATCCGATTCAATATGATCATAACCTAATAAATGCAAACATCCATGGATCACCATATGTGCCCAGTGATGTAACTCGGCCTTACCTTGCTCTTGCGCTTCTTTTCTTACCACAGGCACACATATCACTAAGTCGCCTAATAAACGGGGTTCTAATTTAATGGGTGCATCAAAAGGAAAAGACAAGACATTGGTTGGCCCATTTTTGCCACGATACTGACCGTTGAGTTCAGCACTTTCTGTTTCATCGACTAAACGAATACTCAGTTCACAGTCTTCATTGACTTCGTCTAACGCTGCTTCAGCCCACTGAGTAAACAGTGACTCATCCGGTATATCACCATCATAAGCACACTGAAAATCCACTACCACGCTCATGCTTTTCGGTCAGCCTTATCGTATGCCAAGATGACTTTTTGTACCAGCGAATGTCGAACAACATCTTTTGCCTGGAAGAAAGTAAAGCCGATGCCGTCCACATCCTTCAACACTTCAATCGCATGACGCAAGCCAGAACGGGTTGAACCGGGCAAATCCACCTGAGTGATATCACCGGTAATGACCGCAGTGGAGTTGTACCCCATCCGGGTCAGGAACATCTTCATTTGTTCGATCGTGGTATTTTGCGCTTCATCAAGAATAATGAAAGACTCATTGAGTGTGCGACCACGCATATAGGCTAATGGCGCGACTTCAATCACATTGCGTTCCATTAACTTAGCCACGCGTTCAAACCCTAACATTTCATACAAGGCATCAAACAGCGGTCTGAGATAAGGGTCAACTTTCTGAGCTAGATCACCGGGCAAGAAACCAAGACGTTCGCCCGCTTCTACTGCGGGTCTAACCAATACAATGCGGCGACAAAAATCACGTTCGAGGGCTTCCACCGCACAGGCCACGGCAAGATAGGTTTTACCGGTACCAGCAGGCCCCACACCAAAGTTAATATCGTGGGTCATCACCCGACGTAAGTAGGCTTGCTGATTTTCACCACGGGCTTTAATCAAACCACGCTTGGTTTTAATCACCACTTCTTTATCAGGTTCACTGGCCGTGGCGACATCGTCACCACCACTTTTACGAATCGCCATATGAATCTGCTCAGGCGCTAATACGGTCTGTGCCGTTTCAGCATACAAGTCATGAATGACTTCCTGGATGAGTGTTAACGTATCTGCCGGGCCAATAATCTGAAAGTTCACGCCTCGATTATTGATTTCCACACCAAAGCCACGTTCCATCATACGAATATGTTCATCCATATGACCACACAGATTGGCAAGACGAGGGTTATCTGCCGGACTAAGCTCGAAGCTGATGCTATCGAGCGCTTGAGAAGTTTGAGTCACTATAGAATTCCGATGAGCTTAAAGTGCAACGCTATCAGCGAGTAATTCGCCGCGCAAGGAGTTGGAGAAGGCTTCTTCAATACGCACATCCACAAACTGCCCGATAAGACTGCGGTCACCAGGGAAATTCACTACCCGGTTATTTTCTGTGCGACCGGCCATATCACCACCACCGCGATGAGCTTCGCGCTCAACTAAAATACGTTGAGTGGTGCCAATCATGGCTTTGGCATGCTCGTCTTCCAACTCACGTAAACGATCCTGCATGATTTGCAGACGACGTTTCTTTTCTTCTTCGGAAACGGAATCCACAAATGCCGCGGCCGGTGTCCCAGGGCGAGCGCTATAAACAAAGCTGAATGAATGATCGAATTTAATCTCGTTGATTAAATCCATGGTCGCCTGAAAGTCTTCTTCCGTTTCATTAGGGAAACCGACAATAAAGTCACTCGACATACTTAAATTCGGTCTGACTTCCAGTAATCGGCGAATCTTACTTTTATATTCCAACGCGGTATGACCACGCTTCATCATCGTCAAAATACGATCAGAACCCGACTGAACCGGTAAGTGCAGATGATTCACCAACTCTGGCACTTCGGCAAAGGCCTCAATCAGGCTGTCAGAAAACTCAACTGGATGAGAGGTGGTAAAGCGAATACGTTCAATGCCATCTATTGCAGCGACGTAATGAATTAACAGCGCCAGATCAGCGGTTTCATCACCTTCAATCACCCCCTGATAAGCATTCACATTTTGACCTAACAGGTTCACTTCACGCACACCTTGCGCCGCTAACTGACGAATTTCACGCAGAATCGGACCAACCGGGCGGCTGACTTCTTCACCACGGGTATAAGGCACTACGCAAAATGTGCAGTATTTACTGCAACCTTCCATCACCGAAACAAAGGCAGTTGGGCCATCAGCTTTCGGTGCTGGTAAATTGTCAAACTTCTCAATCTCAGGGAATGAGATATCAATGCTGGGTTTGCGGCTGATTTTGACCTCTTCCAACATGGCCGGAAGACGGTGCAAGGTTTGTGGTCCAAAAATCAGATCGACATAGGGCGCACGCTGACGAATCGCTTCACCTTCCTGGCTTGCCACACAGCCACCCACACCAATAACCAAGTCAGGACGTGTATCTTTCCAACGTTTCCAGCGACCAAGCTGGTGAAACACTTTTTCCTGTGCTTTTTCGCGAATCGAGCAGGTATTAAGAAGTAAGACATCTGCTTCTTCTGGAATATCTGTGGGTTCTAATTGATGAGATGCCGCCAGGACTTCTGCCATTTTTGATGAATCGTACTCATTCATCTGACAGCCGAATGTTCTGATATATAGTTTGCCAGCCATAGTTTCTGCTAAAGTCAAAGGGCGCACAGGATACTATTTTTTGCTTGATTAGTACATACAAGTGATTGTTTTTACTAATAACTGCAAATATAGTGTGGGAAGGAACAACAACAAGGAAGTGAATCATGGCAATCAAGGATTGGCCTGCCGATGATCGCCCTCGGGAAAAGCTTTTATTATCAGGTGCTAAGGCACTTTCTGATGCAGAGCTTCTGGCGATTTTTCTGCGCACGGGTGTGAAAGGATTTTCAGCTGTCGACTTAGCACGCAAACTCATTCATGAGTTTGGCTCTTTACGACAATTATTAGAAGCGGACCAGCAGCAGTTTTGTGAAGGTCATGGATTAGGTCAGGCGAAATACGTCCAGCTTCAGGCTGTTCTGGAAATGGGCCGCCGTCACCTGGAATCGAGTTTAAAGCATGGTGATGCCTTTACCGATGCTGACAACACCATGCGCTATATCAAACAACGTTTACGCGCCTATCCTCATGAAGTATTTGCTTGTCTATATCTGGATAACCAACATCGGTTTTTGTCCTTCGATGAATTATTTCGCGGCACCATTGATGGTGCCAGTGTTTATCCACGTGAAGTCGTTAAAGCAGCCCTAAAACATAATGCTGCAGCCATTATCCTGGCCCATAATCATCCGTCTGGTGTCGCTGAGCCCAGTCAGGCCGATATTCATATCACAAAACGAATTAAGTCTGCCCTCGATCTCGTCGATATAAGAGTACTGGACCACATTATCGTTGGGGATGCAGATGTCACCTCTTTGGCACAACGCGGTTGTATTTAACTGCGTCAATTGCCATAACGATAAGTGAAATGACCTATTTATCAGGTGTTTGATATCTCTACTATTGTCCAGTTTTTGAATTTAAATGGGTGAGATAATCATGAGAAAGTCACTGGAATTATTCAGTCTGGGCTTTTTATTAACGCAGTGTATGAGTCTGTACGCTGCCGATAATGGGCTAATCGATGATGCCAGCCTGAGCTTGGGTAGTCTGGTTGTGTCATCAGACAGCACAGGACCACTAACTTCACGCAATCTGTCGACATCAGTTGATGTGTTGAACCAAGACCGGATTGAAGATCAGAATGTGAGTTACACATGGCAGCTTTTTGACCAGATGCCGGGCGTGATGCTGACCCAGTTCGGTATGGGTAATGAGTCTGGCAAAATTTCCTTTCGTGGTTTTAATGGCGAAGGTGAAGTCAATGCAGTGAAACTGCTGATTGATGGCATTCCCAGTAATCAGAACTCCGGCAATATGCCCTATCTGGAGTTACTGACACCTCTGGAAATCGAGAGTATCGAAGTGGTGCGGGGCACCAATGACCCGCGTTATGGTTTACATAATATTGCTGGTAATGCCGGTATTTTTACCCGTCAAGGCGGTAACTATAATAAAGCTCGTGTCACTTACGGCAGTTATGCGACACGCAATGTGCAGTTTATCAGTGGCATGGAAAGTAATGGCTTTTCCCAGAACTATGCTATTAGCTATTTAAATTCTAATCGTTATCGTCACCACAGTGATATCGAAAAAAGTACCTTCTCTGGTAAGTGGTTTTATACACCTAATGATGGCCGTGCCCAAATCGGCTTTATTGCCAGACATGGCAAAGCTGAAGCTGATGAAGCCGGTTATCTGACCCGGGCAGAGGCACATGATGATCCAGAGCAATCACGACCGCATAACGCCGCAGATGGTGGTGATCGTATGATGAATCAGTTCAGTGCTCACTTGGATATTGATATCACGGATAATCTATTCTGGAGCAGCAAAGCTTATTTGAATGAGTTAGATGAAGATCGTTATGTCACCTTTGCAGCAGGCGGCAACCATAACGAACGATTAACCGAAGAAGAACATAAAGGCGCGTTAACTACCTTAACCTGGCGACCGGATGTGAGCTGGGCACATGAGTTCAGCCTGATGGGTGGATTGAGTGCTGAATGGCAAAATAATGAAAGTCGTCGTTATCTGGTGGATCTGGACCGCAATAGAACATCGCAAACCCGCAACCAGAACTTTGATTTTGATATTTATGGTGGATTTATTCAGGCTATTTATAAACCAACTGAGAAACTGAAAATTGTTCCCGCGTTTCGGGTTGATACCTTTCGTGGCAGCTTAAATGATAATGGCACGCATCGTGAAATTAACGATTATGGCAATATCAACCAACCTAAACTCAGTGCGGTCTATTCTTTTAATGAACAATATGCTGTGTATACCAACTGGGGCAAAACCTTTCAGGTCGCTTCCGGCGCTGCCAGCTATAAACAAAACGCATTATCAAACGATCTTGATGCTTCAATTAACGAAGGCTGGGAAGTCGGACTTAAATTTACACCCACAGATTGGTTAAATGGGCGAATTGCTGTCTGGCAGCAAGTGGCCTCAGGTGAATTTAAAACAAAGTTGGGAGACGCCAATAATGACAGTGAAAATATTGGTAAAACCCAGCGTCGTGGCGTTGATTTTCAATTCAATACACAAGCTTCTGACAAAGTTGGCCTCTGGTTCGCCGCATCCTTTCAGGATTCAGAAATCCTCAAAGCTGGTGCAGATAAACCTCTTAATAAAGGTAACGAGATTGATCATGTGCCACACTATTTGATTGATGCCGGGGTAGATTATCAAGCCTCACCAAAACTTAAATTATCATCTTGGGTGAGCGCCCAGGATGATGCATATTTAAACCAGGAAAACGATACCAATAAATACGGTCAATATGTGTTAGTGAATGCCTCAGCCAGTTATGCACTCACAGAAAAGGTCAGACTCGATGTTGAACTTAAAAATATCTTTGATCGTTATTATGAGTATGTGTGGATGAATTCAGAATCAATGCATTCGCCTGGCGATGGTCGCTCGATATATGGCTCAATTCAATATGACTTTTAAGCATTAATGACAAAAGCGCGACAGTTTTGGCTGAAAATTCATACCTACCTGGGACTCAGCATTGGCATCATGCTGGTCTTACTAGGTCTGACGGGCAGCATTTTAGTGTTCTATTTACAATTCGATATCTGGTTAAATCCAGATATCGAAGCTGTCTCGACAGCCCCCGTCAGTCAGCAACAAGCTGTCTTTGATCACTTACAGCAGCAATTTCCAACACGAACTGATTCCTGGCGTATTGAACAGCCACTTCATTCAGGCTGGCCAATTATGGCGCGTTATTACACGCCTGTTGAAACACGTGATCTGCAATTTGCGCCATTGATGGTAACAATCGATCCCGCCACATTAGAGATCACCAGTAAACGCTTCTGGGGCGAATTTGTGATGACCTGGATCTACAACCTGCATTACAACTTATTACTGGATAAAAACGGCAAAACGTTTATTGGGATCATCGGCTTGATTAGTCTGATATCACTGATTTCTGGAATAATTCTGTGGTGGCCCGGCTGGCATAAATTGCGACAAGTGATGGCTTGGCGGTTGCGCACCAGCTATGCAAAAAAAGTGTTTGATCTACATATTCTGTCTGGCAGTTATGGTTTCATTGTGTTGTTGATGCTCAGTTTAACGGGTGCAGCACTGGCTTTACCTACACAGACTCAGCAAATTATCAGTGTTTTTTCTCCATTGACTTCCAGCCCTATACTTGCTCGCTCACTGCAGCAGCAAGGAAAAAAACCTGTTATCTCAGCAGATACAGCGGTAGAGTCAGCTTTTAAACTATTCCCCGATGCTGAGTTACGCTGGGTAGAATCACCGGGAATCAAAAAAAATAGCTGGCGAGTCGTTTTCTACCAACAAGGCGAACCAAGCCGTCGTTTTCCACGAACACAAGTCTGGGTGAATGCCTTTACTGGTGATATTGTCGCTAGCCGTGATGGCTTAGCCGATAAAACTGGAGATAAAGTCTTAAACTGGCTACACCCCTTACATAATGGCGAAGCTTTTGGTCTAACTGGCAGGATTATTGTGCTTATCTGTGGTTTTCTGCCATTAATTTTGTTCATTACCGGCTTATTGCGCTGGCAACAAAAGCGGCACGCTAGAAAGCGCACCGCTTATCGTCATAGTTAATCTTCGTCCCAGTCTACCGGGGTATCTTTGAATACTTTTTTACCAGTAAACATGGCCGATACCAGACCATTACGCTCCCGAAGCTCGCTATAAACGACTCCCAGAATATGTAAGATGATGGCCAGACTCAGCACCCAGAATACGATCTCATGTATTTCTTTGAATGGTGAACGAAAGTCACGCATTTGTTGATAAGCCGCTTCATTCACGCCGTCTTTTGAATATGGCTGAACTAAGGCTTCTGTTTGTGGACTCTCTGCCACCCATGCTTTAAAACTATCGCCAAATGGTGGCATATACACATCGGTACCACCAAGCACTAACCCTGTTACCGCCTGAGTAGTTAACAAGATAAATAACAAAGTCACCATCAAACGTGCCAGAGGATTATGTCCTGCAAAACCAACCGGCTTACCCTCATTGATGCTATCCAGGTATAGTTGCCGTTGCTGTTTATACTTTTTTCCAAGCGGAAAAATAGCTGCCCAGCGACTAAATCGGTTACCAATAAAACTCCAAAACAGCCGTACGGCAAGATTAATCACAAACACATAACCCACATATACATGCCATGTTTTTAACAAGATTTTGCCTTCTGTCGTTACGCCCAAGGCTTTACTGTTCATAATTGCCACACCAATAGCAATCAACGCAATAACCGACAATACGTTTATCCAGTGAAACCAGCGAATCATGCGATCCCATACTGGGTACTCTGTTAATGTTCTCGCCATTTGTTTTTTCATTTTTCTCTCTCTCCTTGTTTATCTACACGGCAATATTCGCCACTCCAGTCATGTAGATAAGGTGTGATGGTTTTATGCTCTTCTAGATGGGCCTGCCACCAATCTTTCAGAAAAATAAGCACTTGTTCGGGCCGCTTTTGATGTTTTGCATGCTCACAAACAACTTTGAATTCGGTGATTAGATTATCCATTTGCTGTTGATAGTTTTTCAGTTCTGGATACTCCGTTGAATTCAATATGCCTTCTTCTGTTTTGTAATGAAACACGATGTAACTTATCAGAAGCTTAACCGTGGGTAATAAGGACTCAAATTCCAGCCCTTGCTGGAGGAAATAATGCAGTGAATTTATGGTGGCGAGGATGGCTCTGTGCTGTTCGTCAATAATGGGCACTTGCTGACTAAACTCATCTTGCCATACCAGTAATAACGGTCTATCCATGTCGTTCACTCCCGCAACAAGCTATCGCATCAGACTGAGAATGGATATTTGATGGCTTCGTGATATTGGTAACCTTCAACCTCAAAATCATCCAGCGTGACCCAGGTTTCCAGATCCTTTAATGACTTAATTTCCGGGTTAATGTGTAAGCTCGGTGAAGGATAAGGTTCACGTTTCAACTGTACATCGCGCATTAATTGCAATTGGTCTTCGTAAATATGCGCATTCACAATCTTATGGTAGGCCTTACCAGGTTTCAGCCCAGAAATTTGCGCCATGATTTTGAGTAAGAAAAACACCTGTACCTGATTGAAGTTAAGGCCCAGAGGCACATCACAAGAACGCTGGTAAGAGGTTAAATAGAGCGTATCGCCCAATACAGAGAAAGTGTGGGTATGCATGCAGGGTCTGAGACAGCCCATATCAAACTCACCCGGATTGTAAAATGTCAGAATCTCGCCACGATCATCAATGCCACGCTTCAAGTCATCGGCGATTTTTTGTAATTGATCTAGTGTTGAGCCATCCGGTTTTTGCCAGCGACGACCTTGAACACCATACACCCGTCCCATATCATCATCACCTTTGCGATGAGGGTTATTCAGCCAGTCTTTATTATCATTGGCATTGGCATCCCAGGTGCGACAACCAATCGCCCGAAAATCTGCTGCATTGTCATAACCACGCAAATATCCCAACATTTCAGCAATGGCCGCTTTCCAATAACTCTTTCGTGTGGTGATTAAGGGAAACTGATTATTGGCCACGTCATATTCCAAATCAGCATTAATCACGGTCAGGCAACGTTTACCCGTCCGTTCATTTTCAACCCACTCACCTTCGTCGATAATACGTTGGCATAAATCCAGATACTGTCTCACTCAGAAGACTCCAATTCTCGCTGCAAAATTGCTGATGATTTTGGCATTGCTAGGTCAGACAGACAACCTCATTAAGGGGACAGATTATATTTCTGCATTCGATATAACAGGGTATCGCGGCTAATACCTAATAAGCGGGCGGCTTTAGAGCGATTACCAGCCGCCATATCCAGTGCCTGCTCAATTAAGTCCAGCTCCACTTTTGCGAGATCGATACCACTGGCCGGCAGCACAAACTGATGTTGCTCTATGGCCACTTCGGGGCGCATCTCTCTCGGTAAATCAGCCGGTTGCAATAACTCACCGACATGCAAAAGCGCCAGACGTTGACACAGATTCTGTAACTCACGGATATTGCCAGGCCAGCGGTAATGGACAAGGCTCTGTTCCGCTTCTCTTGAGAGCCTGACCACTGCATTATTACCAGCAAACTCTTTCAGGTAATGTTTCATCAGTAGCGGAATGTCTTCGGCACGATTACGTAAGGCCGGTAGCTCAATTGGCACCACCTGTAAGCGATAAAACAAATCAGCCCTGAATCGCCCGGCTTTCACTTCCGCAGGCAAGTCAGCACTGGTCGCGGCCAGAATACGCACATCGGCCACGTGTAATCGATGACTTCCCTGTAACTGACACTCACCTGCTTCCAGAAAACGTAAGACTTTTGCCTGCACCGATAATGGTAAGGCATCCACTTCATCCAAAAACACCGTACCACCTTCTGCCGCCAACAGCCGTCCCCGAAAGGTGACCTCGCCATGCTCATTACTTCGGCCAAACAAATCCAGTTCCACATCTTCTGTGGGTAATGCAGCACAGTTAATCGTTATCAGGGCATTATCACGTCGGCGGCTCTGCTCATGCAGACTTAAGGCAATTAACTCTTTGCCAGTCCCCGTTTCGCCACTGATAAGCACACTGGCATCACTCAAAGCAATCATGGGCAATGTACGCAGGATATGGGTTAAATCAGGCGATTGACCTAAAATTTTACTCATAACGCTTACCCCTGCATCAGATGTTGATGATCAGGCATGGCATGATGCTCATGCAGACTTTCCATCGGCCAGAACAAGGTCGCTAATGCCATCAGAATAATCAGTATCCCTGCCGCTTTACGTAAGTTAGGTGAGCGTCCCAGTGCCGCTAACATACCGGTAAACAAACCTGCGCCCATCACCGCCGGTAAGGTGCCCGCGCCGAATGACAACATCACCAGACCACCTTTGATCGGGTCACCAGCAGTGGCCGCAACGGCCAGTGCGGCATACACCAGACCACAGGGCAACCAGCCCCAAACCATACCCAAAAAAAACGCCTGGCTGCCTTTTCTAACTGGTAACAGTTTTTGCCCAATAGGCTGCAATAACCGCCATAAAGGTGCGCCCATACGCTCGGCACGAGCAAATTTAGGGAACCAGCCAGCCAGATATAAGCCCATTGAAATCATAATGATGACCGACAATACCCTGAGTACCCAATGTGCGTTCAGTTGGGTCAGTGGCGTACTTAACAGACCGACGATAATGCCAGCAAAGCTATAACTCAGAATACGGCCGACATTGTAGTTAAACACAAACGGTAACATCCGCCGCTGGCTCTCTCTTACTTCTTTCGGCAAGCTCAGCGTCAATGCGCCAATCACCGAGCCACACATCGCAATACAATGCACCGTACTGAATAAACCGAGTAAAAAAGCCGTGATATAGGAACTGGTAATAGCAGCCATGCTTACAGTCTTCTCTTATTTTTTTGATTAATTATCAGGTTAGCACGCCTTTTCAGCATGAATTTGTGTCATTTCACCTACTACTTATTGAAAAAACACACTTCTTAATAACGATAACTTCCTATTATTTTTGGTTGGGTTATCTGAGAGAGAAGATAAATGAAACGCACCAGTCTGTCACTCAGCATCATGCTGAGTTTATTCCTACCATCACTTGCTTATGCTGAACACAAGCACGATGTTGAAGAACTAGAGAAAGTCACCGTGTCTGGCCAAGCCATTCAACCGTTACCTCAAGACAGTGCCGGACTTGATCTGGAAGCACTCAAATCAAAGCGTGCCCAATCAAGTGATACGGCCTCTTTATTAAAAGGTATTCCAGGTGTCTCCTTATATGGGGCTGGTGGCGTATCCAGTCTGCCAGTGATTCATGGTTTAGCTGACGATCGTCTTCGGATTAAAGTTGATGGGATGGATCTGATTTCAGCCTGTGCTAATCATATGAATCCGCCACTGTCATACATTGCGCCGAATAATATTGCTGAATTAAAAGTGTATTCAGGCATTACACCAGTTAGTGCTGGTGGCGACAGTATTGGCGGGACTATCATCGTCAAAAGTAAACAACCTGAGTTTGCCAAAGATGCTGACAGCGTATTATCAAAAGGTGAAATCGGTGCCTTCTACCGCAGTAATGGCCACGCTCGTGGCGCCAATTTATCCACCACACTAGCAACGGAGAGCTTTAGCCTTAATTACACCGGTTCCACCAGTAAAGCGAATAATTATGATGCGGCAGATAGTTTTAAAACTGCAGGCCCCGCCGCCTCTGATCGTGGCTGGTTAGATGGTGATGAAGTCGGCTCCACCGCCTATGAAACACGTAACCATGCTTTAAACCTTGGCTTTAAACTTGATAATCACTTATTGCAATTAAAACTGGCCCATCAGGATATCCCTTATCAAGGTTTTCCAAACCAACGTATGGATATGACCGAAAACCGGAGTAATCAAGTCAATTTAATCTACAACGGCCTGTTTGATTGGGGCTCTTTGGAAGCCTCGGTTTATCGTGAAAAAACACACCATAAAATGCAGTTTGGTGATGACAAACAGTTTTTATACGGTACTGATGCGCTTGGTATGCCGATGGAAACGGAAGGTCGCAATACGGGTGTCTCGTTAAAAACAGAGGTCATGCTCAACGACCGTGATTTATTGAGAGTGGGGACAGAGATACAAAAATACCGTCTGGATGACTTCTGGGAAGCATCAGGCTCAACAGGCATGATGCAGCCAAATACCTTTGAAAATATCAATAATGGCCAACGCGACCGTTATGCCATTTATACAGAATGGGAAGCCAACTGGACATCAAAATGGACAACTCTGGCTGGTATTCGTCATGAAACCGTGAAAATGAATGCCGACAATGTTCAGGGGTATAACACAACAAATTACAACCCTACTGACTTCAATAATGCAGATAAAAGCAAAACCGATAACAATCTTGATCTGACTTTAATGGGACGTTTCACCCCATCTGATAATGCCAGTTATGAATTCGGTTACGCTCAGAAAACACGTTCACCTAATCTCTATGAACGTTATGCCTGGTCAACTAACGGCATGGCTATGCGTATGGTGAACCTGGTCGGTGATGGTAATGGTTATGTTGGGAATGTGGATTTGGAGCCAGAAATTGCACACACCATCAGCTTCACAGCGGACTGGCATGATGCCGACAAACAGGACTGGAATGTGACTTTCACTCCCTATGTCAGCTATGTAGATGACTTTATCGATGCCAAACGTTGTAGTGGTGGCACTGGCATGTCGGCATGCACAACAGCTAACCTGAGTGCAACAGATAACTTTGTCTACCTGCAATACGACAATGTCTCAGCGAAGTTATATGGCGCGGATTTGTCATTGGCTAAACACCTTTATCACGATGACCAGATTGGTCATATCAGTGGCCAAGCGGTGTTCAGTTATGTCAGGGGTAAAAACCGCGATACTGGTGACAATCTGTACAACATCATGCCATTGAATGCGACATTCACTTTACAGCATGCCAAAGGTGCCTGGCATAACACCGCTGAGTGGCAAGTAGTGGCTGCTAAAGATCAGGTAAACGATGAACGGAATGAACAGGAAACAGCGGGCTATGGCTTATTAAACTTACGTACCAGCTATGAGTGGAAACAAGCACGTGTTGATTTTGGTATCGACAATGTTCTGGATAAAGCTTATAGCGAACCATTGTCAGGTGCTTATACGGGTCAGGGAATGACAATGTCAGGTTCCGGTGTGCCTTGGGGCGTTACCGTTCCCGGCATGGGACGGTCATTTTATACGGCTGTCAGTTACTCTTTTTAGTTAAAACAAGGCATCTCTGCCGAGATTATCCAGAGATGCCTTTTTATTGCTTAGCTAGGCTACCACACTCAATTTCAAATCCACTTTTTTCAGTTGTTCCACTTCATGGGCCAGGTCGGCTTCAGTTAATGGATGCTCTTTTAACCAACCATCAGGCAAAACCAGCATCATCTTTTTACCGTCTAATTTTAACTTGATATAGGTATCGGCATGCTCAGACCGGCCGCGATTAAACACCATGGAAAGTCGCAGCAGCACCGTTAAGCGTTGTGTGCTTAACTGCATTTCATCCGATAATTTATTGATATGTTTTTTCGGGAATGAACGCCGTTGCCCTCTGACCATTACTGATAAGGCATGCTGTTCCTCACGGGAAAAGCCGGGTAAATCCGAATGTTCCACCAGATAGGCCGAGTGTTTATGAAACTGGTTATGAGAGATAGACAATCCTACTTCATGAAGTTTGCAGGCCCATTGCAGACGATGCAGTAACTCATCGTGATCCAGCTCCCACTCATGCGCCACTTGCTCATAAAGTTGGGTTGCCATCACCGCAACACGTTCGGCATGCGCCTCATCAACGTGATAGCGACGCATCAAGGCTAGGACGGTGCGATCACGCTCATCATCGTGCTGAATACGGCCAAGCAGGTCATACAATAACCCTTCTCTTAAAGCGCCATCGGATACAATCATTTTTTCAATGCCGAGTCGCTCGAACGCAGCAGCCAATACACACAAGCCACCAGCTAATACATTATTTCGCTCTTCAGACAGTCCGTCGAACTTTGCCTCTTCGACACTGCCGGCTTCGATAAGATGATTTACCATCTTCTCCAGCGCCTTGCCGGTAATCACGCCATCATCAGCCCAGCCGTGTTCTTTGCAAATATTGGCGACCGTTCGAATCGTGCCCGATGCGCCAACAGCCTCCTGCCAGCCAGCCTGACGATAAGGTCGCTGGATAAAACGAATACGTCTTGCCGCAGCCAACATCGCATGTTGCATCTGTGTCGCCGTGGTTTTGCCATCAGCAAAAAACTTCTGTGAAAAACTCACACAGCCCATTTCCAGGCTCTCGCGCATCAAGCCTTTAAATCCATCACCAATGATAAATTCGGTACTGCCACCGCCGATGTCCATCACTAAACGGCGGCTGTCATCAAAGCCCAACGAGTGAGCCACGCCCAGATAAATCAGTCGGGCTTCTTCTTCACC
>NZ_DDCG01000008.1:0-71249 GCF_002335235.1 Methylophaga sp. UBA2012 | reverse complement strand
CAGTTTAAGACAGTTGCTGACCCTATTGGTTTTGCTTACCTCATTTTGTTATTCCCGACCATCCTCAACAGGTGATTATTCGAGGCAATAATCGAGAGCCTGTTTTTCTGGCTGATGAGGATTATCACTTCTATCTTGAACAAAACCAATCGAGTCTGACTCCTTTGGTTGAAGTTAGGAATTGTTGATGGAAAGTGGCTTAACATTTGATATTCTAGTGGGAGCTGCCTTCATCGTTACTGGTGCTTTGTTCCTTACTTGTTTGGTATTAATTACTCCTTTCTATGTTTGGTATATAAAGAAAAATTACAGACAGGTTTGGGAGTATTATTTGCAGTGTTTAGATTATACACCGTGGTTTAATGCTTATAGGCTGTGGTTCTTTTTATTCAGAAATGTATTTAAAAAAACACAAGATAAATGGTTTATCAGACTGAGTTTTGTTTTTAAATATGTATACTTATCATCAGTTTTTTTGATGACTATTTTGTTTTTTGTTGTCCCTGTATTTCTTCTCTAAAGGAATCAGGTGTTTGGGTATACGAGCTGATATTAAAAACTAAGCGCTTGATAGAGTTGACAGGAGAACCGACGTTGAGCAGCTTGATTTTGATTAATCAATTGAACAGTGAACTCCCCTAAACTGCTGGATAATTAGAAAAAACCAATTGAGTCTAACCGGTATTAGTGATGTTGGCTTGAAGTGGCCTGAGCAGTCAATAACATATGAATCGAAAAAGAGACTATGGACAAATGAATATGGAAGGTGCAAACCAGATCGTAATTTATCATTTAACTCTAACTGAAATAATATCTCTAATTATCGGGGTTGCTTCAATCGCACTAGGGCTATTTGCGATTTGGCTTGCTCTCCACATTAAAAAAGAATCCGAAGCACTCAATAAAGAAACAAAAGATTTATTGGTCGAGATTAAGACAGATGCCAAGTCCATTACTCGCGGTGTATTGAGTGAAATGGAAAAATGGGGCGATTTGGGAAGAACGGTTCTTACATCTAGTTCAGAAGAGCGACGATCAGGTGGCGAAGGCGTTCATAGCGAAAGCAAAATTAATGCTAAAGATTAAGTGCAGGAATAAATGATGGCTAACAATTTATTTATATCATATGACCTTTATTCGCCACATCAGGATTATTCGGCAACAATCGAGGCAATTAAAAATTTAGGTCCCTGGGCAGCGGTCCAGAAATCTTTGTGGTACGTAAACGCAAATTATACAGCAGAACAAGCCGCTAAAATTGTTCGGGAAAAGCAAGACCCGAACGATTCATTGATAGTTATCGATGCGAGCAATAAAGATGCTTACTGGTACAATATATCTGAAGAGGTTGCGAAGCATATTCAGGATTATTGGTTTAGGTAGTCTAGCACGAACAAAGCCGGCTAGAGGGACAGTCAAACAGCTACGTGCTTTGTCTGCCCCTGCTGGCGCCGTTACACGGTAACCAATAGGGTCAGAGCGTTTGATTTTAAATAAAGAACTTAGATTAATTTGATAGTTATTTAAGTAAGACTTGCTTATCAAGATATTTGTGATCAGGTTAAAAATTATTAAGAGTATCTTTACCACACCGCGACCCAATATTAGAAAGTAAGCTATTTTTACACTTTCCCTAAATAACTAAAAACAAGCTAGCTTTTGTAACTATCGTCTTCAAAGTCATCAAGACTATCGTAGTAAATGATGGCTAAGTACTGAATCGGCATTTGTACTTTGGTTTCCGGTCGATGAGGCTGTTCTGCCTGGAATGTCAGAGAGTCACCCGGCTCAAGAATAAAACGCTCATCACCTACGGTGTATTCTAGTTTACCCTCCAGCATATAAATGAATTCAGTGCCGGCATGTTCAAACGGATCAAACACTTCACTTTCTTCATTTAAGGTAATCAAAAACGGTTCAAACAGTTTTTTTGGACCGGTGTCATACGCCAGCAAATGGTATGTGTGACCACTTTTGGTTCCACGGCGAACGACTTCCATGCCTTCGCCATTCTTCACATATTGAGCACCACCCATGGGCGTGTCGTAATCATGAAACAAGCGTGAGAGTTTGACACCGAGAGCATTGGCTAAATGTTCCAGCTTTTCCAGACTGGGTGAGGTCAGTCCATTTTCAATCTTACTTAACATGCCGCGGCTGACATTGGCTCGCATAGCGACATCCGCAATGGTTAATCCATTTTCAGTACGAATATGGCGCAGTGTATTTCCCAGGTGTTTATCTAACGACTGATGTGTCGCAGTTTCAGTCGTCACGATCGTTTGCTGTTTGCTCACGGCAAGAATACTCCGTCTTCTTTAAGGCTGTTTTGCCTGATTATACCTGAGGTTTTTTTATTTATCCCCACTAAATGTTTCCTATTGTGAAAAAAAGTTTACAAGGCTATTGACATGTTTTTTTCGACATGAGTAAATAGAACCATGTTTCATCACATGAAATATTGTTTACCTAGTTAGAGGTAGATTCGCATACTACTTAAGTAGTATTGAGCATTATGAGTGGAGGTTAAGAATGCCATTAGGGCTATTAAAATATGGTCTGAGTAGTGAACACCCGGCACCACGTTTTTTTAGGGACTGTACCGAGCCTAAGAAATCGTACGATGCCGTGATTATCGGTGGCGGCGGACATGGTTTGGCTGCGGCGTATTACTTAGCGAAAGACTATGGCATTACCAATGTAGCTGTATTAGAAAAAGGCTATATTGGTGGCGGTAACACGGGGCGTAATACCACTATCGTACGTTCAAATTACCTGACACCAGAAGGCGTTAACTTCTACGATGCCAGCGTTAAATTGTACGAAGATTTATCAGAAGAATTAGACCTGAACCTGTTTTATTCAACTCGTGGGCACTTCACTTTAGCTCACACCGAATCTGCAATGAGAACCATGCGCTGGCGTGCTGAAGTGAATAAACATGTTGGGGTTGAGAGTTATGTCGTCGGTCCTGAGGAGATATCCAAAGCGTGTCCGCAACTGGATATCTCCTGCAGTGGCCAAGCGCCTATCCTAGGCGCTTTGTACCATGCACCAGGCTCTGTAGCTCGTCATGATGCCGTGGCATGGGGTTATGCCAAAGAAGCGGATCGCATGGGTGTTGAAATATTCCAAATGACGGAAGTCACGGGGATTGATACTAAAGGCGGCAAAGTCGTTGGTGTGAACACATCTAAAGGTTACATCAGCACAAATCGTGTTCTATCTGCTGTGGCAGGTTTTACACCACGTATCACTGAAATGGTGGATTTGAAAACACCGATTGTGATTCATCCTTTACAAGCCTGTGTATCAGAACCGATGAAGCCTTGGCTCGATACCATCTTGGTTTCCGGCAGTTTACATGTGTACGTGAGTCAGTCATCTCGCGGTGAACTGGTCATGGGCTCATCACTGGATCCTTATGAATTCCATTCAACACGTTCATCACTGGATTTCGTGGAAGGACTCACCACACATATCACTGATATGTTCCCGTTCTTATCGAACGTGAAAGTGGTTCGCCAATGGGCGGGTATGGCTGACATCACGCCTGACTTTGCACCGATTATGGGTAAAACACCGCTGGAAGGGTTTTATCTGGATGCCGGATGGGGCACATGGGGATTTAAAGCCACTCCAATCAGTGGCAAAACCATGGCCGAGACAATAGCCAAAGATATGGCTCCTGATCTTATTAAATCATTCCGTTTATCACGTTTTGAAGACTATGAGCTGACCGGTGAAAAAGGCGCAGCTTCAGTTGGTCACTAAGTTAAGAGTAAGGCTATGAAACTACTTGAATGTCCCGTTAATGGTATCAGGCCGATGAGTGAATTCACCTACGGCGGAGAATATCGAAATATGCCCAACCCTGACACATGCTCAGATTCTGAGTGGGCAGCTTATGTGCACTATCGTAATGGTGCACCTGGTTTGAAAAAAGAATGGTGGTATCACACCCCCAGCGGTACCTGGTTTATCGCTGAACGTAACACGATGACTGATAAGGTCAACCGTACTTATCTTCTGGGTCAGGAGGAAGCTAAATGACCAGCCGTATTGCTAAGAAACGAGGTGAGTGGATCAACCGTGACAAGCCACTGACTTTTCAATATGAAGGTCAGACTGTGCAAGGTTACGAAGGCGATACCATTTCCAGTGCGCTGTGGGCGGCTGGTATTAATGTGCTGGGTCGTAGCTTTAAATACCATCGTGCACGTGGTGTATTGAGCTTTGCTAATCATGATGTCAACGCCATGATGACAGACGGCGTGGATACCAATATCCGTGCTGACGTGTGGCCTGTGGCCGATGGTATGGATATCAAAGCCGTCAATACCATTGGTGGTGTATTAAAAGATAAAAACAAATATATCGATTATTTATCACCGTTCCTGCCGGTCGGTTTTTATTACAAAACGTTCTATAAGCCAAAAAGCCTGTTTCCGTTCTGGGAAGACAAAATCCGTAAGGCGGCTGGTTTAGGCGAAGTTAACTTTAACTACCCACGTATTATTAAACCGAAAAAGTTTGCCCACTGTGATGTGTTAATCATCGGTGCCGGTCTGTCTGGTTTATCAGCTGCGGTTAAAGCGGCTGAGCAAGGCCTGGATGTGATTGTTGTTGATGAAAACAAGCAGGCGGGTGGCAGCCTGACATACGACTATGCCGGTGACCAAACGACAGCAGATACCCTGACAAGCCTGTTAGGTAAAGTGGAGTCGAATCCGAATATCCGTTTAATTACCGATGCGTATGCTGGCGGTTTTTATGGCGATAAATTGGTGCCATTAGTCGGTAAAGACGGCATCACTAAAGTCTGGGCGAAAACGGTGATTGTGGCTTCTGGCGCGTTTGAGCAACCACCTGTATTTCGTTACAACGATCTACCGGGCGTGATGATGGGATCGGCAGCACAACGTCTGATTCATCGTTATGCGGTTAAACCTTTTAATAAAGGTGTGGTGGTAACAGCGAATGACTATGGCTATCGCACCGCACTGGATCTTGCCTCAATTGGCGTTGAAGTCGTTGCTGTCATTGATATGCGTAGAAACGGCGCACCACGTGAACTGGCTCAGAAAGTCAGAGATCTAGGTATTGCTGTTCATATCTCCAGCTGTATTTATGAAGTCATCCCTACCTCGGATAAATTGGGTGTTAAAGCGGTTTCAGTTAGCCCTTACGACGACATACGTGCAGGCGCCGATAGTGGTCACACTGTGCGATTGGCATGTGATGGTGTAGCGATGAGTGCCGGTTGGGCACCAGCAGCAGCCTTGTTATATCAGGCTGGTACAAAAATGCGTTATGACTACAGTGTCGAACAGTTTGTACCTGATGAATTACCTGAAGGCGTCTTTGCGGCGGGTAAAGTGAATGGTGTGTTTGATTTCAAAGCACGTCAATTAGACGGTCAGCGTGCAGCAGCAGAAGCGGCCGCTTTCCTTGGTAAGTCAGTTGATGCGGTTGCCGTGCCTGCTGTTGAGATGAATTCACCCAGCCATCCTTATCCGATTGTTGACCATCCTAAAGGCAAGAACTTTGTCGATTTTGACGAAGATATTCAGGTGAAAGACTTCATCAATGCCGCTAAGGAAGGTTTTGACAACATTGAGTTAATGAAGCGTTTCACCACGGTGGGTATGGGCCCAAGTCAGGGTAAACATTCCAATATGAATGCGATCCGTATTCTGGCTCGTATTCGTCAGCTACCGGTTGAGAAAATTGGTAGCACCACCGCGCGTCCATTCTTCCACCCAACACCGATTGGTCATCTGGGCGGACGCGGATTCCACCCTCATCGCTACACAGCCATGCACGAATGGCATGTCGATAACGGCGGCGTGATGATGGAAGCTGGCGTGTGGATGCGTCCTGCGTATTACCAACATAACGGTCGCTCTATGACGGCGATGGAAGCGGTACAGCAAGAAGCCTTAGCAGTTAGAGAACAGGCCGGCATGATTGACGGCAGCACCTTAGGAAAAATTGAAGTCTACGGTGCCGATGCCACTGAATTTCTGGAACGTTTCTACACAGGTAAATTCAGCAAACAAAAAATTGGTGAAAGCCGTATCGCTCTGCTGTTAGATGAAGCGGGTGTGATGTTGGATGACGGCCTCGCCGTTCGTGTCGAAGCAGAAAAATTCTACGTATCGACTAACTCATCCAATGCGGCAACGGTTTACCGTGAAATGCAACGTAATGTTCAGGTGTGGGGCTTACAAGTCACATTGGTCAATCTGACCGGTGCTATCGCTGCCATGACACTGGCCGGACCGAAATCACGTGAGATTTTAAGTTCACTGACCAATGCCGATTTGAGTGAAGTCTCGTTACCAGATGGAAACATGATTGAAGCTGAGATTGCCGGTGTGAATGCCAAAGTCATGCGAGTGAGTTTTGTTGCTGACCTGGCTTTTGAAATTCATGTGCCTTACAAAGCGGGACTGCATGTTTGGAAACAAATCATGGCTGCCGGACAAGCTCATGGTATTCGTCCATTTGGTACCGATGCACAGCGTCTGCTGCGACTGGAAATGGGACATCACCTGATTAGTCACGATACCGATGGGTTGACCAATCCATTTGAAGCGCATTCCGAAGCATTACTCAAAATGGATAAGCCGTTCTTTATCGGCCAACGCAGCCTGAAAATCATCGCTAAGAAAAAGCTGAACAAGAAGTTAGTGAACTTTGTGCTGGAGAAAGGCTATGCCAGGGAAATGCCGAATGAGTGCAATCTGGTGATTGATAACGGCAACATCAAAGGCCGTGTCACCAGTATTGCATACAGCAGATACCTAGACAGAGTGATCGGTTTTGCTTTTGTTGCACCAGAACAGGGCAGTGTGGGCTCAACGTTTTCTATTCGTACCGATAGCGGTGCAATGGTTGAAGCGACTGTCGTCGAAGCCCCTTTTTTTCACCTACTTGATAAAGACGGAGAGTAAGCATGCAAGACGGCATTTTTAAAAGCCCGGTCGCTTTTGCTCAAGCCCCTTTGAAGCCGATTAGTGGCATCGTGAATGGCATGGAGACTGCAATAACCATGGCGGACAAGGCCATTGAATCTTCACGTTACGAGTTATTAAGTATTTGTGATGTGAGTGCATTAAATCGCTTTGGCGTGAAAGGACCTAATGCAGCGGAGTGGTTAGCCTCTGCCAATCTGACACTGCCAGAAGCAAAAAACAGTTGGACATTACAAGGCAAAAGAGAGCTGGTCTTAAGATTGGGGGGAAGTGAGTTTCTTGTTGAAGAGCCACTGAACTCTCATCTGGTCGCTCAGTTAAATGCCTTGCCTGTGAACAAAGCAGGTGTCCACAAGGTAATTCGCAATGATGCGTCGTTTATTGTCAGTGGCAAGCTGACAACAAAGTTATTTTCTGAAGTCTGTGCTATCGACCTGTCAGGAGATGCACTTGAAGAGAATCGTCTTGTCATGACTGTCATCGCCGGTGTATCGGTAACGTTGCTGAGACAGATGCTGAATGGCCAATCTGTTTATCGCATTTGGTGTGATGGTACGTTTGGACCCTACCTGTGGAAAACATTATTGGGCATCACCGAAGAATATGGTGGCGGTGCTATAGGGTTCAGTTTTTATTACGAGATCAATTAATACGACCAAGTGTTGATCATTCAAACAGAGGAAATGTTATGAAGTATGAATTCGACCCTAAGGCTTCGCCAGCTGACCAATTAGCCTACGCGCAGAAGTTTTTGGCTGAAAACAATGTGAAATATGTGTTGGCCCAGTTTGTTGATATCCATGGTGTGGCTAAGGTCAAATCTGTGCCAGCAGATCACCTGGAAGACATCATTAAAACCGGTGCTGGTTTTGCTGGTGGCGCTATTTGGGGAATGGGCATTAAACCTAATGGTCCAGATTACATGGCAATGGGCGACTTAAGCACATTGAGTTTATTGCCATGGCAACCTGGTTACGCGCGCCTTATTTGTGATGGTCACGTTAATGGTGAGCCATACAGCCATGACAGTCGTGTTGTACTGAAAAAACAAATTTCTCGCCTGACTGAAAAAGGCTGGATTTTATACACTGGTTTAGAGCCTGAATTCTCTTTATTGAAAAAAGATGAGTTCGGTCATCTGCATCCCTTTGATCCAACCGATACGCTACAAAAACCCTGTTATGACTATAAAGGCATCACACGTCAGAGCGCTTTCCTGGAAAAACTGACTGAGTCATTGATTGATGTCGGTTTGGATATTTACCAAATCGATCATGAAGATGCGAATGGTCAGTTTGAAATTAACTACACCTATGCGGATGCACTGAAGAGTGCGGATGACTATGTCATGTTCAAAATGGCAGCCAGTGAAATTGCCAATGAAATGGGCATGGTGTGTTCATTCATGTCTAAACCGTTCAGCAATCGTCCTGGTAACGGCATGCATATGCATATGTCGATTGGTGATGGTGAGAAAAGCTTATTCCATGATGACAGTGATGAAACCGGCCATGGTTTATCCAAACTGGCTTATCACTTTATGGCAGGCATTCTGGCTCACGCACCTGCGTTATCAGCGATTGCAGCGCCTACCGTTAACTCATACAAACGTTTAGTTGTGGGTCGTTCATTATCGGGTGCGACTTGGGCACCAGCCTATATCTCATACGGTAATAACAACCGTTCGACCATGGTACGTATTCCATACGGTCGTATCGAGTTACGCCTGCCAGACGGCACATGCAACCCATACCTGACGGCAGCAGCAGCGATTGCAGCTGGTCTGGATGGTGTGGAGCGTCAACTGGAAGCGGGTCCAGGTTATGACATTAATTTATATGACTTAAGCCCAGAAGAGTTGGAAGAAAAAGGCATTGGCATCCTGCCACAAAATCTTCATGAAGCTCTGACCGCGTTAGAAAAAGATGACGTGATCAAAGGGGCATTAGGCGATGAGTTTGTTAAAGAGTTCTTAGAACTTAAACACATGGAATGGGTGGAATACATGCGTCATGTATCTGATTGGGAAATCAATCGTTACGTTGAATTTTATTAAAAGAGTCCCTTCCCAGGGAATGATGTTAGGAGAATAGTTATGTGTGGAATCGTTGGCCTGTATTTGAAAAACGATAAATACCAAGACCGTCTGGGTGAACTGTTTGCACCAATGTTAATTGCGATGACAGAACGTGGCCCTGACAGTGCCGGCTTTGCTGTCTATGGCGATGAAGTGGATCAAGGTGTGAAGTTAACGCTTCGCAACGAAGATGAAAATTATGATTGGGCTGCATTGGCAAAAGACATTGAAGCCAAACTGAATACAAAAGTTGACTGGTTCCAAAACAGCAAAGTGGCAGTATTCAAAGTCGATATTGACGCTGAAACTGTTGAAAACTTTCTGATGGAAAATCATCAGGATGTGCTGATCATGAGCTCAGGTAAATCTATCGAAATCCTGAAGGAAGTCGGTCTACCAGAACGTATCGTCAATCTGTTCCACCTGGAAAACATGAAAGGCAGCCACATCATCGGTCATACACGTATGGCGACTGAATCAGCTGTAACCATGGCGGGTAGCCATCCTTTCTCAACAGGTATGGATCTGTGTCTGGTACATAACGGTTCTCTGTCTAACCACAACCGTCTGCGTCAGGAACTGATACGTGAAGGTATTCACTTTGAAACTGAAAACGATTCAGAAGTGGCTGCAGGTTACCTGACATACCGTTTACAACAAGGCGACAGCCTGACAGAAGCGTTAGAGCATGCCTTAGACGATCTGGATGGTTTCTTCACCTTCACCATCGGTACTAAAGATGGCTTCGCTGTCGTGCGTGACCCTATCGCCTGTAAACCTGCGGTGATTGCAGAAACAGATGATTACGTGGCCATGGCCTCTGAGTATCAGGCTTTAACAACATTACCTGGCATTGAAAACGCCAAAGTTTGGGAACCAGAGCCTTCAAAAGTCTATGTTTGGGAACGTACCACGCACTAAGCAATGGTGTATGAGGAGAATATAAATGAGTACTAAATCTGTAGCAGAATCAGTGACCACATCCGGCAAACAAACGGTGGATTTGGCACAACAAACAGTTCGTGATTTGAATCA
Source organism: Methylophaga sp. UBA2012 (assembly GCF_002335235.1). NCBI lineage: Bacteria > Pseudomonadati > Pseudomonadota > Gammaproteobacteria > Thiotrichales > Piscirickettsiaceae > Methylophaga > Methylophaga sp. UBA2012. Next base: position 61,157 of record NZ_DDCG01000008.1, on the reverse strand, counting down.
GGCTCTACATGATCAAAACAAGGAACTGACCATTGCTGAATGGGAAGTATTAAACCCAAAAGGGGAGCATAACCTGGCTGTTGGTCTTGACCAGAAGCTCAAAATCGATATCCACGGTCCGGTCGGTTACTACTGTGCGGGTATGAACAAAGAAGCCGACATCACCGTTCACGGTCATGCGGGTCAAGGCATTGCTGAAAACATGATGTCTGGCAGTGTGCGTGTCAAAGGTAACGCTTCATCAGCAGCCGGCGCGACAGCGCATGGTGGTTTGTTAGTGATTGAAGGTGATGCCGGTTCACGTTGCGGTATCTCGATGAAAGGTATTGATATTGTTGTAAAAGGCAGTGTCGGTCATATGAGCTGCTTTATGGGCCAAGCAGGTTCACTAGTGGTATGTGGTGATGCCGGTGATGCGCTGGGTGACTCGCTTTACGAAGTGCATATCTACGTGAAAGGTAAAGTGAAATCGTTAGGTGCTGACTGCATCGAAAAAGAAATGCGTCAGGAACACCTGGATGAACTGTCGGCTTTATTAGAAAAAGCCGGTGTGGATGAAGATCCAAAAACCTTCAAACGTTATGGTTCAGCTCGTCAGTTGTACAACTTCAAAGTTGATAACGCGAGTGCTTATTAATTGCTGATATTGCGAGGAAATAGAAATGACTGAAAAGAAAAAATACATGACCGTACCGCGCGAGTCAGCGACGTTTGATAAATTGACGATGGCTGAAATCCGTCGCGCTGCTGATACGGGTATCTATGATATCCGCGGTGCCGGTGCCAAACGCAAACTGCCACATTTTGACGATTTGCTGTTCTTGGGCGCGAGTATGTCTCGTTACCCATTAGAAGGTTATCGTGAAAAATGTAATACCTCGGTGACCTTAGGTACTCGTTTTGCGAAAAAACCTATCACTATTGATACGCCTGTCACGATTGCCGGTATGAGCTTCGGCGCGTTGTCTGCCTATGCTAAAGAAGCGCTAGGACGAGGTGCATCAGCAGTGGGTACATCTACCACCACAGGTGACGGTGGTATGACACCGGAAGAACGTGGTCAATCAAGCAAACTGGTTTACCAATATCTGCCATCACGTTATGGCATGAATCCAGACGACTTACGAAAAGCGGATGCGATCGAAGTGGTATTGGGCCAAGGTGCAAAACCAGGTGGTGGCGGTATGTTACTGGGTCAAAAGATCACAGAACGTGTTGCCAAAATGCGTACATTGCCAATGGGTGTAGACCAACGTTCAGCGTGTCGTCATCCTGACTGGACGGGTCCTGATGATCTTGAAATCAAGATCAAAGAACTGCGCGAAATCACAGACTGGCAAGTGCCTATCTACATCAAAGTCGGTGCAACGCGTACTTACTATGATGTGAAGCTGGCGGTGAAAGCCGGTGCTGACGTTATCGTCGTCGACGGTATGCAAGGTGGTACAGCGGCAACGCAAGACGTGTTTATCGAACATGTCGGTATCCCAACCATGGCAGCCATTCCTCAAGCGGTTCAAGCCTTACAAGAAATGGGCATGCACCGTAAGGTTCAACTGATTGTGTCTGGTGGTATCCGTAATGGTGCTGACGTTGCGAAATGTATGGCTTTAGGTGCTGACGCAGTCGCTATCGGTACTGCTGCATTAGTGGCATTGGGTGATAACGATCCTAAATGGGAAGAAGAGTACCAAAAACTGGGTTCAACAGCCGGTTCTTATGATGATTGGCACGAAGGTCGTGACCCCGCTGGTATTTCTACTCAGGATCCAGAGCTCATGAAACGCTTTGATCCCGTTGAAGGTGGTCGTCGTCTGGCTAACTACATTCGTGTTCTGACACTGGAAGCACAAACATTAGCACGTGCTTGCGGTAAAAATGACCTGCGTCATTTGGAACCAGAAGACTTAGTGGCTTTAACAGTGGAATCAGCAGCGATGGCACGTGTGCCATTAGCCGGAACAAGCTGGATTCCTGGCACACATACATTCTAAAAATGTTGTTGTGCCATTGATAGTTAAAAACCGGTGTTACAAAGACAATGTGGCTTATAGCGATCCTTACCCCGTCAATATAAGTTGCCTTGTCTGCGTAACATCGGTTTTTTTCTTTTCCTTAGCAAAACAGGAGGACAGTGTGTAAATCATTTTTTAATCATTAGAAGAGAGAAATATAACCATGAATAATAAAATAAAAAATCGTATTCAAAACATGTATCTACGAGACTGCATCATGGCTTGGGCAGATGTACTACTTATCTGGCTGGCTGTGGGTTTCGTCCTCATTAGCATCTTAAGCATTCTGGAAGATCCGGTTATCCGACTGGTGATGATTATTTCCAGTGCTTTGCTCGTTCTTTTCAATACCGCTTCTGTCGGTGCGATGACTAAGCACTACGCAGAAGATAAAGAGTTTATCTACGGATTGGACATCAAACATCTCGATGAAAATAGAGCAGCGAAGCGCTAATTGCCGAGTGATTTTAATGAGGAAATCTTATGTCTACTTATGTACCAAAGGTACAGTCTAAAAAGGGGCAATTGTTTGATAGTCTCTTTATTCTGATACTTGTCTATGTCAGTTTGTATATTCCTTTGTTTCTTGAATCTGATTCTAAATCAGCAAGTGACAACACCTCATCTCAGGTTATCTCCTGGGAATCCCTAAACGTCTCACCTGTTGAGCAGGAACAATGGCAGAAGCTGGGTTTTGATGAAACTTCAGCGGCTGAAATCATTAACGATAAGTTTGATTACACCATTGATCCGCTGATGCTTGGCATTACGGCTTTAGTCATTATTGGCTATTTCATCTTTATGCTGCGTGTCTCAGAGTCTCAATACCGTGAAGTGATTGCTGAAAAATTTGGTGATAAGGCTTCGCTTGCGGAACAGGAGGCACAACGATGAGCTATTGGGAAATTTTAAGTTACGCCGCCTGGATTATCTCAGCCATGTTATTGCTGTGGATTCTGGTGGATGCACTCAGTGTGTCTCGTCAGTTTGATGAATCGCTACTCATGAGCTCACGTGAAGGCGCTGATGAACTGATGGCAGAGCTCGAGCGAGAGGAGGAGCAGTCATGAGTCAGCAATCTTCTTCTCAATCCGGGGAACAACGCATTTCAATGCTGAAGGTATTGAATCCGTTTCATATCTGGGCATTGGGTGTGGGTATTGTTCTGGTCGGCGAATTTATGGGCTGGAACTTCTCTGTAGCCAAAGGTGGAGCTTATGGCGCTTTGATCGCTTGTTGGGTCATTGGTTTGTTATACAGCTGTGTCGCAATGATCGACTCTGAAGTCACATCAACCGTGGCAGCAGCGGGAGGTCAATATACACAGGCAAAACATATTATTGGTCCGTTAATGGCCTTTAATGTGGGCTTGTATCTGGTGATGGCGTATACCATGCTGGAAGCGGCGGATGCTTTGATAGTCGGTGATTTGATGGCGGCTGTGGCATCAGCAACGGGCTTCCATGACTTAAGTCCTCAACCCTTTGTGGTACTTACCATTTCGTTTCTGGCCTGGCTGAATTACCGCGGCGTGTTTATGACGCTGACGCTGAATTTTGTCATTACCTTGTTTGCCTTTCTGGCGATTTTGGCCTTATTCATTGGGGCTGATCCGCTTAACCCAGGGCATATTCTGAAACACAGTGATCTGTTAACAGAATTACCGTATGGCTGGATTGGGGTCGTCGCTGCATTGCAGTTTGGCATGTGGTATTACCTCGGTATTGAGGGCACATGTCAGGCAGCGGAAGAGGTGAGAAGTGCTGGTCGGGCGATTCCACTGGGCACGATTGGTGGCATTTTGACCTTATTAGTGGCAGCGACACTGACCTGGTATATCTCGACGGGTCTGATGCCATGGCAATATTTAGGTCAGGCGACCACGCCGTTATATGACGCTGCTTCGATTATTGGTAATCCGGTATTACAGGTCGTGTTGTTTATCGGTACCATGTTTGCGGCCATTGCTTCAGCTAATGGCTGTATTAATGATGCGGCGCGTGCCTGGTTTTCCATGGGACGGGATCGCTATATGCCAACCTGGTTTGGAGCGATTCATCCACGCTACCGTACGCCGTTCAGATCAATTATTTTCCTGATTCCCATTGCCGTGTCATTTGCATTCACAGGTTTATTGGATCAAGTAATCACCTTCTCGATTCTGTCAGGCCTGCTGGGTTACACCTTCATGTCTATCAATATGGTCAAGTTCAGAAAAATGTGGCCATTGGATGTGATTAAGCGAGGTTATATTCATCCTTTCCATCCTATTCCGGCTTATACCTTGTTGGGTTTATGTTCGCTGGTCTATTTCGCGACCTTTCTGGGTTACGGTGCGTCGTTACTGTCGATTATGGCGTTTTACATCGTGGCCTCGATCTGGTTTGTGAAACGACGTTATCAGTTCGTGAAGCGGGGTGATCAGTTCACCATGCCCTGGCCACGGCCCAAAGGTTATTAGGAGGAAGCAGCATGAAACATATTTTATGTGCAACGGATGGATCTCATAGTGCGATCAAGGCCGTCGATTTTGCTGTGGATCTGGCGAAATCGGTCAATGCTAATCTGACCTTTATCCATGTGGTCAGACCGACCAGTGACGATATTTCACATAGCTATTTTTGGGATTCGAGCATTCTCGATGCCGCTGATGCGCAAATCCAACAGGAATTACGCGAAGCCATGGTACGTGCCACATCTCAGGGACTAGAGAATGTGTTTTGTATCACGGCAGCGGGTCATGATATTGCTAAAGCCATAGTTGATTATGCTGAGAAACATGAGCATGACCATGTGGTAACAGGATCCGTTGGCCGCAGTGGTATTGCAAAAGTGTTATTAGGATCGATAGCGCAGCATATCGTGCAGCGATCTCACTGTCCGGTGACCGTCGTCAGATAAGCCTTAGTCCCGCAGTACTATCATGGCTGCGGGACTCTTTTTCTGAGGGAAAAGAGGAATATTGAATGAATGTAGATGCTATATACGCCATGATTTTTGTGTTGTTAGGCAGTACTTGCTTGCTGCTTCTATATCGCCATCATCATCGTCATGTCTTGGTATCAAGACAGCAGGTATTTGATGATTGTCATGAGGTTGTTCAGATGACGTCATCAACGCTTGATGGACAAGGATATGCCTCTGTTTTTGCCGATTGGAATAATGCCAGGGTAAAGCTTTCAGTCGAGGTGGATAACCTCACGGCAAGAAAGTTACCAGTGATGTGGATGCATTTAACCTTGTATCGAGCACATAAAGACAGCAGTGGCGCGACACTCGATATTTTAGTCAGACCACAAAATACCGAGAGCTTCAGTCCGTCATGGCAGTGGATAAAACCGGTGATGCCTTTAGCTGGCTGGCCGCAACATGCCCGTTATATGACAAAAACCCAGCCGCCGCCATTAGCAGGGATAGATCAGGATATTAAAGACTTGTTTGCTGATTCTCGCTGCAAAGAGTTACTGATTACCCCGATGGCGATTCGACTTACTTGTTTAGCTAAGCAATCAGACCGCGGCCATTATTTATTACTACGAGCCATTAATTTTGATGACAAACCCATTGAGGCAAGCTTGGTAGCTGGTTTATTACACAAGTTAGATAACTTAGTGACTCACCTGGATGAGGTGCAAGATGAAGCAGCCTAGTCGCTTATTGCAGGGCCCCGTCCATCCCTATCTGGTGCTATTGATTGCCATTGTGTTGCCTGGGGTGGGGCAGGTCGTGAATCACAACCCCATGCGTGGCCTAACGATGCTGTTTTTTATGTTGGTATTAGGTGTGGTGACCTATCAAATGGCCGCACCGGGTATTTCGGTGATAGGCCAGTTCGCTGGTGGAATTTTTATTTATGCATTATCGATTATGGATGCCTATATGTGGGCCAGAATTCGTTGGGAGCAAGCTAATTTCTCTCAATAGGTATGGGTATAACCCCAAGGTAGTAATCCTTCTTTGGAATTTTTTTACCCCTGAAACTAAGCAATACTTAACCTGAAGTTGGTTTTTAGATGAAACCGTTTCTTCATGGTTATCCTCGGACTCTTTGCGATTTGAGACCTTTGGGTGAATGACTGATCAGATTCAGTCATTCACACCATTTTTTCAGTTGATTCAACCGATGTGTGAATCAAAAAAACAAGGATACATAATGAATCTGCCTTTAACACATCGACTTGAAGATGTTCAAAATACGCCAGACAAGCGCCAACTCATCATTGATAAAGTCGGTATCAAGTCACTGCGTTATCCGGTTTTATTCCAATCAACGACCGAAACACCCATACGTGTTGTCGCCGAATTTAATATGTATGTGCATTTAGCTGCCGATGTCAAAGGCACGCATATGTCACGTTTCATCGAATTACTGGAACGCCCTGATTCCGTTTTCAGCCTAAGTAACATGCCTGCGTTTATGACCGATATGCTGGAATTATTAGGCGCGAAACAAGGTCACGTCAGCTTACATTTTCCGTATTTCATCAGCAAAACCGCACCAGTTTCAGGTGTGAAAAGCTTTATGGATTACGACATTACGCTGACAGCCGATTACAAAGACAAACTGGAACTGACCGTCAAAGCTGAGATCCCTGTGACCAGCCTTTGCCCATGTTCTAAAAAGATTTCAGATTATGGTGCGCATAATCAACGTTCACTGGTTACTGTTGAAGCGCGTATTAGTGAAAATATGACGCTGGATGCCCTAATTCAACTGATTGAAGAGCAAGCTTCTAGTCAGCTCTATGGCTTGTTGAAACGTCCAGATGAAAAGTATGTGACCGAATTTGCTTACGACAATCCGAAGTTTGTTGAGGATTTAGTCAGAGATATTGCTGTCGCATTAGCTCAGCAGAGTGATGTGTCGGGTTTTAGAGTAGAATGCGAAAATTTTGAATCCATCCACAACCACTCAGCTTACGCCGTTATTGACCAGTTATAAGGAGTTTTATACTCATGCCAGAATCCACGTTGAAGTCATGTTCTCAAGTATCACACATCGCTACGACTGAGGAGATTATTGAGGACATTCGACAAGGCAAAATGGTCGTCTTAATGGATGATGAAGACCGTGAAAACGAAGGCGACTTGTTGATGGCTGCCAGCCATGTGACATCCGAAGCCATTAATTTCATGGCAATGCATGCTCGCGGCTTAATCTGCCTGACTCTGACTGAGCAACGTTGTGAGCAATTAAATTTACCCTTAATGGTTAAGCAAAATAAAGCCGGTTTTGAAACAAACTTTACTCTGTCAATTGAAGCGGCTGAAGGCGTGACGACAGGTATTTCAACACAAGACCGAGCTGTGACTATTCAAGCTGCAGTCGCGGCTAATGCGACCGCTGATGATATCGTTAGTCCTGGTCATATTTTCCCTGTGATGGCGCGAAGTGGCGGTGTGTTAACACGTGCAGGGCATACCGAAGCAGGGTGTGACTTAGCCGCGATGGCAGGTGAAGAACCTGCTGCTGTTATCTGCGAAATCATGAATGAAGATGGCACCATGGCTCGTTTACCCGACCTGATTGAGTTTGCTAAACAACATGATTTGAAGATTGGCACCATTGCTGATCTTATCGAGTATCGTCATCAGCATGAACAAAATGTGGTTCGTCTGAGCGAGCGTGATATGCACACCATGCTGGGTTCATTCCGTCGTCATGATTATCTGGACAAAACAACAGGCATGAAACATCTGGTACTGGTTTACGGCACACCTGTCGCTGGTGAAGAAACCTTAGTTAGGGTTCACGCGCCGTTTAACACGATGGATCTACTGGATGATGACCGTCACGGTCACACTTGGAGCGTCGCTGAAGCCATGCAGCATATTCAACAAGAGGGCGCAGGTGTTCTCGTGTTACTTCATGGTGATGAAGGTGAATGGGAGCGACTGATTCAGTCAGATCGGAATTATGCTGAAGAGTATGTGCTTAAACACTATGGCGTCGGTGCTCAGATATTAAGAGATTTAGGCGTTACAGAAATGCGTCTGATGACATGGCCGAGAAAATTACCATCGATGAGTGGTTTTGGCTTGAGCGTGACTGATTATGTGTTGCCGGATGATCTTGCTGAAAAGTTAGCGACATCAGCCGTCGTCTGATTACGATGACAGCATCGGCTTCATATTTTTAAATTAACGAATGAAATACAAGGGCTGTTTATGGCTTGGCTAGCATTAGTAGTAGCGGGATTACTGGAAGTCGTCTGGGCGGCGGGATTGAAATACTCAGAAGGTCTGACCAAGTTAGGGCCCAGTCTGCTGGCACTGGTCACCGTTGCTTTGAGTTTGTGGTTATTGGGTGTGGCCATGAAAACATTACCACTAGGCACCGCCTACGGTGTTTGGGTAGGCATCGGTGCGATTGGTACCGTGATTTTCGGTATCGTGTTTTTATCCGAGCCAGCCACGATAGCGCGTATATTCAGTATTTTATTAATTCTATCGGGCATCATTGGGCTGAAAATTTCTCACTAAATATTGGGTGACAGGCTGTTTTATAAACTCACCCAGTGGCGCTTTACCCGCGTTATCCTTAACCATCACAGATACTAGGATGCGTGGTATGTTACTGATTGTTTTGATTGGCAATGGTGTCATCAGATATTAGGTGAGGTTGGGACGGTGGAAAACAACGCGCGGCAGCCGATAACACTTTCTCTCTACAATCGTTTTTCATTACATCGCAGTATCGACTGGACCGGTGCTTTCTGGCTGGCCAGTGGTGTGCCAGCACTGGTGTTATTTTCGATGGGGGCGATTGCCGCCACTGTGGGTAAACCTGCCTGGTTAATCTGGATTGTCTCGATTTCTATTGGGCTTGTTCAAGCTTTCACCTACGCTGAAATTGCCGGCTTATTCCCTCATAAAACCGGCGGTATCTCCGTGCATAGCTCGGTTGCCTGGGCAAATTACAGTAAATGGATAGCCGCCTTATGTATCTGGTGTAACTGGGTCGCATGGGGGCCTGTTCTGGCTATCGGCTCTGCTTTAGCTGCCGGGTATATATTGAATGTCACCTATCCACCAGATGCGGTGATTAATACTTGGCAAATCACTTTGCTGGATCTCAGCTTTCTGAAAGCCGGACTCTGTCTGCGAATTAATGCCGTCTTTATTATCGGTGCAGTGTTGATGGTGTTGGTCTTTGCCATTCAAAACGGCGGCATTTTACGCTCCGCCAAAGCCATGATGATTATTGGTTTATCTGGTCTTGCACCTTTAATGTTGATTGCGATTGTGCCATTGATTACCGGTGATTTGGCGATGGGTAACTTCTACCCATTAGCACCGCTTGCCTATGACACAGATGGCTACGTGGTGCCGGGTGTATGGGATATTAAAGGCTGGTCTTTAGTGGCAGGCGCTTTGTTTATTGCGGCCTGGTCAACCTATGGTTTTGAAACAGCCGTGTGTTACACCCGTGAGTTTAAAGATCCCAGCCGTGATACTTACCGCGCTATTTTATATTCCGGTTTATTGTGTTTATTTGCCTTTGTGCTGATTCCCTTTACTTTTCAGGGCCACATGGGCTTAGGGCAGATGATTGAACCGCAGCACTTTAATGCAGCAGGTGAAGTGATTCAGCCAGCGCAATATGACGGCATGTTAGCCGCGGATATTTATAGTGGCATGGGTATCGCCAATGCGCTTTATGGCATTTTAGGTAATAGCGGCATTATGGTGGATATGTTTGTGGTGATGTTGGTGCTGGCACTAATGTTATCGATTATGACCACGATGTCCGGCTCGTCTCGTACGTTATACCAGGGCTCAATTGATGGTCTATTGCCTAAATACCTGTCACAGGTAAATCAGCACGGTGCACCCACTAGTGCAATGTGGACTAATCTTATCGTTAACCTGATGTTACTCAGTCTGTCTGATTACGTGTTTTTGCTTGCCGCATCTTGCGTCAGTTACATCATTTTTAACTTTCTGACCCTCAATGCCGGTTGGATTCACCGCATCGACAGGCCCAACTGGAAACGCTCATATCGAACCCCAAAAGTCTTATTTATCGCCGGTATCGCCATGGCCTTTTTGAATATTACCTTTATGGCACTGGGAGCTAATATCTGGGGCGGTGGCACATTGATGAGTGGTTTGATTCTGGCCAGTCTGAGCATTCCTCTGTTTTGCTGGCGGCATTACTTAATCGACAAAGGCCAACTACCGTCATCGATGCAAGAAGATATTCAGGCTGGCAACACCACTGAAACTTCCCGTAAAGCAGGCCGATGGCCTTATCTGGTTTTACTGTTCAGCGTGCTACTGGTGGGCGGGATTCAGTTTTTAGTTAGTTAACTATCGGCTCGAAAGATATAAGGCATAAAAATTATTTATCCATTTTGCGCATTCCCTTGATTTCACTGATTTCTAAGTATTTCTATAAAAGCAACTTATATGTTTCATTATGAATTCACTACTCGACCAGATCAAAAAACGCCGTATCGCATTGGAACTCAAGCAGCACGATATGATGCTGCGCGTTGGTATATCGCGCCAGCAATATCAGCGGTTGGAATCCAAAGGCAATCCACGCCTTGATACCCTTGAACTTATTGCCAAGGGGCTTAAAAGTGAATTACTGCTGATACCACAGGAAAAATTAAATGCTGTACTGGCTGTACTGGCTGTACTGGCTGTATTGGCTGTATTGGCTGACGATAACTTGTCACCAACTGGGGCACCAACCGAGCCAAATAAGACGGACAAAGAAAAAAGTAGCTCATTGGCCGATGATCCATGGCAGGGATTACTGGGAGAAAATGAATGAGCACAGACAGCAATGATGAAGTAAACGAAATCAAATTCTCTGACCCTTTTAATTCTGAATTATTTATTTCGTACGTTTTTTACCAAGAAAGAATTATTGGGTCCACGTTTAAGTTCGAATAAGTCAATGGCTTTGAACAAGCTGCTAAGATTCTTAAAGCCATAATTTCGGGTATCAAATGAGGTTTTGTTAGAAATATTTGAGCCTACTGGTCCAAGTGCCGCCCAGCCTTCTTCGTCTTCTGTTGCCTCAATGGCCTGTCTTAGTAAATTAATTAACCTAGTATCCGATTTAATATTCTTCGGTTTAACGGTTGTTTTGGTTTTTTCTTTTTCTTCATCCAGGAAAAGAAACTTAGAGCAGGCGTTTACGAATGCTGCTGGCGTTTTTCTCTCACCAAACCCCAAAACCACCTTTCCTTCAGCTAATGCTCTGGTCACCATCGGCGTAAAATCACAATCCGATGATACAAAACACATTACATCAATTTGCTTGGTATACATCACATCCATTGCATCAATCACCAGTGCAATATCCGACGCATTTTTCCCCTTGGTTAAATCATATTGCTGTATGGGTTGAATGGCATATTCATGTAGCAGATCTTCCCAGGCCTTTAACGTAGGCGACTTCCAATTACCGTAAGCCTTACGGATAGTAACTACACCATAGTTGGCAACCTCGCTCAGGACATCTTCAAACTTACTTGCAGGCGCATTATCAGCATCAATAAATAGTGCTATTTTTTGTTTTAATTCATCCATGTGAGTACCTTAAGATAGTTTTGGTTTATATATAATTCAGTAGGGTCAGATTATCTAATTAGGCCAATGAATGCTCTAAACTTTGTAATTATCAAGTTGGGTATCTCCTTGAGCCCTGCTGGGCTGACTCGTCAATTCTGTCAGTCTCCTTGATTCTGCCTTGATTTCTGTAAGTCCTTTTTCAGTATGAAACCGCAAAGCCCAAAAATACAAAATACAGACAACAGTACAATCCCAAAATCAACAGAACTGGCAGATTCTAGTAAGAGGCTGCTGGTGTATATCATCAATAAGAGGAAAATGAATGAAAAAATAATATATGTAGTAAATCCCCAATATTTTTTCCAGAGAATGCCAATGCCTGATAATGATGACAATGCAGCCATTGCGAATACGAGTATAGTTAACGGCAAGGTATATTCGTTAATGAGCATTGCGTAGAGACTATAAAACCCCCATGCTAGTAAAAGTAGTCCAATTAGTACTGATACGCTTCTTTGATTGATCATATTTTTTCTATTGCTTTAATCTGTAATCAGATGAGTTAACATTATCAATAAAGCATTTTTGAATTATGGATTCATATTTTTAACGTCCTTATAAATTACTGAAAGAAGTAATCAATAGAGGCGGAGTTTTTGATTTGATTGACCTCATTGATTTTTCCTTGTAGTTGTCAAGCTGGCTGACGCCATGATTTAGTCTTGAGTATCTATTTGAATCTCTTCCACAATAAATCCTAGGTTTCCTTTCAATCCAAATAACGTTGCTTTTAGGTTTCCTTCTGGAAATTTATTATACGAATGCTCAGAAATACTGAATCGAAAGAGAGGAATGGGAGGACTATCGATAAGTCGCAACTCGTAATGATAATCACGAAAGAAGCTCCTTCTTCCGTGACGAGTCTTAACTTTGTGAACCTGTGTCTGTTCTTCAAAATCTTGTCCAGTTATTTTGGTTAACTGATAAGGAATGACTGAAGCAAGAAGCATCCAATAAGTAGCAATTAAGAGGATGGGAAGTATCAGTATAGAAGCTAACTTATTTCTTAAAGGCATAGTCTTCACAACTGTCCCGACACTTTGCTTTGCCTTTATTTTTAAAATAATGATTGCTGCACAAAATAACAGGGAAATTGCAAAGGCTATATAGAATGAAAATAAGCTGACTGTTGGATCGGGTATAAAATTGTCCACACAGACAAATTGTATGAACGCAATACAAAACGAACTGAGAAAAATAACTCCTAGGATACGTTGCTCACGAGGAGTGTCTTTTTTCCAAAAGTGTTCTCTATGCTTCATTGTCTATGAGCCAGGATGAACACTCACTCAATGATAATATTGAAGTGTTGTTGAGAGTTAAGGTTGATATGCAGAATTCCTTTTCAGTCTGAAACACGGTGTTACCTCAATCCTTTGTTACTGTATATAAGTTAATCGATATGAGCGTTTTTCAAAATCAAATGCTCCTACCCTATTGATTATTATGTAAATTCACCTACAGCCATGTTTAAACCTACCATGATCAAAAAAATGGCTGAAATAAGATATGAAATTGAGACTATCGCATAGCTCAACTTATTGATATCCATAGAGCTAAATTTAGCCAAAGCGACTATTCCAGACGCCAAAGTGAATGCAACTGCCGATAATGAAACTATTACGAGATGCAGCATAATAGAATCTATGTCTTTGCCTTTTACCTCGGCGGTGTGAATCATAAAATAAACAGCTGCTAGCATGACAGTGGGTATTGCTAATCTTTTATATGACTTTTCCAGCTCACTTAATATCTGATCTACTTTATCCATGTGATATCTCCAAATATTTCATAACTCTGAGTAAAGTAGTGTCTCGACAGAGACGTCCTTTACTTGCGACTTATTAGCTAAAAACTCCGAAACGTACTACTAGAAAATCAATAGGGTCGAAGTGTTTGATTTTACTGACCCATTGATTCTTGGATTGTTGTATTTGTTATTCATACAGGACTTCGGTTAAAAGCTGAGCGAATCAAACCTATACCTGCAACGGCAAAAAGCGCAGAGGCAATGCCGTTTATCCAACGGCTTATGCGCTGATAAATATTCATCACACCGGTAAATGAAAAAACTAAAGAATACATAGCGTTTACTGAGAACCCAACAAAAACGCATACTAAAACACCTGCAATTAAGGCATGTATGTCGTCACCAGCATCCAGACCAACGGAAAGTGCTGCTAACCAAGCAATAACAGTCTTGGGATTAGAGATATTAAGGATGAACCCACGGATAAACCACTTTTTTGCAGTTGGAATATTGCTAGGGTCATTGATGTCCTCTACTTGAGGATTGAAAGCTGACTTTCCTGATAGATAAGCTAACCGCAGCAAATAAAGCCCACCAAAGACTTTAAGAAGCATCAATAGATAGACAGAACTTTGGAGGATGGCCCCCATGCCACTTGCAGCTATCACACCCCAGAATACCAGCCCAAACGATAAGCCTGCACCATAGATTAGGCTTACTTTTCTTCCTCGTCTCATAGCAATTATTGCATTTGAAATATTGGCAGGACCGGGCGTTACAGCAACTACAAAAAAGGAAAGGCCAATCATGAAAAGTGAAAAAGGATCTAACATTTTTTCCTCTCCCTCATGTTCTTCTTCTCCGATTCAATTAACCTTATTAAGTTGGCTGACACCTTGATTCCTTGATTCGTTATGAACTTCTGCAAGGTTACTCAAATCTCCTAGATTCAAGAATTTGAAACCGTTTGGTTCTTCACCATTCTGTGGCATCCATAAGAATCGATATTCTCTTTGATATGCGAATCTAAAATTTTTTGACATCGTAGCGTCAAAATACTCGTTTTTTGCTCTTTCATAAGGATCAAAGTATTGAATAGGATTATGATGAAAGTACCATCCAGGCAACCTAGAAGTTGCGGCATATTCTAGCCGACGCGAAAATTCTTCGACGTTTTTGATAATTAAGCATGCATCTCCATCAAAGGCGGGGAAGAGACCCTGATCCCAGTCACAAGACATGCAAAAAATATAGTAGTTGGGCATAGTAACCATCCTTTCTACATCTCCTGTAATTGGGATGGAAGTTCCATTCTCGGTCGTAATGCGCGTATACCCTCCGGGAAGGTAGTGCTTTTTTGATCTCTCCTCATCTTGTCGAGCAATGTTATGCTCACTAGCTTGAAAATCTGATGCAGGTCTAATTCTGATAATTCCTTGATTAACAATATTATCCAAGTGCTCTCGTTTGTCGTAACGAAAAAGTACATCGCCAGAATTAGGATGTTTTGGCCTAACTATAGAGTCAATCGGCACATTATTAAAGGTAATGTCTAGGGGGACTGAAGATGGCAATTGCAAACCGCGAAGATAGAATTCAAAACGTGTTTGATGTTCTTTTCTAAACCAATACCAAGAACTCAAAAAGCTTTGTATTGGAATAATGTGTTTGTCTTCACTAACTAGAGCTCGCATGTTTTTCAATATATCCGCATACCTAGTGAGCAATGATTCGTCTGGAAGGCGTTCTAAATATCTGTAGGTTTGATACTGAAATTCCCAGAACTCAGCCTCATAACTATGCTGATTATCTTTAAATGATTTTATAGCCTCAGCGTGCGGAAGACGTTGAGGAAGCCGAAGTACGGGAATTTTTGTTACTTCCATGATCCAATTCTAGAGCCGATTATAATGAACAGCTTTTTCCGTTCGTTAAACATTTTAGTTTTGTGTTTGTAAATGTCAGTAAAGATCATATTTTTAGCCTATTCCCTCGGTGACCTAATAAAACTAAACAGGGAGCAGTCACTGTTTTTCATCCTTCCTATGTATTTCATAATTACAAGTTTCCTCAATTTAATCAATTGTTTAAATAACTAAAGTTCATATGCTTTGGTGTGATTAATGGACGAGCACAAACACATTCCCAAAGTATCAAAGCCTAACTTATCCTTGGCTATACTCCCTAAAAAGCAGCTCCCTCTGAGATTCGTACTACCTAGGAAGTAAGTCCTCTTAGTAATTGTTGAGAGGGGCTGTGGAACTGAAAATAGCGTTGCCAATACTCATAAAATAGGGAGAAATATAATGGCACGCGATCCTAAGCACGACATACTTTTTGAGCCAATTCAGATTGGTCCAAAAACATTGCGTAATCGGTTTTATCAGGTTCCCCATTGCATTGGTGCCGGTTCAGATCGACCAGGCTTCCAGGCAGCACATCGTTCGATGAAAGCGGAAGGTGGTTGGGCAGCGATGAATACCGAATACTGTTCAATCCATCCAGAATCAGATGATACCCATCGTCTCTCAGCACGTATCTGGGACGAAGGTGACGTACGTAATTTACGTGCGATGACGGATGAAGTTCATAAATACGGCGCTTTAGCAGGTATCGAAATGTGGTATGGCGCCGCTCATGCACCGAATATGGAAACCCGGGCAACGCCACGTGGCCCAAGCCAGTTTGCCTCAGAATTTGAAACATTAAGCTACTGTAAAGAGATGGATCTTGATGATATCAAGATGGTTCAGCAGTACTACGTGGATGCCGCTTATCGTGCTCGCGATGCTGGCTTTGATATCGTCTATGTGTATGGTGCTCACTCTTATTTGCCACTGCAATTCCTTAATCCGTATTACAACAAACGCACTGACGGCTACGGCGGTTCATTAGAAAACCGTGCTCGTTTCTGGGTGGAAACGCTGGAAAAAGTGCGTAAAGCCGTGGGTGATGATTGTGCGATTGCAACGCGGTTTGCTATCGATACGATTTATGGCCCTGATCAGATTGAGGTTGAAGAAGACGGCGTTAAGTTCATTGAAATGGCCGATGACTTTGTTGACCTGTGGGATATCACGGTAGGTGATATTGCTGAATGGGGTGAAGACGCTGGCCCATCACGTTTCTATCAGCAAGGTCATACGGTGCCTTGGGTTGAGCATGTTAAACGTGTTTCGAAGAAACCGGTTCTGGGTGTAGGCCGTTATACCGATCCAGAAAAAATGACGGAAATCGTCACCAAAGGTGTGGTAGATATTATCGGTTGTGCTCGTCCTTCTATTGCTGATCCATTCTTACCGAAGAAAGTGGAAGAAGGCCGTTATGACGATATTCGTGTCTGTATCGGCTGTAACGTCTGTATTTCGCGTTGGGAAATCGGTGGTCCTCCAATGATTTGTACTCAGAATGCGACGGCTGGTGAAGAGTATCGTCGTGGCTGGCATCCTGAGAAATTTGCTAAAGCAGGTTCTGAAGATTCGGTGCTGGTGGTGGGTGCAGGTCCTTCTGGTTCAGAAGCGGCTCGTGTATTGATGGAACGTGGTTACACCGTTCACTTATACGATAAGGCTGAAAAAGTGGGTGGTCATGTCAATCAGGTTGCCACATTGCCTGGACTGGGTGAGTGGAGTTATCACCGTGATTATCGTGAAACGCAGCTGGATAAGCTGGTCAAGAAAAATAAACATAATGTGATTGCACTGGGTCAGAAACCACTGACCGCTGATGATGTATTGGAATACGGTGCAGATAAAGTGGTTATCGCTACCGGTTCACATTGGAATACGGATGGCACTAACTGTCTGACACATGCACCGATTCCAGGTGCGGATGCCTCTCAACCTGAGCAATTGACACCAGAACAAGTGTTATCGGGTGAGAAGAAAATTGGCAAACGTGTGGTTATTTTGAATGCAGACAGCTATTTCATGGCACCAAGTCTGGCTGAAAAATTAGCCACAGAAGGCCATGAGGTTACTGTTGTTTCAGGTGTTCATCTGGGCAACTACATGCACTTCACTTTGGAATACCCCAACATGATGCGTCGTCTGCATGAGCTGGGTATTGAAGAGATTGGTGATCACTTCTGCACACGTATCGAAAAGAATCGCCTGGAAATCTACAACCTGTGGGGTGATGGTTCCAAACGTAGCTATCGTGGTCCTGGTGTTTTCCCACGTGAAGAAAACAAAACTCACCGTTGGTTGGAATTTGATTCTTTAGTACTGGTTACGGGGCGTTCTTCTGACAATGCTTTGTACAAAGAACTCAAAGAGCGTCAAGCAGAATGGGATGAAAACGGCATCAAAGGTATTTACCTGATTGGTGATGCTGAAGCACCGCGTCTGATTGCTGATGCCACATTTACTGGTCAGCGTATCGCAAGGGAAATCGAGGAAGACAATCCTCAATATCCATTGCCGTACAAACGCGAAACGATTTCTTGGGGCACACCACATATGCCGGGTGGTAACCACGAGATCGAATACAAGATCTAGACCGGAAAAGGAGTGTGCTGTCGATAACGGCAGCACGCTTTTCCAACCTCAGCAATCACTTATTCCTATTCCAAAAAAGCTTGCAGGTGTGTCATGAACGAAGCACAAGAGATTACTCGGATTTTATTTCAAGGTTTTCAGACCTCATCCATTTACCTTTTTTATGCGTTTGGTTATTCCGCAATCGCCGTATTTATTTATGGTTGTTACGTGCAGGTAAGAAAATACCGTCGTGGTAAACCTGATGCAGCCTGGGGCGAGTTTCTGGCGAGATTCGGTGAGATGCTGAAAACCATGCTGACGCACCGTACGATTAAACGTCGTGACAGGGCGGCTGGCAAAGCACATGCAGGTATCTTTTTTGGCTTTGTTTTGCTGTTTCTCGGGACAGCCACCATCACACTTGAATACGATATTTTAGAGCCATTATTTGGCTTTAAATTCTGGTATGGCGACTTTTACCTGTGGTTTTCATTGGTACTCGACATTGCCGGAACAGCCGTTATCGCTGGCGTTTTATACATGATGTATCGCCGAAAATGGCTGAAATTACCTAAACTTGATTACAAACGTCCCGATCGTGAACCGACCGATCCTGACTACGACCGCAGTGCTTATCGTCGTGAAGACTGGGCATTTTTATGGGGCTTTATCATCATTCTGATCACGGGCTTTTTGCTTGAAGCCTCGCGTCTGATTTGGCTGATGAATGATCCCACCGTCTGGGACTACCGCTGGTGGTCACCGATGGGCGCACTGATTGCCAATGTCTTACATGGACTGGGGATGGGGCCGGAAGCGGCAGGGCATTTCCGTACCGGACTCTGGTGGTTCCATGGCTTTATTGCCTTGACCTTTGTGGCGCTGATTCCTTTTACCAAAGTGAAACATATCTTTACGGCATCTGCGTCATTGATGTTTCGTGACCCGATGGCCGGTCGTCGTTTACCGATGGTGCCAGAAGAGCAGGAAGAGATTGGGGTTAAAACCATTACCGATCTGACCTGGAAAAACTTACTGAACCTGGATGCCTGTACCAAATGTGGTCGTTGCCATGAAGCCTGTCCGGCCAATGCGGTAGGAGCGCCATTATCACCACGTGATGTGATTCTGTCATTGCGTGAGTTTGCCAATAACACCTTACAGAAAAAAGCGTTACCGGACGAAGCCGAGCTGGATGTGCATGGTAAAGATATCGGTCAGGTGTTTATGGAAACGCTGTGGTCATGTCGTACCTGTCTGGCCTGTGTGGAAATCTGCCCGGTGGCGGTTGAGCATGTGCCGATTATTGTGCAGATGCGTCGTAAATTAGTGGATGAAGGCAATATGGAGCCGATTCTGCAAAAAACGCTGCAATCCGTGCATAAAAACGGCAACTCGATGGGCGAGTCCAAACGTAAACGGGCGAAATGGACCAAAGATTTACCTTTCGCGATTAAAGATGCCCGTAAAGAGCCGGTGGATGTGATGTGGTTTGTCGGCGACTACGCCTCTTTCGACCCACGTAATCAGGTAGTGACGAAATCGTTTGCCAGATTAATGCGTCAGGCGGGTGTGGATTTTGGTTTGTTATACGAAGCCGAAATGAACGCCGGTAATGATATTCGGCGTGTGGGTGAAGAAGGGCTGTATGAATTTTTGGCAACCTCAAATATCAGCACATTAGAACAATGTGATTTCAAATCGATTGTGACCACCGATCCACATTCATTTAACACCATCCGTAATGAATATCCGGATTTTGGTGGTGAGTTTGAAATTAACCACTACACCACGGTGATTAAACAGTTGTTAGAACAAGGCAAATTGAAGCTGAAAAAACAGCTGGATCTGACGGTGACTTTCCATGATCCATGCCACTTAGGCCGTTATAACAAAGGTTATGACGCCCCTCGTGACATTATCAAAATGCTCGGTTGTGATCTGGTGGAAATGGCACGTAATCGTGATAACTCATTCTGCTGTGGTGCGGGTGGTGGGCGTATCTGGATTCCTGATCCGGTTGGCATCCAAAAACCATCTGAAAACCGGATACATGAAGCTGGTGAGATTGAGGATCTGGACGTGTTTATCGTGTCGTGTCCAAAAGATCTCACCATGTTTGAAGATGCACGTAAAACCGCCGGTTATGAAGGCAAGTTTGAGGTGAAAGAGCTGATTGAGCTAATCACTGAGTGTGTTGAATTTGACGATGAGTCTGTTGATGAAGATGCTGACGCAGCTTAATGATTCGATGCCGGGCTCTGCGGCTGAGTTAATCTCAGTCGCGCTCGACAGTGGCGACATTTACAGCGCGGCTGCGGTGTATGGCTTGGCAGATTTTCATGACAAAAAATTGCTGGCAGAGCTGATAACGGCACAGCGTCGTGATGTACTTAAACTGGCACGCTGGCAGCATACCCCTGCCGATGTGCTGGCTTTGCTGGCTGGCCTTGAAGATGATGCCGTACGTCTACGTCTGGATAAAAATCCGGCGACCCAAACCCAGACCTTAAGCAATTTATACCGTGATGAAGTGGACATCAGCTTCATCACTCTGATTGCCAAACATGCTCACACCAGTGCGGAGGTGTTGTGGCAGATTTTGCATACCACTACGGCAACAGATTTGGTGAGAGCTGTGGTGAAAAATCCGAATGCGGATAGCAAGACTTTAGCCTTGGTTGCAGAAAAGTTTGCTGATCAATTTGATGCTGAACTTGCCAGTCATCCAGCGACATTGGGTGATTTATTAATGACGTTGTATGCGCGTGGTAATGAGTTTGTTCAGGCCGCTGTTGTGGCTCATAAAGCGTGTCCGACCGCTATTTTTACTATTGCCGCGAAACAGGAAAGCAGTCTTATCCTGCGTCATTTAGCGACCAATCCACATATTGATAAACGACTCAGCGCCCGTCTGGCTTTGGATAAGGATTATTCCGTCAGGCGAGCCGCAGCGAGTCATAAAAATCTGCCGGTATGGGTTTTAGAAGAGCTGGTTGAAGATCAGTCGGAATACGTCAGACGCGTGGTAGCCGCCAGAGAAGACCTGACGCCAGAGATGATGAATTGTTTGCTGGCAGATAAG
The DNA here is from genome assembly GCF_002335235.1 of Methylophaga sp. UBA2012. Lineage (NCBI taxonomy): Bacteria > Pseudomonadati > Pseudomonadota > Gammaproteobacteria > Thiotrichales > Piscirickettsiaceae > Methylophaga > Methylophaga sp. UBA2012. The sequence goes on along the minus strand of NZ_DDCG01000008.1, from coordinate 40,235 downwards.
GATCACTGGGTCAGACAATGGCTGGCACTCAACCCAAAACTCACGGAATCACAGTTGTACAGCTTAGCTCAGGATGAGCATAAAGAGGTTCGCCGTGCTGTGGCCAGAAATCCGAAAACCAATTCGGCATTACTGAGCCAACTGGCTACTGATCAAGAAGTCTGGGTACGTGCTGGGGTAGCAAATCAGCCTAATACGCCGGCCAGCACCTTGATCATCCTTGCCGAGATGGACGATATCGACGTGCTTGGTGGTGTCGCCTCCAACCCAAAAACACCGCAGAAAGTACTGCAGCGCTTGAGCTATTCCATCAGTGCTGATGTCAGGCGGGCGGTCATTCTCAACAATAAGGCGATTCGTCAGACCTTACTGCCTCTGCTGGATGACCCGTACTACCTGAATCGCATGATGCTTATCCAAAGCAGAGCACTTAGTGCTGATGACAAATGGACCTTATATGACGATCCGGACCCGGCGGTTCGGTTCAGCCTTTTTACCTGGTTTTCCAGGCAATACCAGCAGTAACTCACTGCAAATAAAGCTGATGTAGACAGCAATTTAGGAGAAATAGCATGAAAATTTTAGTTGCAGTCAAAGAAGTCGCTTCACTTGACGATGACTTTGAAATTCGTGACGACCAATTGGACGTCGATGAGGACTTTCTGCTTTATGACCTGAATGAATGGGATGATTATTCCCTGGAAGAGGCCATGAATATTAAAGAAGCCTCGGATTCAGAAGTGGAAGTGGTGGTGGTGTCTGTTGGTCCCGATCGGGTTGAGGAAAGTCTGCGTAAATGTCTGGCTAAAGGCGCAGACCGAGCTATACGCGTGTGGTCGGATGAAATGGAAGGTTCTGACTCCATCACCGTGGGCCGCATTCTGGCCGCGGTCGCCGAACAAGAAAAACCGGACATGATTTTTGCCGGTGTGCAGTCGTCTGATGATGCGAATGCCTCGACTGGTATTTCTTTATCGTCTTATCTGAATTGGCCTCATGCCGCCGTGGTGGCTGGATTGGACTATACACCCGGCAGCAATAAAGCCGTGGTCAGTCGTGAGCTGGAAGGTGGGATGGCACAGGAAGTAGAGATCAGCTGCCCTGCGGTGCTGACTATTCAACTGGGGATTAATACACCGCGTTATGCCTCTTTACGCGGTATCAAACAAGCCGCTGCCAAACCTATCGAAGAAATCAGCCTGAGTGATTTGGGATTAAGTGCCGAGGATGTCGGTGCCGATGCGAGTTTTGCACGGGTACGTCGTATGTATATTCCTGAAAAAGGTATGGCGACCATGATTGAGGGTACGCCCGCAGAACAGGCTGCAAAACTGGCTGAGATAATTAAAGAATACAGAGGAGAACTCTAATGAAAACGATTTTGGTGATGGCGGAAACCCGCCAGAATGAATTACGCCCGAACTCTCTGGAAGTGATCTCAGCTGCCCAGGAATTACGTCAGGCGGATGACAAGGTCATTGTGGCGGTGACAGGGCAAAATGCCGACAACTACACCAGTGCATTATCGCTGGCAGGTGTTGATGAAGTCGTGGCGGTGAAAACAGCAACAGAAGATTTTGATGCCGATATTCAGGAAGCCGTTGTCTCTGAATTGATGGAACAATACGCGCCATCTGTGGTATTGATGCCGCATTCTGTGGATAGCCTGGGTTACGCACCAACGCTGGCTCGTAAAGGCAATTATGGTTTTGCCAGTGATGTATTCGGGCTGGCTTATGATGGTGACGATCTAGTCGCAACCCGTGCCGCCTACAATCAAAAAGTGAATGTGGAAGTCGATTTTCCCGGCAAAGATTGTGTGCTGCTAACGATTCGTCCAAGTGTGTTTAAACAAGCGGAAGACGCAGGGTCACCGGGGATTTCATCTCTGGATATGACTTCGCTGACCAGTCGTAGTCAAAATTTGCGTTATGTTGAACCGGAAGGCGCAGATGATATTGATATTACGGGTGTGGACTTTATTATGTCTATCGGCCGCGGTATCGCAGAAGAAAATAATGTGGATACCTTCCGTGAATTATCTGAGCTGGCGGGAGCAACATTATGCTGCTCGCGTCCGATTGCTGACTCAGGCTGGTTGCCAAAGTCACGTCAGGTAGGGCAATCTGGCAAGGTAGTCGGTGCTTGCAAGCTGTATGTGGCGATGGGAATTTCCGGCTCAATCCAACATATGGCAGGGATGAAACATGTGCCCAGTATCGTGGCGGTGAACACCGATCCGGGCGCATCGATATTTAATATTGCCAAGTACGGCATTGTGGCGGATATCTTCGATATTGAAGAAGAATTGCGCACACACTTTGAATAACGTTATTTTATTCGGCATCGGGTAAGACTCTGACTTACCCGATGCTATTTATTTATATGAGGAAACAGATTTGGCAGATATACATGGGGCAGGTGTTCGCGACGATATTGACGGCAATGGCTTTCGAGTAGGTATCGTTGTCTCGCGGTTTAACTCTGAGATTTGCACGGCACTGTTAAATGCCTGTGTTGACCAGTTAAAAGCCAGCAACGTTCAGGAACAGGACATTCAGGTATTGTCTGTGCCAGGTGCATTGGAAATTCCGATGGTTTTACATGAACTGGCATTAAAAGGTAATTGTGATGGTCTGGTCGCATTAGGCTGCATCATTCGTGGTGAAACCTATCATTTTGAGATTGTGGCCAATGAGTCAGCACGTGCCTGTACCGATATTCAGATTGGCACAGGAATTCCGCTGGCCAATGCGATTTTGACCACAGAAGATGAGCAACAAGCAAAAGATCGCATGATTATCAAAGGCCGTGAAGCGGCATTAGTGATTATTGAAATGATTCAGACACTAAAGTCTTTGCACGCAGAGTAAATTTTTCTTAATTATTTTATTTATTATCAATGGATTATAAAAGGTAGAGCATAAAAAATCAGATGGTTTTTACCCATTAAGGAGTACTCCATCATGAGAATTTTTATATGCGGCTGATTTCGGTAAGTTTTTTACATTGAATTCGTTCTATGTAACCGGAGTTAGACCATGAATAATCCACTGCCCAAAGAAACTACCACACGGAACTCAGTACTCAATGTTCGCCATAAAGAACTTGGGTCAACACTGGATGGCGAAACATGGAATGGCATGCCCATTCCATGGAGCTACCATTCGGATGTGAATGATGAGGTTGTTGCGGTCCGTACCCGGGCAGGTCTTTATGATGTGTCTGGTCTCAACATTGTTAATGTATCGGGACCAGCCGCATTAAAAATTATCGACAAGCTGGTGACGATTGATGTCACTAAGCTCGAACCAGGTACTTCCCGACTTGCCGGTGAAGTGAATGAAGAAGGTGCGCTGGTCGATGACATCATGGTCATTTGTGATGATAAAGAACATTACCGTTTATCTCATGGCAGTGGCGCCACACAACAAACCTTAGCCGAACTCGCTAAAGGTGAGGATGTCACAGTTGAACAGGATTATGATGTACATATCCTGTCGCTGCAGGGCCCTCGTTCTATCGATATTCTGGATCCGGAACTGGATTTCGACCTCGCCGGATTACCTTATTTCAAACATATCAAGACGACCTTATTCGGTCGTGAAGTGATCCTCGCTCGCGGTGGTTATTCCGGTGAGCGCGGCTACGAAGTTTATTGTTCCGCGGCTGATGCTGTGTACCTGTGGGACATGATTCTGGAAAAAGGTCAGCCCTATGGCTGCATCCCGGCATCATGGGACTCACTGGATCTGACACGCGTTGAAGCGGCCTTACTTTTCTTCCCATTTGATATGCCTGAAGGCGATACCACACCGTGGGAAGTCAATATGGACTGGTGTGTCGATGAAGACAAACCCGGTGATTACATCGGTAAAGAAGCGGTGCTGAAGTTAAAAGGCAGAGAACGCTTCAAACAAATCGGTCTGGAATGTCGCTCAAAGCAAGCGGTAGAGGTCGGTTCTAAATTATTCATTGATGGCAAAGAAGTCGGTGTGGTGACCAGCTCCAGCTACAGCCAATATCTGATGAAGTCACTGGCAATGGCACATATCAAACCGGAATACAGTCAACTTGGCACCACAGTAACAGTGGCCGACGGTGATGAGGTCAAAGCGACCATCGTCAAGATGCCTTTTTATGATCCTATGCGTGTTCGCACTCACCCTGAGTAAATTGAGGAATAGATGATGGAAAAAGGTTACTCAATTACAACCAAACCTATTTACGGCACCTTGGTCTGGCAAAAAAAAGCGACACATCATGTGGTGATCGTTGGCGGTGAAGGTGGTGGTAAAGCCTTGCTGAAGTTATTCCAGCAAATGGTGCCAAAACAACCTTTATCAGTGTTTTATCTGGCTGATGATGCAGCAAGTAACAAGTATGTGAGCATCGTTGAAGAGATGTCAGGTGAGTCAATTACTGTCTGCGACTCACAGGAAGCATTAACGGCGGCGATGAAGACTGAGCTGGACAATTGCTATATGGGCACACAGTTCTACGTTGCTGGTGAAGAAAAACTGATTTGGCCGGTCGCCAAGTTGCTGACTGAATATGGCGTCGATGATCGTAATATTTTTAAAGAACAGACAGGTTCTTTAGCCAGACGCGTGTTCTGCGTGCATTGCGAAACGATTAATGAGGACGTTCACCACAACATTCATCAATGTGTGAACTGTGGCCTGAATTTATTCGTTCGTGATCATTTCTCCCGTCATTGGGGGGCCTATATGGGCTTTATGGTCGATGGTGAAACACCCGGCGAGATTCCACCAGCACAGGAGGTTTACCCATGAGTGCTTTAAAAGTCAAAGTCACTTCCGTTGAGCAAGTGGCTGAACAAATCAAACATTTTACGATGGTAGCCGAAGATGGCAGCCCACTGCCTTATTTCTCTGGTGGCAGCCATGTGGTTGTATCGATGGATATCGATGGCCGGACCCATCGTAATGCCTATTCCTTAATGGGCCCAACCAACGATAACAGTGCCTACCAGATTGCGGTGCGTAAGCAGGAAAAATCACGTGGTGGTTCAGTGTTTATGCATGAGAAAGTGGAACCAGGCACCTTATTAGAAATATCGATGCCTACCAATTTATTCTCGATTCATCGTCTGGCGAAAAAACACATTCTGGTGGCCGGTGGTATTGGTATCACGCCTTTCTTGTCACAGATTACCGATTTAAATCGTCTCGGTCATGACTACGAATTACATTATGCTTATCGCAGTGCTGAACATGCGGCTTTCCGCAAAGAAATTGAAGCCTTATGCGGTGATAAAGCGTTTTTCTATCCTGAAAATGAAACCGGCCGACTCAATATCACTGAATTATTGAGCAAACAGCCTTTGGGTTCACATGTGTATGTGTGCGGTCCGGATCCAATGGTAAATGGTTTGGAATTGATCGCTTCCGAGCTGGGCTGGCCAGAAACGTCTGTACATAGTGAGAAGTTCTTAGCACCAGCTAGTGGTGCGCCATTCACTGTCAGCTTATTGCAATCCAATACCGAGGTCGTTGTGCCTAGTGACCTCAGCATGCTTGAAGCGCTGGAAGAAGCAGGTATCGATGCGCCTTATATGTGCCGTGGTGGTGCCTGTGGTCGTTGTGAGGTGGAAGTCGTCGAATGTGACGGTGACTTAGTTCATCACGATGAATACCTATCTGACGCTGAGCGTGTCGCTGCTAAGAAAATTTTACCTTGTGTCTCGCGTGCCAACTGTACACGCATGGTCATCAATTTGTGAGGAATAAACGATGAATATGGCATTTAATGAAGAAACATTTCGTGGTGATTTCACGTTTAGAAACTCGCCGGAATCAGTACGCCGTTTTCCTTACCCGTTTGAAGAAGACGAGTATATGTATAGCGTCAACATTGAGCAGCACACCCCGGGTGCGCCTGGTTCTGTGTTTGAACACCCGATTGATGTCGACGAACACTATGTGGCCGAATGTAAAGAGCGCGCCATTGTATTAAGTGAGGATCACACACGCTGTGTTGCTTTGCCTCATATGATGGATGCTCAATGGGACACACTGGAATTAGTGATGACATCACTTTCTGAAAGTTATCCGTCTGAGTTTCAGTTAACCATTGATGGTGATAACTGGCACTGGGTCAATAAACCACTGGGTATTGAAGATCGCTTTGTGTTTGGTGACGTATCGACCTTACCAATGGAGCCATTCGAATACGTGATGCGTCAGGTTCAGGGTGACTGGGTCATCATGGATCAACGTGATAATGATCTCTATGCCGATCTTGGCATGGTAACCGGACAGGCGGATTGGTCGGTCGCATTTGATGCAGGCATGTCATTTAAAGAATGGCACGCACCGGTGCCTCATGCGCCTGAAATGGGCATTTTTGATCGTGCCCTGAAATACCTTTTACATCTGCAATACGGTAGCCCGGTTCGTCGGACTAACTGGCGTATGTGTGTTAACCCACGACTCGATACGTCATCAGAAACCTATGATGTCTGGGGCACGGATAACGTCTCGGCCACCAAAGAAAACGCCGGTGACAAAGTCTTTTTACGGGTAGAGCTGCAAGCCTTGTTCAGACTGCCACGCAGTAATGCGATTGCCTTCAGCATCCGTACTTATATGGTGAGTCTGGCAGACTTGGCGACTTACCCACGTTGGGCAAAACGTTTAAACCGCGTATTACGCAGCCTGCATCCGGATCTGGCGGAATACAAAGGCTTGAATAGCTTTAAACAACCGGTACTGGATTGGCTCGAACCACTTGATGATGGCGCCTTTTTGGAAAAAGGAACGCATCCGGAATAACACTAGATTAGGGGTAATCATTTAGTTAAAGGAAGGGAAGATGAAAAAAACAGTTTTGATGGTGGCAATGGCGGCAGCATCAACGTTCTCAGCAACTAACACCCTGGCAGAAGAAACATCACCTCATAGTTTTAGTTCCAACGTCGGAATTTTTAGCCAATATGTATTTCGTGGCATTACTTACAGTGATGAAAGACCTGCATTACAAGGTGGTTTTGACTATGCTCATGATAATGGGCTCTATGCGGGAATATGGGGCTCGACGTTAGAAGAGGACGACAACTCCGGTAACAGTCTGGAAGTGGATTTTTATGGTGGTTATTATCATCAATTAACAGACGATATTGGGATTGATGTCGGGTTGCTGCAGTTTTATTACCCTGATCACAAAAAGTATAACGGTGAAAATATTGATACCACCGAAGCCTATCTTGCTGCGACCTGGAAATGGTTTACAGCAAAATACAGCCGGACATTAACCGACTGGGGTGGTGTGAATAATAAATCAGCCGGTATTGATGGTTATGCTAATGGTGATACCAAAGGCACTGAATATATCGAGTTGAACTTCGCCTACCAATTACCGTGGGAAGTGAATCTGAATTTGCATGTAGGTCACCTGGATGTGAAAAACTACAGTGATTTCAATTACACCGACTATATGATTGGTTTGAGTAAAGACCTGACTATCGGTCAGTCAGAAGGTTGGACGGTGGGGATTAACTACACCGATACTGATGCGGATAAAGACTGGTGGACAGGTGTAGATGGTGATAACCGTGGCGATAATCAGTTTATCGGCTATATATCACGATCGTTTTAAGCGTTTCATAAGCGGCAGCAGAGGGTCAAGGATGACTCTCTGTTATTGCTCTGAAGTCATCTGTTCCAGTCCATCCATCATTGATTGATAATTCTCACTACTGATATCAATGATGATGCCTTCCAGAGTTAATAACTCATCTGTTCCTGAAAAGACGCCTTTACCTCGTTCCATGACCCATTTGATTTTATTACTACGCGTCTGGATGCGGTAAATGATTTGAAAGCTGCGCTGTTGATTAACTTGTTGTTGGACATATTCCCAAACACGTTGTTGATCAGCAGGATAAATCAGCTGCATATAGTTGAAATGGAGGGAGTTGGTAATTTCATAAGGCTGGTATTCGGTTACTTCCAGGCAGCCGTCACTGACATAGTCAAAAGTCCAGTTACGATCATTTTTACAGCGATATAACATGCAAGGCACATTCGGCATAATCATATCGTTAGCGAGTCGGGCACTGGCTTTCAGGTCGGCAGATGTTTGCTTGATACGACTGATATCGGTCAGTGTGCCCATCACGCTGCTGCGTTCACTCTTGAGTCGGGATGTGGTGGAAGCACGCATTTCAAACCATTGCGAGCGGCCATTTTTTGCAATGAGTCGTAATTCGAACTGACTATGGTGGCGTTTGCCTTCAGTCAGGGCATTTATCCGAGCTTCTGCTAGTGGCAGATCTTCCGGGTGAATGAATTGGAATAAGGTTTTTTGCATGCACTCCTGCGGCGTGTAGTCGAGCATGCGCTCCCAGGCAGGATTGAGAAAAATGATTTTTTGATCAACATTCATTTGAAACACGATTTGATCAAGTCGATCGATAAGATAACGGTAGGTGTGATCCACATCCAGTTTGGTTGAGGTCGGTTCGGATGATGACGTGGTGGTGAACTGCAACAGAAACTGGCCATGTTGCTGCAAAGAGTTGAGAGGAGACAGTGATATCTGAGCCGGGATGGTTGTGCCATCCACATACAGCATGCGTAACATCATGGTCTCGCTGGAACGTTGATTATGCTGACGGCTGATAAAGTCTGTCATTTGTTGGTGTGAGCTGGGGTGAATCAGATTGGTGAGCGGTAGGTCGGTAATCATATCGCGCATACCATTCATTCCCAGCTCTTTTAGAAAGGCATTGTTGGCGAATTTAATGTTATAACCATCAATAACAGCAGCAGGTGTAGATAGCTTGCTGGAGAGATCCTGGCCCCAGATAACATCATCAAAGGCGATGGGGGATTGGGGTTGAGGACGACGTTTTAAACGAGGATAGAGCGTCATGGCTAATGTGGCGGATAAAAACATAGCAAGCACTGCAGCGAGCGTGGATATATGTACTTTAAACGGGGCGGTGCTATCCCACCAGAAACCCAGTACCAGTACAAAAATACTGCTTAACATGACCAGACTGAACAAGATGATATTCATGTTTATATCCTTATTTTATTGCCCAGCTTTTGATGAAAAGTTTGCAGCATGATGAAATTAAAACAGCGTCTTAGCGAAATTTTCTGCATTTTTTCCCGACGCACACTCTATACAAAGTGGGTGGTTTTGCTGATATGTATTGCTGCGACTATCTCATTGATGCAGGCTGGGATTTTCTTCCTTTTGGATTATATGCCTTCTGTGCAAATAGCTCTAGCCAAGGTTAATGAACAGAAATATTACTGGGAAAATCAATTAGTTCATATTGATTTGAAGGACAGCCAGCAGTCACAACGATTGTTCCATAATATGCAGTCCCATTTTCTCGATACACAAGATCCTGCTGTGATGTGGATGTTACGTCAGAAGAATGATGACATCGCCGAAGCGGTCAGGCTGATCGAGTCAGAACAAGCCAACTTTTCTCAATTGGCAACATTAAACCTCCGCGCGGCGGTGCAGTTACGCGGAGCAGATCGTTTAGCCTCGGCCTATAAAAACCTTGAACAGGCCCTGCATAAAGATATTGAAATTAAACGAGCGGTATTAACACTGCTGGAATCCGTCAGCCTGGTATTTGTGCTGAGCTGTATTTTGCTGTTGGTGCTGAGTACCAGAAAGGTCTTGGTTGAACGGCTGGATAGACTTCTGGCCTTTATCTACGCCAAAAATAGTGAAAACAGTGAACTGGATGTGGATGATGAGTTTGCTTTGCTGGAGCATCGGGTTTCAGAGTTATCCGCCAAAATGGAAAGCTTTGAGACGGAAGTCGCCTGGGCACACCGAACCAGTGAGCACATTCGTGTATTAACCCGTGCCCAAAGTTTTTTATTACGCTTTATTGAAACCGTATCTGAAGATGTTTTGAGTGAAAAAACATTACTTAAGATGCTGTATTCACTGGAGCGAACCATGGGCTTTACCAACACCGCTCTTATTTATACTGACGATGCCGCAGTCATTTCTACCGAACAAGTGATTTATTCACATCACGAGCCTAACCCGATATCAGACAAAGTATTTGATGAACTGATCATGTCGGGCACGGCCTCATTTCTGTCGCTTAATGCCGAATCAGAAGAAGTGGAGTGTTTGGGACTCAGTTTTTCGGGGAGTCGCAATGAGGTTGGTGTGCTGGTGGTAGAAATGCAAAAAGGTCGCTTTCTTGAAGATGCTGAAATTAAAGTGCTGGAAATCACGGCGAAATTACTCAGTATGGTCACCAAGTTTCAGAGTCATGATGAAGAAGGGCGACGTCTGGCGATCCTCGAAGAGCGTGCGGCGATTGCCCGTGAGTTGCATGATTCACTGGCTCAGTCATTGTCATTTATGAAAATACAGATGGCCAGACTGCAATCCAATGTGATTGATGATAAGCAGCGAGAAGTGACCACCGAACTCAGGGAAGGCTTAGATAATGCCTATCGTGAGCTAAGAGAGTTGTTAACCACGTTCCGGGTTCATATGGACTTACGCGGACTGGGGTATGCCATTCAGGCCACTATTGATGAATTTTCACAGCGCTCCAGTCTCGCTATTACTTTAGATAATCGCTTGGTGAATTGCCGGTTAACGGTCAATGAAGAGTTTCATATTCTGCATGTTGTACGCGAAGCATTATCGAATATCGTCCGCCATTCTGGCGCCAAGCATGTGTCAATTTTGATGCTAGTGAATAACAAGGGGGAATTAGAGTTAACCATCGATGACGATGGGGTGGGGATGAGCAAACTATCTTCCACCTATGATCATCACGGGCAGGCAATCATGAAAGAACGAGCTAAGACTCTAGGTGGAGACATTGATGTCATGGCCAGACGTTACGGAGGGACACGGGTACGCCTGAAGTTTGTACCCAAACTGACCGAATAACTCGTCATAAAATTAAGAGAGAGAAATGAACACTATAATAAGAATATTAATTATCGATGATCACCCCTTATTCAGAAAGGGAGTAGGTCAGATTATTTCCGATGAACCTAACTTCGAGGTGGTGGGTGAGGCGGCATCCGGGCTGGAGGGTATTGAACTGGCTCAACAGTTAAACCCGGACTTAGTGTTACTGGACTTAAATATGAAGGGCATTGATGGCCTGGAAACACTGAGAAGGCTGAAACAAATGGATTTGAAATCACGTTATGTGGTGCTCACTGTGTCAGATGCTGAAGAAGATTTACTGGAAGCCTTAAAATCGGGGGCTGATGGTTATCTGCTCAAGGACATGGAGCCGGAAGATTTACGTTCCAATCTGGTGAAGGCAGCTTTAGGTGTGACGGTATTACAGGATAGCCTGACAGAAGTACTCAAAAAAGCGCTGATCGAACCGGATACCAGAACGACCGCATCAGATGTGAGTCTGACTGACAGAGAAACAGAAATTCTGGATTGTCTGGCTGAAGGGATGAACAATAAAAATATTGCCAGGAAGCTGGGGATAAGCGACACCACCGTGAAAGTACATATTAAAAATATCCTACGCAAACTCAATTTAACGAGTCGACTTGAGGCGGCTGTTTGGCGTCATCAGAATAGATAAAAAAATCGGTAGGCGATAAGCCTACCGATTCTTGAGCCTTTTAAACGCTTTGGTTTAGAGTGGTTTGCGTTGCCCCACAAAGAAACCAACACCTCTGGTCGGTGTGGTGAAGGTAATGGTTTCGCCATTGCCAAAATACAATACGTCACCCACTTTGGCGTGGACTTGTTTGCCTGATTCGTCGCTGATAATAAATTCACCTTCAGCCACATACTTCATTTCTTCATAATCGTAGGTATAAACCAGCGGTTTATCACTTTTATTTAAATGAAAGAAGCCAGCACAAATAGTTTTATCTTTGCTGTCTGAAATCACTGTATCGCCAAATGTGGCGTTGACACCGTCAACACCCATTGATGGTTGTGGGTCTTTTACAGCTTGTTGAATATATTTCATATCTTGTCTCCAAATAGTTTTGTGTAAAAACACACAAGCTATTAAATCGACATGATGCAATGGCAACAATTATTAAGAAGGCTTAATCAAAAAGAAGTACAGACCCTGTGAATAAGCGATAAACACTGGCTTTAAGATAGTAAAGCAACAAGCCATGTTGAAAATAGACAGAGTTATTTTCAACGCAACATTATTTAGTGTGTGTGGCTATGGGGTAACGGCTTTAAATCTAAGCCATTACATAGAATAGATTGGATAAGCGAGTATCTGGGCGGGCTGATTAATGTTGTCAGCTAACGGTGAAGACAGCTAAAAACCACGCATTTATAGGCATGTACCACTTAAGTGTTAATTTCTAGGAAGAATAGACGGATAAAAAGGCAGGGAATAGATTCCTCTGTATGTGACTGAATTAACAGGCACATTTACTATGAGGACTGAAAACCATGTCGTTTGATATAACTACACAGTTTGCAGAGCAGGTGTCGCTGGCATCTCTTGTGCAAAACCTTGTTTACGCCTCTGGCACCGTTGGGGCAATTTTTGTCGTAATAGGACTGCTCTTAATTGATGCAGGCGGTGTTAGGAGGCGTAATGCATTTAATGCAACTATAGAAAAATTAGTGGGTTTTTTTATCGGCTTTACCACCTATTTTGTAATCGGCTTTGCGTTCTGGGCTGCCCAGTACTATGTGATGGTCGATTACACATTAACCGATAGTATTAAGGATTGGTGGGCAGGTGGCGTTTTAGCCAATGAGCTTGCTCAAAATGTGGATCCGGCAGTTTTTCCGGGCCTGAATAACTTCCAGATCTTTATTTTCTTCCTGGCGTGTTTTGCTGGGATTATCAATGTCTTATTACACTTCGCGGTGTCTGAAAGAATGAAGTCTTCGGCGTATTACATTACGTCATGTGTCGCGACTTTAGTGTCTTCTGTATTGAGCTGGTGGACATGGGGCTCTGTCGGCCCACTCACCAATATGGGATTCCATGACTTCTTTGGTGTGGGCTTTGTCTATTTGTTCCCTGCGGGTATGGCGATGGTATTCGTGAACAAGTTAGGGGCCAGACCGGGTATGTTCTCTGCTCATTCAAAAGTTGAAGAATATCGTGTTCCCAGTCTTGCTTTAGTTACGGTGGGTGTATTTAGTGTGTTTGGCAGCTTGCCGATGGTTATCCTGTCTTGCCTGTTTTTCTTTGATCCGGGCGCGCATGCAGTCAGCGTCACTATGGCTGATACCAGTGTTGGTTTAGCGTTTAACAACTACGCAGCGGCCTGGGCTGGCGGTACTTTGATGGGCGCAATCCTGGCTTACTCAAAACGTAAATACAGTTATTTACTGTTAGGCCCATTTGCCGGTTATGTGTCGGGCGCATCGGGTTTTGATGTCTATATTCCGTGGCAGATGTTCCTGGTAGCTTTTGGTTCACCGCTAGTGGCTTATGTTATCTATGAATTCCTGCAAAGACGGGAGATCGATGAGCATAAATTATTGCCATTATTTGCTGGTGTCGGTTCCTACGGTCTGATTATGACAGGCTTGCTGCATATCGGTATGCCACGTGGTGGTTATGTCGGCATCACTGAAGGTGCCTATGCTTTCCAACACGGTGAAATTGGCGTGCTGATGCAAATCGTCGGGATTGTTGTCTGTCTGGGTACAGGTATTGTGACCGCGTTTATCCTGTCATTTATTCTTGAAAGAACGATAGGTATGCGTATTACCGATGAAGAACAGGCGATTGGTCTGGATAAAGTCCATTGGGGCCTGGATTCAGATGTATCACCTGAGGTAGAAGCAAAATAAGGCTTTTCTATTTCTTTCCCTGGCTCGTAAGATCGTTTAGTGGCTTATTCTTCTGGGTAAGCCACTTTTTTATTTATTAATTTCCCTTTCGCCATAGTTAAATTACGTGCGACAAATAAATAAAAATCTCGTTTTGGCAGGTGAGCCTCAATTCCTGATCTGAATATAAAAGTCTATTCAGCGTTTTCTGTTTCAATCACCCAATCCCGTTCACCTGTTGGACAGCAACGTGGTTCATCCGGTTTATGCATGGTGGTGGTGAGTGTAATTTGCCCTGGCGTCATCACGACATTACGTGGATTACCGCCAAAGACATTGTCAACGCTCCGATAATAGCTTAGCTGACCGTTTTCATAACGGAATAAGGCGACATCAAGGAAATCACTATTACCGCCGCTGGGATAGAGAATCCAGGCGAGAGCGTCATCCATACCATCCCCGGTAAAGTCGCCATAAAAAATTTGTATAGGCTGATAGACACTATGCCCGTGTTGTTGCTGGGCCCAGGCAAGAATAAGGTTATTTGAGATGGATTCGTGGCCCTTGTGACACGGAGTTTCAGCCTGAGCACTAGTGATTACCCATACTGTGATAAACAAACCGAGCATATTAAGTTTTAGCATGGCGATCTCCCTTATCCGGATAGGGTTTGGCTAATTTCATCTCTGGCTTTATTTATATCGTTTACTAGCGCTGTAGCACATTCCAGAGTCAGGCCGCCTGCAAGAACATAAGGCTCACTGTTACCCTCGGCTCTTATTTCCACACAATAATCGCGTTCAGCCTGTCGATGTCCCCAGTGTCGGCCTAACATGGAAGAAACGGGGACGCCATTGGGTCCAGGCATAATAGGATCTTCTGCTACAACCAAGCCGTTATGAACGACCTTAATTTCAGCGATAGAGGCTAGTGGCAGGCTAAAGTCATTACCTTCGATACTTTGTTTGGAAACGGACACCCGTGCTGGTTTTCGGTAACGTGCTCCGGGTAAAACAAAGCTACAGCCGACGCCGATAAAGATCAGCGACAGAATATAAATCCATACGGATGAAATCAGAACAAAGCTGAACAGGAAAAACAGACCCACAGCAAATAGAAAAATGGCTGGCGTGCGTGTCGCTCTGGCAGGCTGAACATCAAACACATAGCCACCAGTTGCTGGATCTTCTCGGCGGGTAAAGACGGATACGGATGGATTGCCCCAGGTTTGCAGAACGTTCTTTAAGTGCCAGCGCCAGATTGGAATGGCGAGCGTGACACCTGCCAGTATTAACACAAAGAGTTTGCCGAAATATCTGCCGAATATTTCAAACACAAAAAAGAGGGTGACGCCAACGGTGTTGAATAAAAGAAAAATGATCACAAGCCACAGCAAAAGACGTTGCCAGAGGGGGCGATCTTTACTCATCAACTTATCGATAAATTCACTCATGAGCTAGCTACCTATAACGAGTCTGTTGGATTATTTAAAAACGCTGATAGAGCCGTCTTGTTTGAATATCAACACCGCAGGCAAAATGAATTCTCCCGTTTGGACTTTGTTTTTAAGCACATCGGCTTCGGCCCAATCCGCGGTGATTTCACGGTTAACAATCACTTTTACTGGAATTTGCATGCCTGGTTTGAAGCCATCGTCGGTATCAGGCAAACCTTCAACATCTTCATAGCGTTGCGTGCCATAACAGAAATGACCTTCATTAGTGGAGTATTTCAATGCTTTTTCGGTCATGGTGTAGATGTATTCTGAGCCCGAATTCGTTTTTGATTTCCGTTCCTCCATATCCAGAAGGCCATCATCTACCATTGGTTGGAGCCAATCGCGTGGCTTAGGTCGTGCTACATAAGGGAACTGTTTGAGTTCTTTAAAACACAGATTGCTATCGAACTTAGCGGCTAAAGCTTCATCAATCTGGCTTTTCTGACCATCGCCGCATGCGCTTAATATTAGAGATGAACTGAGAACGACAAAACCTACCAAATTCCTTGTATGCATTAGAGATTCCCCCTCAAAAAACTCTAAAGATGATTAATGTCAGTTGGGTGTTGCGTTAGAACGTCCTTTTTGTGCGATAAAAAGACTGAGTCAAGCTTAGTCAGTGTTTGTGTGTGAATGAATATTTAACGGATTTTTTTAGTTTAATCAATACTTTGTTTGTTGTTGGCGTTGATTCGAAGATGGATAAACACTTTGTTGAATATGGCGTTTATCTGAGGTGTCATGTCGAGGGTTTGAATGCGGCGTTTCTGTGATTCAATATGCTTTATCAACGCTATATAGAGCCACGGCAGAAGCTGACTCTATAAGCTATGTTCCGACATTATGGAAACAATATTTGTGGCTGATCGGCATGCCATTGTTCGTATTTTGTCATCACACTGGCAAACAACTCACTTTGTAGAAAGTGATTTAACCAGTCTCTGACGAGAGGATAAGGTGCTGTGTTAAACCAGTCGTTATCAACTAAAGCAAACTGACGAACGAAGGGCAGCAGCGCGATATCTGCCATCGTCCATTTTTCACTCAGCAGGCAACCATTTTCTGTTAATAACGATTCCAGATTTTGTAAGGTTTTTTCACCTTGCTCACGGTAATAGCTTTCTGAATGTTCTGGGTAACGGTCTGCATATTTATAGCGATCAAGGTAGTACTTAAAGTCACCATCATTATTGGCAATCAGTTCATCGCATTGGATTTGTTGACGCCGATTGAGCGTTTGATACCAGTTTAATGGATCGCGTTTATCCAGTGCCCAACGCATGATATCAATACTTTCATCAATCACTCTGCCAGTTTCAGTTTGTAAAACAGGTACGGTCGCTTTGGGGGAAACAGCCAATAATTCTGCGGGTTTATCTTTTAATACCACTTCACGAAGTTCGGTTTTTATTCCGCTGGCGGCTAGTGCAAGCCGGGCCCTCATAGCGTAAGGACAACGGCGAAAGCTATATAAAGTGGGATACTTCATGAACAGATTATTTCCAGCTTGAACAAAAACTCAGTATAGACAATCAGCGGTGATAAATGTAAATTAGCAAATGCTAATATTGATGTTGAGATTACCATGGAACATTCATTTACTAGATGGATCGTCATTTTCATACTGCTTTTTCCTGTGAGTTTTACTGTTCAGGCGGAAGCGCCACCCCACGCTGAGGCGGTGTTCAAAAACTTCGCTCAGCAATGGACTTTTGATGGCAGTATTGAAGCCGTTAATCAGGCGACTGTCTCTTCTCGCGTTTCAGCGCAAGTGGCTGAGATCTTTTATGACGTAAATGACCGGGTGGAAAAAGGTGCGCTGATTTTACGGTTTAATGATGAAGAAATTAAAACCCGTCTATGGCAGGCAGAAGCGAATCTGCTGGCCGAACAGGCGCAGTTAAAAGAAGTTCAGGCCAGATATACTGAAGCCGCTGCTGAAGCCAAACGTATTAATGATTTGTACCAACGTAAACAAGTGACCCGTTCCGCTTTAGATAAAGCAGAAGCGGATAAAGCGGCGACGGCAGCTCGGGTCAATGTATTAAATGCCCAAATAAAAGCGCGGCAAGCGGAAGTCGAGCAGGCTAAAGTTGAGCTGTCCTATACCGAAGTGCGAGCACCTTATGCTGGTGTGATGACCAAGCGCTGGATTGAAGTTGGCGAGATGGCAACACCTGGACAGGCATTGATGTCCGGTTTATCACTGGATGATTTACGCGTGGTGTTTACCGTGCCACAGAAACAGTTAACTGAAGTGATGGCGGCCAAGCTGGATGTGCTTTTACCTACAGGCGAACACTTAACACAGCTTGATAAAACCTTAATTCCAGCTGCAGATACACAGACTCACAGTTTTCATATCCGTTTGGATTTACCACAAAATCTCAATGATATTTTCCCTGGCATGACGACAAAAGTCACCGCTTCTGGCAGTGAGCAGCCGGTACTGGTGATTCCAAAACATGCGCTGGTAAAACGGGCTGAAGTGGACGGGGTTTATGTGCTAGCGCAGCAACGGGTTGTATTCCGACAACTCAGAGTTGGGACGGAATACGATGATGGCTGGGTTGAAGTCTTATCCGGTATCGATGCCGGAGAACAAGTGATTACTCAGCCAGATATGGCTTTATTGTATTTGCAGCAACAACATGACTGATATTAAGCCAACACTGGGAATATCCGGCCGTATTGCCGCGTTATTTCAGGACAATGCACTGACGCCGTTGATGGCATTGCTGGCTTTATTGCTGGGGTTGTTTGCATTGATGGTGACGCCGCGTGAAGAAGAGCCGCAGATTGATGTCACCATGGCAGATATTTTCATTGCTTATCCTGGTGCGTCAGCCAAGGAAGTGGAGAGTTTGATAGCGACACCAGCGGAGCAGGTGGTCAGTGAAATTTCTGGTCTGAAACATGTGTATTCAGTATCGAAGCCAGAGTTGGCTATCATCACTGCCCAGTTTGAAGTCGGCGAGAACCGTACCGATGCGATTGTACGTTTGTACAATAAAATATATTCCAATCTGGATTGGCTGCCTAAAAACTTAGGTGTGTCACAACCTATTATTAAACCCAAAGGCATTGATGATGTGCCTATTCTGACGCTGACCTTATGGCGTCGGGGCCAGCAGGATTCAAATCAGTTAAAACAGTTGGCGCAGTCCTTGGAAGTGGAACTGAAGCGGGTTGATGGAACACGGGATATTTATACTGTTGGCGGCGCTGATACCGTAGTGAATATCACCTTAGATCCAGAGGCAATGACGGCTTATCACATTGATAGTCATCGTTTGAGTCAGGCATTGTCAGCCGCTAACCAATCTGCTGAAGCTGGGACGACAGTACAGAATAATCAAATGACAAGCGTTCAAGCGGGTCAGTTTATTGTTTCCGCTGACACGCTGAAGTCATTAATTGTCGGTGTATTTAATGACCAACCGGTGTATTTGACGGATGTGGCTGATATTGCTCTTGGTCCAGAACAACCCCGTCAGTATGTGTGGTTTGGCACCGGACCTGCAGCTGCAGACAAACAGATTAAAGCTCAGGGTGAATATAATGCCGTCACCATCGCCATTGCCAAACAGCCCGGAACCAATGCCGCCGATATTGCCGATGCCGTTCTGCAGCAGGTAACAGCATTAAAAGGTGTGATGATTGCGGATGATGTGCAGGTGACCGTCACGCGTAATTATGGTGAAACGGCGGATCAAAAGGCCGATACGCTGATCCATAAACTTATTTTTGTCACGGTGGCTGTGGTTTTATTGGTGTTATTTGCACTGGGCTGGCGAGAGGCCATTATCGTTGGCGTAGCGGTGGTGATTACTTTATTACTGATGTTATTTGCCTCGTGGGCATGGGGCTTTACTTTAAATCGGGTGTCGTTATTCGCCTTAATTTTTTCTATTGGCATTTTGGTGGATGATGCGATTGTGGTGGTGGAGAATATTCATCGTCATATTCAACAAGGAAAATTAACCTTAAAGCAAGCGATTCCCATCGCTGTTGATGAGGTGGGGCAGCCAACAATATTGGCGACTTTAGCCGTGATCGCCGCCTTATTACCCATGGCCTTTGTCAGCGGTTTGATGGGCCCGTATATGAGCCCGATTCCGATTAATGCCAGTATGGGCATGCTGTTGTCATTAATGGTGGCCTATATCGTGACACCATGGATGGTGTTGAAGATGCTTTCACATTCTCGTTCGGCCAATCATGAGCAAGTCGCCGAGTCCCAATATAACGCCGTTTTTCAGCGTATTTTGAGTCCCTTTCTATTACATGAAAATGCTGCCCGCCGCCGAAAATTACTGTGGGGGGGACTTATTTTGCTGGTCATTGTGTCTGTTGGTCTGGCAGCAATGAAACTGGTTATTCTGAAAATGCTGCCGTTTGATAATAAGTCTGAAGTGCAGATTGTGATTGATATGCCTGAAGGCTCGCCATTAGAAAAAACAGCAGCAGTCACCCGTGCATTGACAGATTATCTGTCGACCGTTGCCGATGTGACCGATTATCAGGCCTATGTCGGCACAGCTTCGCCGATTAATTTTAATGGTCTGGTGCGTCAGTATTATTTGCGTGAGGGCTGGCATCAGGCAGATATTCAAATCAACCTCAGAGATAAACATCAGCGTGATGAACATAGCCATGCCTTAGCACTAAAGCTAAGAGAACCACTGACAGCGATTGCTAAGAAATGGGATGCGCGTATCAAGGTCGTTGAAGTGCCGGCGGGGCCACCTGTGTTATCACCCATTGTGGCGGAGTTGTATGGCTTGAATGAACAACAGCGACAAAATCAGGCATCACAACTTGTTAAGGTGTTTGAGCAAACCGATGGCATTGTCGATATTGATAGCAGCATTGAGGCGAAAGCCGACAGACAGATCATTAATGTAGATAGAAATAAAGCGAGCTTATTTGGCCTGAGTCAGCAACAGATTGTTGAAGCTATTCAGTTAGCGCTGACTGGCGAGGATGTGGGGTATCTGCACGATGATAATGTGAAATATGCCATACCATTGCGGTTGCAATGGTCAATCGAGGATAAAGCGAATCTTGATGCCGTATTGAATATGAAGCTCATCAATCAACAAGGTGAGCTGATTCGTTTATCTGACGTCGTCAATGTGGTGGATGGTGAACATCAGCAAACGCTTTACCACAAGGACTTACAAGCCGTGACTTACGTCACAGCGGATATGGCTGGCAAGGTCGATAGTCCATTATATGGAATGTTTTCGGTGTATCAGCAATTAGAGAATATGCCGATTCAGCAATATTTGGTTTCAGTGCCAAGTCTGGCGCTACAAGATTCACTGAAATGGGATGGGGAATGGCAAATTACCTATGAGACGTTTCGTGATATGGGCTTAGCTTATGCCGTGGGCATTATTCTGATTTATCTGCTGATTGTGGCGCAGTTTCGATCTTATTTATTACCGTTGATTATTATGGTGCCGATTCCGCTGACCGTGATTGGCGTCATGCCTGGGCATGCTTTATTAGGCGCACCTTTTACAGCAACATCGATGATTGGCATGATTGCGATGGCGGGGATTATCGTGCGTAACTCTATTTTGTTAGTCGACTTTATTCGTCATGCGATGGCTGAAGGCATGACGGCTGAGAAGGCAGTGATTGCCGCTGCTGCAACCCGTGCCAAGCCCATTATTCTGACTGCGCTGGCTGCGATGGTAGGGGCGGTATTTATTCTCGATGACCCCATATTTAATGGCTTGGCTATTGCCTTGTTATTCGGAATTCTGGTGTCGACCTTATTAACCTTATTGGTCATTCCGTTGCTGTATTACAGCTATATCAAGACTCGATAAGGGTCATAGCGCCTGTGAGCTCACCTTCGCGTAAACGTTCGGCCTGACGTTTTAAGGTGTGGCGAATGAGGACATTACGATCCATTTCATCCATATGAGTGAAGGCCATACGTAATAAATAAGGTGTTTCAGCGGGGGCTTGTTCGATTTTGTCACAGCCAATCACCGTCGCCAGAGTGTGAATAGTACTGGCTGATGGCACTAACTGCATAAAGAGTTCAACATAATCTCTTGGTGGAATAGGGGTGGCCACTAATAAAGCAACGCCACCCCCACTTAAGTTAACGTCTGTCAGTTTGTCAGGATTGATCGGATTGTTATGACGCTCGATTCGCTGCGCTATCAGATTTACTTTGTCATCCAATAATCGTAGGGCACGTGCCATTTCACGATCATGCTGGCTGATTTGGTCCAGTAAATGTGAAAACACGTTTTGCATTGTGCGTAACTGTGCCCGTTCAGAATCACCATCATTATCTGATGATTGTGAAATACGTTTTGCGACTTCACCAACGTGTGTTTTTTCTACTGGTTTGAACTCAATCACCACCGAGTCATTGATTCGAAAAAATTCACGTCTGTCTGAACCTGAATGTTGCATCACTCTCTACCGTTATCCTTGAAAACCTAATGCCACTTAATCGGCCTGAATATAGGATTCTTTATATCATGTTCCGATTAAGTTGCCAGCATTAAAGGTTTTCGGAGGCGTAATCAGCCAGTCTTGAACGTTCACCTCTGAGCAACGTAATGTGACCACTGTGCTGCCAATATTTAAAGTGATCAACCACATAGGTCAGACCTGAAGTCGTCTCACTCAAGTACGGAGTGTCAATTTGAGCGATGTTACCTAAGCAGACAATTTTAGTGCCTGGGCCTGCGCGGGTAATCAAGGTCTTCATCTGTTTTGAGGTTAAGTTTTGCGCTTCATCAATAATTAAAAAGCGGTTCAGGAAGGTTCGGCCGCGCATAAAGTTTAATGAACGGATTTTGATCCAGCGCTGTAATAGATCGTTGGTAGCCTGACGACCCCATTCACCACCTTCTGTTTTATTCAGCACTTCAAGATTATCCATCAACGCGCCCATCCAGGGCGTCATTTTCTCTTCTTCGGTACCTGGTAAGAAACCGATATCTTCACCGACAGGCACGGTGACACGGGTCATGATGATTTCACTGTAACGTTTGTGCTCAACAGTTTGTGTTAGCGCTGCGGCTAATGTCAGTAGGGTTTTACCAGTACCTGCCTGACCAAGCAGAGTAACGAAATCAACGTCCGGATCCATTAATAGATTCAGGGCAAAGTTTTGTTCACGATTACGGGCCGTAATGCCCCAGATAGCGTGATTTTCTTTGCGGTAGTCATGTACTAACTGGATATCAGCACTCGTTTCAGTGACCGAGCGAACGACAGCTTCAATATTGTGATCTTCACCGGGCGAGTAAATAAGCTGATTGGGATACCAGTCTTTAACCACATCGCCTTCAACTTCATAAAAGGTCTGACCATCGGCTGTCCATGATTCCAGGCGGTTTAAGTCATCCCAAAAGTCCGCATTCAGTTCGCTGGCACCGCGATAAAGCAGATCCACATCATCCAGGACTTTATCGTTGTAGTAGTCTTCGGCACAGATACCTAAAACGGTGGCTTTGATGCGTAAGTTAATGTCTTTTGAAACGAGAATAATCGTGTGATCTTTAATCGCTGCCTGTAATGCAATTGCCACACTTAAAATGGCGTTGTCACCTTGATGACTCGGCAGCTCTTTGGGTAACTCCTGCTCCATTTGTGTGGTCTGGAAAAACAGGCGACCACTGGCATTAGGCATATCACCACTGTTCACGCTGGGTAGAGGTATACCTTTGCTAATGGCTTCATTATCTTCAGCTTGTAACAATAAATCATCGAGGAACCGGCTAACTTGACGGACATTTCGTGAGACTTCAGATAAGCCTTTTTTACCACGATCGAGTTCTTCTAATACAACCATGGGTAAGTAGATATCATGCTCATCAAAACGGAATAAAGCCGTTGGGTCATGCATTAACACGTTGGTGTCCAGAATAAACAGACGTTTACCTTCGGCGGGACGTTTGATCATTGGTTCGAGATCCTCTTTGGTTAGTTGGAGACCTGAGGTTGATTATGGTGCAAGAAATCATTACTGCAAAGAGTGAGCAACGATTATTTTGCCAATGCTATTCATATAAACCGCAAGCCACTTCACAACTGGTTAATTAGTGTTAATATGAAAAGCCTTCCCCGAATGATTTATCTTCGAACGTTTAGCCATTATTCTGCTTTTCCAGGTCGGTATTCCTTTTGGGATGATCCCATTATCTTGTTGATTAATAAGCAATCGATATCGTTTTTATCTGATATGACTGAATTGCTCAGCCCATAATGATTGACCGCTTTGCTCTGACTTAAAGACGGTTTTCTCCTCCCGAAATAACGGCAAAATTTTTCTGTTTTCCCAGCAAACTGATATCAAAAACAGAGGCTTTTGCGATATCACTACATCACCGCATTAGGAGTCAGTCACAATTATCACTAGGACATCTTGTTCTGTCTTACCAGCAAGATTAGTGTTGTCGAACGAGTTAGGCGGGTGTTATGAATATTGATGAAGTAATGAATCCTCCTATATCTACGTAGACATCTAAGGAGGGTGATTCCCCATGAAATTAAAAACAATTTTGGCAGTACTGGCAGGCCTATCTATATCCAGCATGGCTGTTGCGGAAGTAACATTCGATGATTTAATTGGCACCTGGTATGCCGAAACCGATCATGACGGTGAAACTATGAAATGGTTGGTCAAACGTGAAGCGGATCAGAGTTACGCCGCTTTGTTTCTGGTCTGTGACGGTGAAAATCTTTCCTGGGTGCAAAAAGAAAGAGGCCAGTGGAAGATGGAGGGCAAAGAGTTACACACGGTCATTGCGGCCTTTCAGGATATGAATGGAAATTCTTCTGATCAGATCGGTAAGCAAATTCATTATGAGAATCTGGAATTAGTTAATGACGAGTTGAACTATGAACAGAAAGGTAATGACAACACTTACAGCTTTAAGCGAGTGAAAGATGGCTATCAAGTCAGTTGTCAATAATCGAGGAAGGTCAGCCTGATTCAGGCTGACCTTTTTTATAATTTCAATGATTCATCGTCGGCGTTTCCTTCGCTGACATTGTGGTCGTCATTTTCAATCAGTAAAAAGGGGCGAGGATTCGCCCCTTTTTTTATGTCTAATTTGCTCCTGATAGTCGATTCCAAGCGAATAATGACGAAGCTTTTTATAACGACAGTACTGCTTTCACACTCACATCACTGAACAATTAATTTACTACTCAAATGAAGCAAAGCGCTAATATAAACATGTGATTATACAAATCAGTTCAAGGACACTAATTTGTTTGTTGATGGAGTAAACAACGATGTTTGTAAGGCCATTTAAATTAAGCAGACGGGTCAAAGCATTAACCACAAGAACACGTTTGGAATTATTTTTGTTTACTCTGATGATCTCTGTTGGTATTGCTAGCAGTCTGATTTTTTTTAAACACCATATAGAACACGTCAATAGTGAAGTATCCGATACGCACGAAACGACAGTTAAACTGTTTAGGCAATTTCTTGAAGCAGATGCGGTAGGTCTGGCCAGAGCAATTACTGCACTTTCCGGTAATCAAACATTACTCGAAAAAATGCAATCAGGGCAGCGCGATACGATCTATGCTGAATTTGAAGATGATTTTGAGCGCTTAAGAAATCAAACAAAAATCACCCACGCCTATTTTATCGGTCCCAATGGCGATGTTATTTTGAGAGCTCACAAGCCCGACCAGTTTGGTGACCGTTTATCTCGCACTACCTACCTTAAATCTGCCAGAACACAGAAACTTGCCTGTGGCATTGAAATGGGCATGAATTTTTATTCTCTCCGTTGTGTTCAGCCGGTTTATCTAGGAGAGTCACAGGAATTCATAGGTTATATTGAGTTAGCCGAAGAAATCGACCATATCTTTCACGAATTAAAAGAGGCCACGGGTAATGATCTTGCCATTTTATTAGTGGATGACTTTATTACTTTCAGTGAGGCTGATATCCAAGGTCAGGCGTTTAGTCATTACCAGCTGATTTATTCAACCGATTCATCGCTGATGAATGCTCTTTTGCCCAAAGTGAACCTAGATGCTGGATTTATCTCTACAGCAAATAATTTCATTAATGATAAAGAGGAGAAATATGGTATCAGTGTAAGCCCGTTTGAAGATATTACTGGGCAGATATCCGGTGTATTAGTGTCGGTTGAGAACATCACTCGCCTTTATAAAAGTGCCATAAACGAGCTGTGGATCAATGTCGTCGGGGCACTGCTTATTATTTTGCTCACTATCATATTGTTTAGCATCGCCATTAAACGTGCTTTTAAAGCTATGGAAGAGGCGCTGGACGAACGCACGCGCCAGATTGAGTTTATGGCTTTGCATGACGAGCTTACTCAACTCCCCAATCGTGCGATGTTCTGCAAAATGGTACAACATCAGATTAATGAAGCTAAGCGCTATGATCGTCAGTTCTCGCTATTATTCATGGATTTAGATGGCTTCAAGGCGGTGAATGATAATTTGGGTCATGATGCTGGCGATGAATTACTCAGACAAGTGGCTGAACGATTAAACTTGAGTATTCGTGACAGTGACGTAGCCAGTCGTATTGGTGGTGATGAATTTATTGTTCTACTACCCGAAGTATCTGGTGAGGAAGAACATAAACATGTAGATGTGGTTGCTGGCCGAATTCTGAATGCTATTGCTGCCCCATTTATGCTCAAAGACCAAGTCATTCACATCACCGCAAGTATTGGTATCAGCTGTTATCCGGAGCATGGTGATAATGAAGATGAGCTGACTAAACATGCCGATGCCGCTATGTATGCTGCAAAAGAGTCAGGTAAAAATGGAATTCAGCGTTATTCTGCAGAGCTTCACAAACAATCTTTTGAGCGCAGAGCATTGGAAGCCGACTTAAAGAACGCCCTACATAACCATGAGTTCGAGATGTTTTACCAGGCCAAGCTGGATTCACAAAGCGTTGAAATTATAGGTATGGAGGCACTCATCCGCTGGCATCATCCTAATTTAGGCTTGGTTGAACCCGTTGACTTTATCAGTATTGCAGAAGATACCGGGTTGATTATTCCCATCGGTAAATGGGTCATAGAAACGGCTTGTCGTCAAAATATGCAATGGCTAAAAAATGGCAATAGATTATTACCCATTGCGGTTAACTTATCGCCGAAACAATTTAA
Source organism: Methylophaga sp. UBA2012 (assembly GCF_002335235.1). Taxonomy (NCBI): domain Bacteria; kingdom Pseudomonadati; phylum Pseudomonadota; class Gammaproteobacteria; order Thiotrichales; family Piscirickettsiaceae; genus Methylophaga; species Methylophaga sp. UBA2012. The sequence continues at coordinate 13,811 of NZ_DDCG01000008.1, read as the reverse complement.
TGACGAACGTCTTTTGGATGATATTCTCAAGATATTGTCCGAAACCCAGATGCCAGCAGAGTATTTAGTGGTTGAAATTACCGAGCGTATCGTGGTCGAGGATGCGGTTAACGCTAACAAAGTTCTCAGAGCCTTGAAAGAACTCGGGGTCGGATTGGCTATTGATGATCTAGGTGTCGGCTATTCATCATTCAGCAGCTTAGAAATTTTCCCTGTCGATAGCATCAAGATTGATCGATCATTTATCCATGGACTGCCGGAAAATCAGAGCAATAGTGCCATCACGGAGGCGATCATTAACATGGCTGATAGATTAGGGCTTAATGTGATTGCAGAAGGCGTTGAAACCATTGAGCAACTTGAGTTTTTAAGAAAATATCAATGCCCGCAACTTCAGGGATTTTATTTTAATAAACCGATGCCAGCAGATGAGTTTGAGAAATACTTGAATAATTCAAAGCAGAGCTTAGCTTGATGGCCGTTCGAGATACTGTGGTATTGGCAAATAAATATGTTGAGCCTCTCACCCACATAGCGTGAGAGGCTGATTCATATTAATTTTTAGAAGATGTTTTTCTTCTTAATCCACACAAGCCTAGCAAGGCTGAACCTAATAACCAGAAAGCTGCCGGAACTGGGACGGCTGAAATATTGGCACCATAGAGATATTGAATACCAGCAATATCATCAGCTTGAAGACCTGTCAGAACAGGGTTGTAATAAGGCCCCATGATAGCGTTAGATTCGTTTGAATGACCCAAGCCCAGTGAGTGGCCAATTTCGTGTAAAGCTACCCAGAAGATACTGATACCGTCTACGAGGCTATCAATACTCCATGTTTCTGAGGTATCAAAATGCAGAGCACCTCCAGCAGAAAAATACCAGTGGGTATCGGGATAAAACGCATGGGCTAGTACGCCGCTTGGTCCATCAATCGTTTCACCACCAATGCGGATATCGCCTGAAGTGGTTAATGTATTAAAGTTAGCGCCATCGTCTGCAACTTCAATAAAATTGAGGTTGGCGACACTGCTCCAGGCATTAAATGCTTTTTTGATTTCTTGCTGAAACCCCAATGGCATAAAGCTATCTAACGCAGAGCAAGTAGATGTATCGCATTGTTCTCCACCCATCATAAAGCTGTAACTGATCGTTGCACCCGTGCCGAGCGTGGGATCTCCCCATTTCTGTATTGGGCCAGAAGATAGGGTGTAAGCATTGGCTGTTGATAAGAAAAATAAACAGAGTAAGGCTGTGAATGTTTTCACTGAAGTCATCCTTGTCTTGAGTTGATAAAGTAGCGGTTTAGTTAATGTGAAATTTATCACATTTTTTAACCTTGTCGCTCAGCTTAATAACACAAAAAAGTCCTTTGTTTATCGACAAAATAAATGAATCAACGTCTATACTCAGCACAATGAACGAACTTGATACCATGATATGGCATACCGTTGCCGATATACCTTTCGGAAAAGTGATGACATACGGACAAATTGCTAAGCATTGTGGCTATCCAGGATATGCTCGTTATGTCGGGACGGTATTAAAAAATTTACCTCCTGACACAGAATTACCCTGGCATCGTGTTATTAATGCACAAGGGCGATCTTCTTTTCCTGAAGACAGCGATAAATACGCTATGCAGATACAGTGCCTTCGCGCAGAAGGGATTGTCATCCATAACGGAAAAATACAATTATCGGTCTACCAGCACCATTAATATGCACCGTAACTCTCTGATAAGGGGAGCTAGCTGATAAGTGTTTATAGCCGTTTGTGTCACTGATACCATATGTATTTAAATTTCTGAGAGCACCATGCAAGGTCTAATCTTAGCCATTCTGGCTTATACCATCTGGGGTACTTTTCCACTCTTTTTCAGTTACCTGAGCCACGTGTCACCTATTGAAGTGACTGCGCATCGGATTATCTGGTCACTGGTGGCTACCTTAACGGTGGGCTTATTGCTAAAACGAGGTAAGCACCTCTGGGAAGCATTGCATAATAAAACGACCTTATTGTGGCTGGGCGCGTCAGCGGTATTTATTGCCATTAACTGGTTGGTGTACATCTGGGCCGTAGGTCAACATCGGGTGCTTGAGGCCAGTTTAGGTTATTTCATCATGCCTTTGGTCAGCTTGCTGATGGGGCGACTCTTACTCAAAGAGTCTTTGCATCCGTTACAAGCCATCGCGGGAGGAATTGCGTTTCTGGCAGTGCTTTGGGAACTGTGGTCGTTTGGCAGCTTGCCATGGGTGGGCGTTGTTTTGTCATTTGCTTTTGCCTTCTACGGACTTATCCGTAAAGTTCATCCGATTGATGGTATTAACGGACTCACCATAGAAGCTTTGTGGTTAATGCCTTTTGTTATGCTGTGGATTGGCTGGCAGGCCAATGCTGAGCCGTCAATATTACAATTTGGCGAGGATGCAACGACAACCGTTTTGTTGATTAGCTCAGGCTTTTTGACGGCATTACCTTTGGTTTTATTTGCTATGGCAACCCGACGTATCAATCTATCGATTGTCGGTTTTATTATGTATATCAATCCAACAATACAATTTCTGATTGGAGTGTATGTCTTGGATGAGCACTTTCCTCAAGCCAGATTAGTGACATTTATTATTGTTTGGTTAGCGATGCTGTTGTTTATGGCTGGGATGTGGCAATTACAAAAACAGAAACAACCCGCTATCAGAACTGATTAGCACTGGCTTTATCCCATAATTTCTGCCACCTGACTGGAACGGTTTGTTGAGTGACCAAACAGCCTTCGGTCAGAGCAGGACCATATAACTCGCTATAAGTCACCGCTGGAGCATCATCGACACGATGTTCTATGTGTTCGGGCGTTAATTCGTCCGGTGAGGTCAGCCCCATTGCTGCAGTTAACTCTAAAAAAGAGGTAAGTGTAGCATCATGGTATCGCTGAACACGCCGCGCTTTCCCATGGACATTAATGGCTCTGGAACGTCGCTCATCCTGTGTAGCAATACCTGTTGGACAATTATTGGTATGACAACGACGCGACTGAATACAACCGATAGCAAACATATAGGGACGGGCAGCATGGAAAAGATCGGCGCCTAAGGCTTTTTTGACAACCATGTCATAGCCTAGTGCAACTTTACCACTGACGATGAGTTTAATCTGATCACGTAAGCCCACGCCAACTAGGGCATTATGAACAAAATACAAGGCTTCATTAATGAATAAACCCAGCCGATCAGAAAATTCTGTTGGTGCAGCACCTGTGCCGCCTTCAGCACCATCAATCGTTATAAAGTCAGGCAGAATGTTTGTTTCCAACATGGCTTTACAAATGCCTAAAAACTCATGTTGGTAACCAATGCAGAGTTTAAAGCCAACTGGCTTGCCTCCTGACATTTCACGTAATTGTTGGATAAATTGAAGCAAACCCTCTGGTGTTGAGAATGTTTTATGGGCAGGGGGAGATAGACAATCTTCACCCATTGGCACATCACGTGTTTTTGCAATTTCCTCGGTAATTTTTGAGGCGGGTAACAAACCACCATGAGCAGGCTTGGCACCTTGTGATAATTTCAGTTCAATCATTTTTACCTGATCGGACCTGGCGGAATGCTCAAATTTAGCCGCAGAAAAACCACCATTTTGGGTTCGACAACCAAAATAACCGGTACCAATCTGCCAGACCAGGTCACCGCCATGCTGCTGATGATATGGGCTAATGCCTCCTTCGCCTGTTACTTGGGCAAAACCACCTTGTTTTGCACCCAAATTAAGCGCTTGAATGGCTTTACCTGAGATAGCCCCAAAACTCATAGAAGAAATGTTAAAACGCGATGAATGATATGGCTGACCACATTGTGGTCCACCGATAGTGACACAGCGGTAGCTATCATCAACTTGTTTAGGGGATAAGGAGTGGTAACTCAGATCATAGCCGGCATGTTCAATATCATTGACGCTGCCAAACGGCATCGCATCACTCACACCGTCAGCACGTTTGTTGATAATCTCTCGCTGTTCACGATTAAATGGTCTGCCGCTGGACTCGGATTCAAAAAAGTATTGGCGTAATTCCGGACGGATAAATTCCAGTAAATACCGAAGGTGTCCAATGACCGGATAGTTGTTTAAAACGTTGTGACGGCAGCGTAAATCGTAGATGCCGAGTCCCGTTAGCATTACCCATACAGCCAGTAGCCAACTGCTTGACGGTATGAGCCAACTAAGAAAAATGAAAAAACACAGACTCAGAACAACAAGTAGAAAGAAGTGCCGGCGATACATATAACCTCACTGTGAATATTTCTATATCCGACTCAACGAGCGCTTATTGGTTGCATTAGCCAACAGGCAAAGCCGTGGTTTTAATTGGCGACTTCATCACAAAGGAAGTGTGAACACCGGTGACACCTTCAATCCGGGTTAATTTATTGAGCAGAAATTGTTGATAGGCATCCATATCCTTCACAATGACTTTTAATAAATAATCTGCCGATTGGCCGGTGATCAGATGACATTCGAGGACTTCAGGGTAGCTGGCTAGTGTCGACTCAAGTGCTTCGAATCGTTCCGGTGTATGTTTATCCATACTGATACCAATAAAGGCCATTAAGGTCAGTCCTAATTTTTTGGCGTTGAGTAAAGCAACATAACCATCAATTAAGCCTTTTTCTTCCATTTGTTTAACCCGGCGCAGACAGGGCGAGGGTGAAAGTTTGATGGCTTCGGCTAATTCCTGGTTGGTGATACGTCCGTCAGTCTGTAATTTTTGCAAGATCATGACATCGTATTTATCAAGTTGTTCAGACATGAAATATTCCTGTTAAATTATATTGTGGTTATATATTTCAATATTTAATAAATATAAGCAATATTATTCTTTTGTTGTTTGATTTTGTGCAAACTTAGCAATTTAATTCTATTAACACTTCTTTATACTATTTCACATGGCTGGAACTGATAGCTCATGCGCCAAAAGCGCGGCTGGCACGATGCACGGACATGATCAAAAGTCATGAACGGTACATCGGAAAAGTATCAATTAACCCGATTGATATGGTGAGTCAGGCAAATTTGTTTCAGCATCTTTTGTGTCATTAATATGTATTGTCAGGAGTCAGACATGATTAGTCAGCCCGCTCAGAAGTATCGCCGCTTTGATGCTATCCAATTGCCGGATCGGCAGTGGCCTAATGTGGTACTCGATAAAGCCCCGATCTGGATGAGCACCGATTTACGTGATGGTAATCAGGCTTTGATTGATCCGATGTCTGTCGATACTAAAATGCGGTTCTTTGTAGCCTTGGTGGATATGGGCTTCAAAGAAATTGAAGTTGGCTTTCCATCAGCTTCGGAGACGGACTTTAATTTCGTACGCCGGCTGATTGAAGAAAATCGTATTCCTGATGATGTCACCATTGAAGTGTTAACTCAGGCCAGAGAAGACTTAATTGCCCGAACAGTGGAATCCTTAAAAGGCGCAAAGCGTGCCATTTTGCATATGTACAATCCGATTGCACCGGCATTTCGTGAGATTGTCTATCGCACAGACAAGGCGGGAGTCAAAGAGATTGCAGAACGAGGCACACGCTGGGTGAAAGAAATGACGGCAAAGCAGCCTGAAACTGAGTGGATTTATCAATATTCACCTGAGACATTTTCCAGTGCTGAAATTGAATTTGCTAAAGAAGTCTGTGATGCAGTAACGGCGATCTGGCAGCCGGCTCCAGAACATAAGATGATTATTAACTTGCCGGCAACCGTGGAAATGGCTACGCCGAATACTTATGCCGATCAGGTGGAATGGATGCATCGACATTTAAATCAACGCGACAGCATTATTCTGAGTGTGCATCCACATAATGACCGTGGCACAGCGGTAGCAGCGGCAGAGTTAGCTGTAATGGCAGGTGCTGATCGTGTGGAAGGCTGTTTATTTGGTAACGGTGAACGCACCGGTAATGTGGATTTAATCACCTTGGCAATGAATTTGTATTCGCAGGGAATTCATCCTGGTGTCGATTTCACCCAGATGGATCAGATCCGTCAGTTGTTTGAAGAAACCACACAATTGCCTGTACATCCTCGCCACCCCTATGCAGGAGAGTTGGTGTTTACCGCATTTTCAGGTTCACACCAGGATGCGATTAAAAAAGGTTTGGCTGTGCAAAAAGCTGATGATTACTGGCAAGTGCCTTATTTACCAATTGATCCAGCGGATGTGAATCGTAGTTATGATGCGGTGGTTCGGGTGAATAGTCAGTCGGGTAAAGGTGGCGTGAGTTTCTTGTTACAGCAGCATGCTGGATTTGAATTGCCACGACGTTTGCAGATTGAATTCAGCAAAGTGGTACAGAAAGTCAGTGATAGCAGTGGCCGCGAAATTAATGCTGACAATATCGCGACCTTATTTGATAAAGAATATGTTCAGGTGAATAGTCCATATCAATATATGGGAAGCCATATTGTTGATGAAGAGAGTCATCAGGTGTTGAGCCATGTGGTGGTGAAATATCAGCAACAACGTATCGAATTAAAAGGTCAGGGAAATGGCCCTTTGGATGCGGTAGCAAAAGCGATATCTGAACATATCGGTGAAACGGTCACCGTTGCTGATTATCACGAGCACGGTATGAGCGCCGGGTCTGATGCGACAGCAGTCAGTTATGTTGAAGTTAAGGTCGGTGAACATGCAACAGTGTTTGGTGTTGGTCAGGATCAAAATATCACTACCTCGGCGATAAAAGCCTTGTTGAATGGTGTGAATCGTTTTATCAACGGTACTAACCCAGAGATAGTTGAGAACGTCGCGGCAGGATAATCAGTCATTTCCCGAGCGTGAGTTAAGGATTCCCTGACTTGTTGCTCGGGATTGTTCTTGTTCCAATGTTATGTTTCTTAGTTATTGATTTATAAGGTGAAAATATTTCCCCATGATTTGAATTCTATCCATTAATTCGTTAGGGTAGGAAACAGTCCTGAATATATACGTATCTGTTCAGGTTCTTCTCACCGATGTTTGATGAAATCAAACAAAGGAGAAAATCATGTTAAAAACACAACTAACAACTTTATTATCCGTTGTAATGCTGGTTTTATTTAGCTCAGGTGCAGCCTTCGCAAATGAACATGAGTCGTCCCATGAGGGAGCAAAACACCCGGCTCATGAAATGGGTGAAGAGCTGGATACCATCAAAGATAAAAAACACAGCGAAGAATATAAAGAAAATATGGAGGAAGCAGAGGACTCTGCTAACTCACCGCATCCAGCACATGAGATGGATGAAAATGAAGAAGTTCAGGAACGCGGTCAATAATCTGCATTCCTGAACGGACACTGCGTCCATAAGCTTTAAGAGGCGCCGCGCTTTTGGAAAAAGTGCGGCGTTTTTTTTGTGACCTTTCAATTTAATCTGTCTGATAAGCTTGAATTAAGCGTTTCAGGGCATCATTTGTACTAAGTTATTCGATTTTAGATCATCACAGGAGCATTCAATGCGACACTTTCGCTGGGTCATTCTTTTTATCATGACTTATACCTTATCAGCATGCGCTACATTGTCTCCTCAGTTCGAACAGCCGCAGGTCAATATCACCTCCTTCACTTTGGCACCTCAATCAACAGCTTCAACACCGACATTTCTTGTTGGCCTAAAAGTCATTAATCCCAACCGGAGTGCACTGCCATTGAAAGGTATGAGCTATTCCGTTGAAGTTGATGGCTATCGTATTTTAAGTGGTGCTGAACCTGACTTGCCTCGTGTCGCAGGCTACGGCACTGAAGAGTTTACAATCAGGGCTGTGCCAGACTTGATTGGCAGTGCGAAGTTAATCAGTCAATTGATGAGTAATAACAAAGATTCATTTGATTATCGATTTAAGGCGCGTCTGGATGTCGGCAGCCTTTTACCTTTTATTGATATTGAAGAGGCCGGGACATTTAGTTTAAAAAATCCCTCATCACCCCGATAAATTCACTGTCATTTCGTGCTCTTCCGAGCATTTGTTGCTATGTTTATGACATAGCTCATATTTAAAAGCGCCCCTATGAATTCGATAAGTATGTTGTTTCTGTTAAGTGGTTCCCTGATTGCTCTCAGCATTCTGGCTAGCCGCTTGTCGTCATTGTTTGGTCTGCCTCTACTGATTATCTTCCTGGCTTTAGGTATGTTGGCTGGGGAAGACGGCGTTTTAGGTATTCAGTTTGATAATTATTCTGTGGCCTTTGTCATTGGTCATCTGGCATTAGCAATGATTTTGCTTGATGGCGGTATGCGTACTCGCCTGAAAACATTCCGTGTAGGTTTTAAACCTGCCTTATCTATGGCCACGGTTGGCGTATTTATTACCAGCGGCGTCGTTGGTTTAATCGCAATGTGGATTTTTAATCTGACATTGGTTGAAGGGCTGTTGATCGGCGCTATTGTCGGGTCAACGGATGCGGCCGCTGTATTTTCCATGTTGCGCGGCCAAGGGATTAATATCAACGAGCGGGTTGGTGCTACCCTTGAAATTGAATCGGGTACTAACGATCCGATGGCTATTTTCCTCACCTTGATGTTTATTCAACTATTGATCAGTGATGAAAATACAGTTTTAGGCAATGTCTTATTTTTCCTGCAACAGTTTGGCTTTGGCATTGGGATTGGTCTTTTAGGTGGTTGGTTAGTTAAGCGTTTATTGAGCAAATTAGAGCTGGTACCAGGCCTGTATTCTCTGCTGGCTTTAGCACTCGGCTTTACAATTTTTGGATTGGCTTCTTGGGTGGGAGGCAGTGGTTTTTTGGCGATCTACCTTTGTGGCTTAATGATAGGCAGTGAAAACACGCGTCAGTTACAGCACATTTTACCTGTGTATGACGGCCTGGCTTGGTTAAGTCAAATTGGCTTGTTCCTGGTACTGGGTATGTTGGTCACGCCAACTGAATTGATGAAATATGCTTTACCGTCACTGGTTATTGCCTTAGCCCTTATTTTTGTTGCCAGACCGCTGGCTGTCGTGCTCTCAGTAAAACCGTTCTTTAAGTTCCGCTGGCGGGAAATCGGCTTCATTTCCTGGGTTGGATTGCGTGGTGCTGTGCCGATTGTGTTAGCGATTTTCCCTGTTATCGGCGGAGTAGATAATTCGTCAATGTATTTCAATGTGGCGTTTGCTGTGGTCTTGCTATCGCTATTAATTCAGGGCGGAACATTATTGCCGATGGCAAAATGGATGCGGGTACAGATCCCTAAAAAAGCCAGCCCAAGACAGCGTGGATCTCTGGGGATTTTGCCCGAGCGTGATTATGAAATGTTTGTCTATAAAGTAGAAAATCATCGCCTTGATGAGCAACCTATTCGGTTATTACGCTTTCCATCAGGGGCAATGATTTCTGCATTATTCCGTAATGAAGAGATGATTCATCCTAAAGGTAGTACCCGCTTAAAATTAGGCGACATTTTATGTGTGATTAGTCGCGAAGAAGATTTAGATAATCTGAATGAGTTATTTAATGGTGATAATCAACTTAACCAGAAACAGTTAGCCTTTTTTGGTTCTTTTGTACTCAATGGCGATGCGATGCTGGTAGATGTCGCTAAGGCCTATGGCTTAACCATCAGTCCTCAGGAAGTCGGCGTCAGTCTGGGCGAGTTTATTGCTCGTCGGGTAGGTGGCCACCCTGTTGTGGGGGATGATATTGATTGGCACGGTATTCATTGGGTAGTGAATGAAGTCGATGGCGATACCGTGAAAAAAGTGGGTATGAGGCTTTATTGAGAAAGGGATATGTGACTGAATCCATGTTTCCTCTCATTAAACATTGTTTTCTATTTCGCTTTCTGTCATATTTTCCACATCATCATTTTTTGGTGACCTGTCATAACTTATAGAACACAATCTGAGCATTGTTTAATGGAGAACAGTTAGCTGAGTTTGTCGCCTGTTTGTGTGCACTTTTCAGTGGAGGTTTAGCTTCATTCATTAGCTAACAAACATGATGCGGTTTTGACTGGTAGCCGTTTTCTATGGAGTTAAAATGAATTTATCTATTCAGCAACGCTTTAGCTTGTGGGCTGGACTGAGTCTGTTATCCATTGTGCTCGTGACAGTATTGGTCTCGATGTATAATTTTGGAAAAATTAATCAATCACTTTCTGAATACAGCAGTGAATTGACAAAAAAACAGGCGGAATCATACCTCGAATTACTCGCTAGCGATACCAGTGCCAGTCTACTGGTTCCTCTCGAAAAAGCATTGAATGTTGCCACTTCTTCAGCCATGTCTATGCAGTCTCTTGCCGAAGCTTCAAACACCATTGATAAGCGTGAATTAGCGTTAGATATTCTAAAAAAGACATTAAATCTGAGCCCTAATTTCTTAGGAACGTATGTCGCATTTGAACCTAATCAACTCGATTTTTCTGATGGTCTATTTCGTTCAACGACTGGTAGTGATGAAACTGGTCGCTTTTTACCGTATGTGATTCACGGTAATGATGATGGTTTTGCTGTTGAGAATCTGGTTGGACTTGAAGACCAGAGCCTTGACGACAATGGTGTCAGAGCCGGCGAATATTATCTATGCCCGAAAGATTCCAACAAAAGCTGTGTCATTGACCCTTATATTTATCCGATTAATGGTAAGGATGTCTTATTGACCAGTATGGTCGTGCCGGTGAATAAAAACGGTAAATTCATTGGTATGACGGGGATAGATATCAGCGCCGACTTTTTACAGTCTAAAGTGATAGAAGTCGACAAACAGCTTTATGAGGGCGCGGGCCAGATGCTGTTATTAAGCCCCAAGGGTGTGATCGTTGCCGATAGTGAGCATCCGGAATTAGTGGGTAAAAACCTGAAGTCGGTTGATGCTGGTCTGGTTGAAAAAATTAAAGCGGTGTCTGCTTCAGGGGAAGGCAGTATTTTTGCTGATAATAAAACTCTGAACGTACTAAAGCCTTTTAACTTGGCTCAGGCTGATAAGCCATGGATTGTCTATATTTCGGTGCCAGAAGCGGTTATCTATGCAGATATCAGACAACAGCAAGAATTTATGGATAATCAGCAATCTCACTTCATCAGTCAGACAACTTTACTCGGCATATTATTTGCCGTTATCGGTGTGCTCGTTGTTTGGTTCGTCGCCAAAAGTAGTGTGAAGCCTTTACATGATATGACAGGTATTGTTGGCAAACTGGCCGGTGGAGAAGGTGATCTGACGCAACGGATTAATGTGACTCGTCAGGATGAAACCAGTAAGCTGGCAAACCTGTTAAATACTTTTATTCAGAAGTTGCAGACTCTAATTAAAAATATGCTGCCTATAGGTAATCGTATAAGTGACTTGTCAGCTCAGGGTAAGCAAATTAGTCAGCAAACCAGTGAGCAGATGAATGAGCAAAGCAGTTTATTAGATCAGATGGTGTCTGCAGTGACTGAAATGTCTGCCTCTGCACAGCAAATTGCGGGTAATGCTGAACGTACAGCGACACTGGTGAGTGATGCACACCAATCAACCGAAGCCGGTGCCGATCTTGTCAGTCAGAATGCACAGTCAATCAGTGACGTGAAAAACAGTGTTCAACTCTCTGAAGCGGCGTTGGACCAATTGGTCAAAAATAGTGGTGCCATTGCCGAGATTTTGGTTGAAATTCAGGGCATCGCAGAACAAACCAATTTGTTGGCGTTAAATGCCGCGATTGAGGCGGCCCGAGCGGGTGAAAAAGGACGTGGTTTTGCTGTGGTGGCAGATGAAGTACGTGCATTGGCTAACCGCTCTCAGTCAGCGACCGTAGAAATCCAGAATCGTCTTTCATTATTGAATCAAGGTAATAAAGAAGCCTCTGAAGCGATGAAAAAAAGCGGTCAACAGGTAGAGCATAGCGTGGAATTAGCGCATTCAGCTGCCAGTGCCTTAATGAAAATTAAAACTGCCATTGATGAAGTCTCTGAAATGACTTTACAGATTGCTTCAGCCACTGAAGAGCAGAGTAATGTCTGTGAAAACGTCAGTGAGAACTTAACCCGTATTTCTGATCTGGTGCAGCAAACGGCGGAAGGCGCAAAACAATTGAGTCAGGTCGGTAGCGATTTGGATGCCACAGCCAATGAGTTGCAAACCGGCTTATCGTCATTCAAGGTGTAAGTCAGTGTTCAGCCAGCAGCAATGCTGGCTGAACTACATCCATCAGAGTTAAAAAGTCACGGTGAGTATCTGGTATAATCGTGCGATTTTTATAATCGCTTTACCAGATGGGAAATCTGCTTTAAATGACTGTGCTTCAACAAATTAAATCCTTACTCGAACAACGTATCCTGATTCTTGATGGTGGCATGGGCACGTTGATTCAAAGCTATAAGTTGGAAGAGAAAGATTTCCGTGGAGCACGGTTTGCTGATCATCCTTGTGATGTTAAAGGCAATAACGATCTTTTGTCTTTGACCCAACCACAGATTATTCGCGATATCCATCGCGCCTATTTTGAAGCCGGTGCGGATATTGTCGAAACCAATACTTTTAATGGCACCTCTATTGCCATGGCTGATTACCAGATGGAAGATCTGGTGTATGAGTTAAACAAAGTCTCAGCAGAATTAGCCAAAGAAGTGGCTGATGAGTTTACGGCCAAGAATCCAGATAAACCGCGTTTTGTCACTGGGGTGTTAGGTCCAACTAACCGCACGGCCAGTATTTCTCCTGACGTAAATAATCCTGGTTTTCGTAATGTCAGTTTTGATGAACTGGTTGAAGCCTATCTGGAAGCCATTCGTGGTTTAGTCGATGGCGGTGCGGATTTATTGCTGGTGGAAACCGTTTTTGACACATTAAATGCCAAAGCGGCTCTGTTTGCGATTGATCAGTTTTGCGAGCAAAACAATGTGCATATTCCGGTCATGATTTCCGGCACCATCACGGATGCCAGTGGCCGCACGCTTTCTGGCCAAACCGCCGAAGCGTTCTGGAACTCACTGGCACATATCCAGCCGCTGAGTATTGGTCTGAACTGTGCGCTGGGTGCAGAGCAATTACGTCAATACGTAGAAGAATTATCCAATGTGGTGACTTGCCACGTCAGTGCTCACCCTAATGCGGGTTTGCCAAATGAGTTTGGTGAATATGATGAGTCACCAGAAGTCATGGCGGTGCAAATTAAAGAATGGGCACAATCTGGTTTCTTAAATATTGTTGGTGGCTGCTGTGGTACCGCACCTGCACATATTAAAGCCATTGCCGATGCAGTGGCAGGCATTAAACCACGTCAGCCAAAAGCTAATTTACATCATTGCCGTTTAAGTGGTTTAGAACCCCTGAATATCACTCCTGACAGCCTGTTTGTGAACGTCGGTGAACGAACCAACGTCACGGGTTCCGCCCGCTTTGCCAAACTGATTAAAGAAGGTGACTACGACACCGCTTTAGAAGTCGCTCGTCAGCAAGTGGAGAATGGTGCTCAAATCATCGATATCAATATGGATGAAGGCATGTTGGACTCGAAAGAGGCCATGGTGACCTTCCTCAATTTACTGGCTGCTGAGCCCGATATCAGCCGCGTACCGGTGATGATTGACTCATCCAAGTGGGAAGTTATCGAGGCCGGTCTGAAATGCATTCAGGGTAAAGGCATTGTTAACTCCATCAGCCTGAAAGAAGGCGAAGAAAAATTCATCGAACAGGCCAAGCTGGTTCGTCGCTATGGTGCGGCAGTGATTGTAATGGCGTTTGACGAAGTCGGTCAGGCTGATACTCGCCAGCGTAAGCTGGAAATCTGCAGACGCTCTTATGAAGTGTTAACTGAAAAAGTGCATTTCCCACCCGAAGACATCATTTTCGATCCGAATAT
>NZ_DDCG01000007.1:0-45390 GCF_002335235.1 Methylophaga sp. UBA2012 | reverse complement strand
CTTCCTGAGCATCGGCAAGAGCCGTGCCAAGGTATTCATGGAGAAGAACACTGGCGTGACCTTTGCCGATGTCGCTGGCGTCGATGAAGCCAAGGCGGAGTTGGTTGAGATCGTCGATTTCCTCAAGAATCCGCAGGAGTATGGACGGCTCGGGGCGCGCATTCCCAAGGGCGTGTTGCTGGTGGGCCCGCCCGGCACCGGCAAGACATTGCTGGCCAAGGCTGTTGCCGGCGAGGCGGCGGTGCCCTTCTTCTCCATCTCAGGCTCGGAGTTTGTCGAGATGTTCGTCGGCGTGGGTGCGGCCCGTGTGCGCGACCTGTTCAAACAGGCGCGCGGGCAGGCGCCGGCGATCATCTTCATTGATGAACTGGATGCTTTGGGCCGCGCACGCGGTGTCGGAGGACCGACCGGCGGACACGACGAGCGTGAGCAGACGCTGAACCAGTTGCTCACCGAAATGGATGGCTTCGACAGCTCGGTCGGGCTGATCATCCTCGCCGCCACCAACCGCCCCGAAATCCTCGATCAGGCCTTGCTTCGCGCCGGTCGCTTCGACCGTCAGGTGCTGGTGGACCGGCCCGACAATAAAGGTCGCCTGGATATCCTGAAGGTCCATGTCAAGAAGATCACCCTGGCCCACGGTGTAGATCTGGAACAGGTGGCGGCGCTAACCACCGGCTTTTCCGGCGCTGATCTGGCCAATCTCGTAAACGAAGCAGCGCTGAACGCGACGCGGCGCAAGGCGCAGGCTGTGGAACTGCAAGACTTCACCGCCGCCATCGAGCGCATCGTGGCCGGCCTGGAAAGGAAGAACCGTGTGCTCAATCCGAAGGAGCGGGAAACCGTGGCCTATCACGAGATGGGGCATGCGCTGGTGGCGCTGGCGCTGCCCGGCACCGATCCGGTACACAAGATTTCCATCGTTCCGCGTGGCATCGGTGCACTCGGCTACACCCTGCAGCGGCCCACCGAAGACCGATTTCTGATGACACGTGCCGACCTGGAGCACAAGATCGCCGTGCTCCTGGGAGGGCGTGCGGCTGAGAAGCTCGTGTTTGGCGAGCTGTCCACAGGGGCTTCAGACGATCTCGCGCGGGCCACCGACATCGCCCGCGACATGATTACGCGCTTCGGCATGGATGAAGGCTTGGGATACGTTGCTTTTGAGGCACAGCGGCCGCGTTTTCTTGATGCGCCTGAACTGGTACAGGGTGGCTGCCGGGTAGCCGAATCGACTCAGGCACGCATCGACCAAGCCATCCGTGACATCGTGATGGATGTGTTTGATCGTGCATACCGAATTCTCGAAATTAACCGAGAAGTGCTGGAGCGGTGCGCGCGCGAACTACTCGCACGGGAAACGCTGGATGAATACAGCATCCGGCAACTGACGCAGGGGCTACAGCTCGAACCCCCATGTCACAGCGGCCCAACTGCCGGAGCCATGACTTCCTCTGCGTCCCAAGGACCCACCTCATGAGTAACAGCATTCATATCGTCTACCCACACTGCTTATCAGCTGTTCGACCCTTGCAGAAAGTGCGTAGCCGCGATGCATAGCGACCCCAGCCACACAATCTTTGACGAAATGCGCTCCGAGTTGCAGAAACTTTGGAACCTCTGTTTCCCCCATAAGGAGCGTCACCTTTGAACGAGACGCCTCAAATCTCAGCCCGACACGGTGGCCAGATTAACCAGAATGCCCATTTTGGCAGTTGGTATCTCGATCTTGGCTCGCAACTCCTCACTTGCTCCGATGAAGCCTGCCGCGTGCTCGGCCTGGATGTTGGTGCGCCAATAGCCTTCGAGCGATTCCTGCAGTGCATTCACCCTGAAGACCGCCCCCTCTTCGATAGGGCATGGGATGCTGCCATGTGCGGAAAGTCCCTTGATCTGCAGTATCGCATCGTCAGCGGAGGGCAGGTTCGCTGGATACACCTGCGGGCAACATTCAAGGGCGACGCCTCTGGTCGGCCCAGAGCGGCAGAGGGGACGGTAGAGGACGTCACCGATCTCAAGAGGATCGAGCAGGCGCTGAACTCTATGCGCCTACAGCGAGAAGAGTTGGCCAGCCACGTTCCCGGTATGCTTTACCAATACCGTCTTCGTCCGGACGGCAGCTCGCACTTCCCTTATGCCAGCGCGAAGATACGGGAAATATACGGGGTTGCACCGGAGGATGTTGTCGAAGATGCCACTCCGGTGTTAGCGGCGCTCCATCCTGAAGACCGCGACCGTGTGCATGAAACCATACAGGCGTCGGGGCAGTCACTCGCGCTTTGGCATGACGAGTACCGGGTGCAGTTTCCAGACGGTCGGGTGATCTGGGTCGAAGGCGAGGCGTCGCCTGAAGCCATGCCTGATGGGAGCATCCTCTGGCACGGCTATATCCATGATGTTACCGCACGCAGAAGATCCGCGGAAGAGCTCCGCCTTGCGGCTAAAGTTTTTGAGCACGCAGGAGAGGGCATCCTCGTTACGGATGCTCAAGGCCACATTGTCAACGTCAATCGGGCGTTTTCCGTGATCACTGGTTATGCGCGGGAGGAAGTATTGGGCCAGACACCCCGTCTGCTCGAGTCCGATCGCTATGACGATGAGTTCTATCAGACCGTTTGGCAGGCTCTGCTTGAGCACGACTACTGGCACGGAGAGCTCTGGTGCCGACGCAAGAACGGCAGTCAGTTTGCCGCGCTGCTGACAATCAGTGCAGTGCCGGATATGCGTGGCAATATCGAGCATTACGCAGCCATGTTTTCCGACATCACAGCGCTGAAGGAGAACCAGCAACAGCTTGAACGCGTTGCTCATTACGACCTGCTCACCGGCTTGCCCAATCGACTATTGCTTGGAGACCGCCTTAAGCAGGCCATTTGTCAGACACGTCGGCGTGGCATGCACCTGGCGGTTGTCTTCATCGATCTGGATGGATTCAAGAAGGTCAACGACCAGCACGGCCACGCAGTCGGCGACAAATTGCTTTCCGTCCTGTCCAGACGTATGACGCAGGTGTTGCGCGAAGACGATACCTTGGCCCGTCTTGGTGGTGATGAGTTTGTCGCTATTCTGCTCGACCTGCCGGATATTTCCGTCAGCGTACCGATTCTCGATCGCCTGATCGAGGTGGCTGCACAGCCCATACCGATTGGTGACGCACTGTGCGAGGTGAGCGCGAGTATCGGTGTGAGCTACTACCCGCAAGGCGAAGATATCGACGCCGACCAACTGCTGCGGCAGGCAGATCAGGCTATGTATCGTGCCAAGCAAGCCGGCAAGAATCGATATCACGTTTTCGATACGGAGAAGGATCGTACGCTGCGCACCCGTCACGAAGGATTTGACAGCATAGAGAATGCACTTGCCAATGGGCAGTTTCTGCTTTATTACCAACCTAAGGTCAACATGCGCACCGGTGAGGTGCTGGGCGCCGAAGCCTTGATCCGCTGGCAACATCCGACGCGTGGCTTGTTATCTCCTGCCTCCTTCATACCGATCATTGAGAACCATCCGCTCGGGATTGACGTGGGGGAATGGACCATCGAGGCTGCGTTGACCCAGATCGAAGTTTGGCGTAAAGCCGGCCTTCATGTACCGATCAGCGTGAATATCGGTGCGCGGCACTTGCTGCAACCGGACTTCATCAGGCATCTACGGGGTATGTTGTCACGACATCCCGGCGCCCAGCCGCAAGACCTTGAACTGGAAATCCTCGAAACCAGCGCCGTGGAGGACTTCGCTCAAGTGTCACAGTTGATGGCGCTGTGCGGGAGGATGGGATTGCGGTTTGCCCTCGACGATTTCGGCAGCGGCTATTCATCGCTGACCTATCTGAAGCGCCTGCCCGCGCACCTGCTCAAGATCGACCAGGGTTTTATACGCGACATGCTCGAGGATCCGGACGATATCGCCATCCTGGATGCGCTACTGGCACTGGCAAGGTCGTTTGGCAGGAACTGCATCGCGGAGGGCGTCGAATCCATCCAGCATGGTGAAATGCTGCTGCGTATGGGATGCGAGTGGGGCCAGGGTTATGCCATCGGGCATCCGATGCCGGCGCAGGAATTCGAGCAATGGCTACACACCTGGCAGGTACCCTTATCCTGGATGGGATTCAAGCCTGACAGTCGCTCCTCGCTGCCCGTGCCGTTCACATACGCCGACCACCGGGTCTGGATTTCCCAGATGATCGACTATCTGTCAGGTAAGACCCAAGTGCCGCCTCAACCCGAAGCACTCCAATACTGGCGGGATCAAAGTGGCCGCCCTACGTTCTTCGGCAAGGACCCCGATGATCAGGTCGATGTCCTGCATCAGAGCATCCAGCAGTTAGCGCACACCCTGAGTGAAATGAAAAATGCCGGCCGTGTCGAGGCATTGAGGGCTGGCATCGACAAGTTGCAACATTTGCAGGCGGATCTGCTGGGATTGCTGCCGCCAGACCAGAAGCCGGATGCAAGAGGCTGATCCACCCATCGGCGGCGCCACTGGCGCGCAGGACATTATGCGCTGGGTGGCTTCGCAATTGCCTCGGCAATCCAGGTGTAATCGGGTCGTCTTCTCGGACTCCCCGTTCCATTAACGTTTCATTGAAAGAGAGAGCAACGCTTATGCATAAAGAATCTGGCCACACGACCCTTGACGAGATGCGCTCCCAGTGGCGGTTGATGACGGTTTACGAGCGCTTCGAGCAGGTCGTCGCCCTCGTTCTGTCGGCGGTAATTGCCGTCATCATCGTGGTGTCGCTGTTCCAGCTCATCGCTATCGTCTTCACGCTGCTGGTCCTCGATGCCTTCAATCCCCTGGATCACAAGGTATTCCAGAATGTGTTCGGCATGATCATGACGCTCCTGATCGCGATGGAATTCAAGCATTCGATCGTCAGAGTGGCGCTGCGTAAGGAAAGCATCATCCAGGTCAAGACCGTCATTCTGATCGCGATCCTAGCACTGGCCCGCAAGTTCATCATCCTTGGCCCCGACGTTGATCCTGCCAAAGTGGCCGCCCTGGCGGGGACGATACTGGCCTTGGGTCTGACCTATTGGCTCATGCGTGAACGCGACGACCGGAAGACCGAGTGATTGAACCATGGCTCTTAATAGTCTAGACGGTCGACACGATGCTAGGTCGAGGCACCGCTGGCTCAATCGCTTTCAAACCGTGTTGCTGGTTTTTACCCTACTGATCGAACCTGTCGTCCCCTCCGCGACGACCTTGCGCCTGTATGGCGCCCGTCCCTTGCGCAGCAATGAAGCCCCTGTAATCTGGTCGTTGCTGCGAGCACTTATGCCAAGGTCGTTCGCCCCGATGTGCCCAGCACGCCGGGGCCTGAGCGGCCTTTGGCGCTAAATCACTCGAAAGGAGCCTCCGTCATGTCTTTCCCCGGTCCTTACCCACAACGCCCAGCTCCGGATCATTTCGTCCGGCGCTGGCTCGTCATCACAGCATGCGTTGCAGCACTCATGCTGTTCTGGCAGTTCCTGCCCGCCATCGAAGCCTGGTTCAGCCCGCGCCAAGCTGCTGAGCGCACCGTCACGCCGCGTGGCGATCTGGCCGCTGACGAACAGGCCACCATCGAACTGTTCGAAAAATCACGCGCCTCGGTGGTCTACATCACCACCGCGCAGCTGGTGCGCGACGTCTGGACGCGCAATGTCTTCTCCGTGCCCCGTGGCACGGGATCGGGCTTCATTTGGGACGACGCCGGCCACGTGGTGACCAACTTCCACGTGATCCAGGGGGCATCGTCTGCCACGGTCAAACTGGCCGACGGTCGCGATTATCAGGCTGCGCTCGTTGGCGCCAGTCCTGCGCACGACATCGCGGTACTCAAGATTGGCGTCGGCTTCAAGCGCCCGCCGGCGGTGCCGGTGGGCACCAGTGCCGATCTCAAGGTGGGGCAAAAGGTCTTTGCCATTGGCAATCCCTTCGGGCTCGACTGGACGCTCACCACTGGCATCGTTTCCGCGCTCGACCGCACGCTCGACGGCGAAGGTGGCGGCCCTGCCATCGATCACCTGATCCAGACCGACGCCGCTATCAACCCCGGCAATTCCGGTGGCCCGCTGCTCGATTCGGCTGGGCGGCTGATCGGCATCAATACCGCCATCTACAGTCCGTCTGGCGCCTCGGCCGGCATCGGCTTTGCGGTGCCGGTCGATACCGTCATGCGCGTGGTGCCGCAACTCATAAAGACCGGCAAGTACATCCGTCCGGCGCTGGGCATCGAGGTGGATGAGCAGCTCAACGCGCGTCTGCAGGCGCTGACCGGCAGTAAGGGCGTATTCGTATTGCGCGTGACGCCGGGCTCGGCGGCGCACAGAGCCGGGCTCGTCGGCGTCGAGGTCACCGCAGGCGGTATCGTGCCCGGCGATCGCGTTATCAGCATCGACGGTATCGCCGTCGACGACGTCACCACATTACAGGCCCGGCTAGACGACAAGAACGTTGGAGATGTTGTGGTCTTGTTAGTGGAGCGAGCCGGCAAGACTCGCGAGATGCTTGTGGAACTACAACCGGGAGTTTGATGGAAAGTGGGTCATGGATCTGCACAGCGAAGGAGCGCGACGGTATCACGCCAGCGACCAAGGCGCTGACACCGGAGCAGCAACGAATACAGGAGCTTGAAGCTCGCGTGAATCGGTTAGGGCGGGAAAAATCGATTCTAAAAAAGACTACAGCGGCTTCCTTTAATATATGCCGTTCTTGCTCGGAACGTTTCAGCTCCCGTTTTAGCCGGGCGTTCTCGGCACGAAGATCTTGCTCTTCTTCCCGCTTTTCGGTTGGCTTAGGGAAGCGCTTTAACCAGCCATACAGGGTTTTTGTGCTGATCCCCAAACGTTCTGAAACGTCGGCAACGCTATAACCATGAACCGAAACCTGATTCACTGCTTCTTGTTTAAACTCATCTGAGTATCGAATACCTTTACCCATATTTTTCCTCTTATGGTTTAAGTTACATTTTTACCATAAAAGGTGTCGGGAAATCTCAGGCCTTACCATATCTTTGTGCGTCAAGTGGTACATGAGAATAACTGATTTCACCACTAATTAGTGATAGCATCTAGGCAGTGCAAATGCGGCTAGAGAGCAAACAGCAGTATTTGTCTTGCGGATATGAAGTGAGGAACTTTAAGGGTATTGATATCCCAGTTTCCCACTTATCCCAGTTCTAAAATGGGTGGTCAGAAGCTAGTTTTGAAGGAGTTTCCCAATATTTACACTTTTTTTTGCAAATTTCGGTGCTCCGAAAGCACTCCGAAAAACTTACAAAATATTATTTTTAAACGATTTTTTACTTTCTGTATCGGTAAATAAGCCAGTCAGAATCTATCTTTACGCATCTCCAGCGTTTGCAAACTGTTTAGTAAGAAGTCGATAAATAGTCGGATTCTGGCTGGTTGATGCTGGTTTTTTAAGGTAATGACATTAATTGGCGCACTAATGACGGCCTGTTCTGGCAATACTTGCACTAATTTGCCTGTGCTTAAGTCCTCAGCTACATCCCAATACGACTTCAGCACTATACCCATACCATTTAATGCCATAGCATGAGCTGCCTCACCATCATTACAACTTATGGCTTGCTGAATGTGTAAGGTTTGCGAAGGAAAGGCCCAGTTTATCTCAGTATGGCGACTAATAATAATGCAGTGGTGCTGGTAGAGTTCGTCTAGGATCTGAGGCGTGCCATTTTGAGCAAGATAGCCTGGTGACGCGCATAAAATACGATCATTATTCAGCAACCGACGTGCGACCAGTCTGGAATCTGGCAGTTCACCATAACGAATAGCGACATCAATACCTTCTGAAATCATCTCTTCAATGCTGTCACTCAATAGCAACTGGATTGTGATATTCGGATGCAGTCGTCTGAACTTAGCAATCAGTTTGACCAAATGGCGTCGACCAAAACTGTTGGGAGAGGTAATAGTTAATGAGCCAGATATCTGTTCTGACTTCTGCAAGATGGCTTCTTCAGCCTGTTCTAATTCCGACACGATACGTTGAGCATAATCATAAAGTGTTTGTCCTTCATCACTGACAGACAATCGTCGCGTACTTCGATGAATCAGTTGAACATCCAGATATTGCTCAAGCTTGCTCAATCGTTTACTGGCAGCAGCGAGCGAGATGCCTAAGGCTTGTGCGGCTGCAGTCAGGCTACCGAGCGTGACCACTTTTTCAAATACTCTTAATCCGAGTAGATCATCAATACGTTTCATTGTTAACTAATTCGAAATAGTGAATTTACATTATATCTATTTAATCAATATTGTCGCTCACCTACAATAAACAGACATAATTGATAAGGAGAACATGATGAAAATTGATTTCACTGGTAAAAAAGCATTAGTCACAGCCTCTACAGCGGGCATAGGGTTTGGCATTGCATCTGGCTTAGCCGAGTCTGGAGCAGAGGTCGTTATCAATGGCCGAAGTGATGAGAGTGTTGAGAAAGCAATAGCACGTATCAAACAAAAACTGCCCGAAGCCAAACTTATTCCTGCTGCGGCCGATTTATCAACGGCTGCCGGCTGCGAAGAACTGGTTCATAACGTGCCTGAGGTGGATATCCTTGTGAATAATGCGGGAATCTTCGGTCCGGCTGATTTTTTTGAGACAGATGATGAAACCTGGGATACCTATTGGGCAACCAATGTGATGTCCGGCATGCGATTGTCACGAGCCTATTTGCCTGCGATGCAGAAAAAACAATGGGGCCGGGTTGTGTTTATTTCGTCAGAGTCTGCCCGCAATATTCCTGATGACATGATCCATTATGGGGTATCAAAAACGGCCCAGTTATCACTGTCTCGTGGTCTTGCCAAACGCGTAGCAGGAAGTGGTGTGACAGTGAATAGTGTGTTGCCTGGACCAACACTTTCTGATGGCTTTAAAGCGATGATAGCGGATGAAGTAGAAAAAACAGGCCAGTCTTATGAAGAGGTAGGTCAATCTTTTGTTATGGAAGCCAGACCGAGTTCAGTCATCCAGCGACCTGCTTCGGTAGAAGAAGTAGCCAATATGGTGGTGTATGTCTGTTCTGAGCAAGCATCGGCCACCAGTGGTGCTGCGCTCAGAGTCGATGGTGGTGTCGTAGACGATATTGTGTAACTGACAGGCATGGCATGCAGTTAGGACCCATTCTGGTGAACAGACGAATAGCAATTGCATTATTAGTAGCGTCGGCGTTTTTTATGGAAACGTTAGACGCCACGATAATCGCTACCGCTTTGCCTGCAATCGCCAAGGATTTCGATATTGCAGCAGCACATTTATCTGTGGGTGTCTCGGCTTATCTTGTGGCATTAACTATTTTTATGCCGCTCAGCGGCTGGGCGGCTGATCGGTTTGGTGCACGACGGGTCTTTTCGCTGGCGGTACTGATATTTATTTTTTCCTCAGTGTTATGTGCTTTGAGTACTGGGCTGATGAGCTTTACAGCGGCCAGGGTCTTACAAGGTTTTGGTGGCGCGATGATGGTGCCTGTTGGCCGCCTAGTGGTATTACGAGATACACCCAAAAATCAGATTGTGAAAGCGGTGGCTATTCTAACCTGGCCGGCCTTATTCGGGCCGGTATTAGGCCCTTTTTTGGGGGGCTGGATCGCAACCCACTGGAGCTGGCATTGGATTTTTCTGATTAATGTACCCATTGGTTTACTGATATTAATCGTTACCCACTGCTTAATTCAGCCTCAGGCACATCGTGTAATGCAACGAGAACCTTTTGATATCCGTGGTTTTTTAATGACCGGAACCGGCTTTGGTATTTTTATGGCCGGTGTGGAATGTTTGAGTGCAGGCAGACTGCAGGTGGCATACAGTCTCAGTTTAATCATGGTTGGTTTAGCTTTGTTGGCGTTATCAATTAAACACTTACTTGGCAGTCAATATCCATTATTTAGTTTGAAGCCTTTAGCGATTAAAACTTTCAGAATTACCGCTGTGGGTGGTTCGTTTTTCCGAATAGCTGTGGCATCTGTGCCTTTCTTATTGCCGTTGATGTTCCAACTCGGGTTCGGCATGTCAGCGGTGGATGCTGGCATTTTATTACTGTGGTTATTTGTTGGTAATTTGTGCATGAAACCTGCCACCACCTGGATTATGAATACCTTTGGTTTCCGCCGGGTGCTGATAGCGAATGGACTGATGGTATCGGCTGGGTTTGTTGCTATGGCCATGTTTACAGTGAATACACCACATTGGTTAATGGTTCTGGTGTTATTTATTAGTGGCATGAATCGCTCCATGCATTTCACTGCACTTAATACTATTGGCTTTGCTGATGTGGGTGAACAGCAAATGCGTGATGCCAGCACACTGTTTTCAGTCCTGCAGCAGATGAGTCGGGGTATTGGCATCGCCTTTGCCGCTCTGGTATTGGCTTTTTCCATGTGGTTTTTACATGGAACCACACTAGTGGAAACTCAGACTGAGGACTTCCAGTTAGCCTTTTGGATCATTGCTGTCTTGGCGTTAATTTCAATTGCCGATACATTGAGTTTATCAAGAGATGCGGGTGCTTCTATTCTCAAAGCTAAAACAGTGTCTTGATCTGGTTAATGGTGCTGAAAGCGTGGTTGTTCGTAAAGTTTGACAGCAGCATGTATCTCACTTAACTTCAAATGCATTAATAACTTTTAACAGGTCAGGCATACATGGAATTTCTTTCACACTGGGTGTCGGTTTTATCCGGCTGGGTTTGGGGACCACCGATGCTCATCTTGCTGGTCGGCACCGGGCTTTATCTGACCGTGATGTTAAAGGGGCTCCAGTTTCGGGCGTTAGGCCATGCACTCAAGTTAGTATTTCATAAAGAAGATAAAGCGGATGGTGATATCAGTCATTTTGCCGCTTTAACCACGGCGCTGGCTGCAACGGTCGGAATTGGCAATATTGTTGGGGTGGCGACCGCGATTTCATTAGGTGGCCCAGGCGCCGTATTTTGGATGTGGGTGACAGGGCTGGTCGGCATGGCGACCAAATATGCAGAAGCCATGTTGGCGGTGAAATACCGTGAAGAGGGCGAGAACGGTATGCGTGGTGGCCCGATGTATTACATATCAAAAGGCGTAGGTTTACCGTGGCTAGGCAGTTTATTTGCTATTTTCACTGTCGGTGCCGCGTTTGGTATTGGTAATATGACCCAGGCCAATTCCGCAGCTGCAGCCGTACAGCAGGTATTTGGCATCGAAACCAGTACCACGGGTTTTGTACTGATGGTTTTAACGGGGCTGGTATTAATTGGCGGAATTCGTTCAATCGGACGATTCACTTCAATGTTAGTGCCTTTTATGATTGTGGCCTATTTAGGTGCGGCACTGATTGTGATTGGTATCAATATAGATGAAGTGCCAGCGGCCTTTCATTTAATTTTCTGGCATGCATTTAATCCTATCGCCGCGGGTGGTGGTTTTGCTGGTGCTGCTGTCGCGGCGGCGATTCGTTACGGTGTGGCACGTGGTGTGTTTTCGAATGAATCGGGCTTGGGCTCAGCCCCCATTGCTGCGGCGGCAGCCCGGACGAATGATCCGGTGAAACAGGCATTGGTTTCTATGACTCAGACCTTTATTGATACTCTGGTGGTGTGTACAGCAACAGCGTTGGTGATCTTAACGGCCACGGCCTGGCAGGACGGGGTGAAAGCCAATATCTTAACCAGTATCAGTTTTGCCGAAACATTAGGACCAACCGGCACTTATATTGTTGCGATAGCCACGGCTCTATTTGCCTTTTCCACCTTAATTGGCTGGAGTTATTACGGTGAAAAAGCACTGGAATATTTATTGGGTGAGAAAGCCATTATCATCTTCCGTATCGTGTTTGTCGCTGCAGTCATTGTTGGCGCCACCCGTGAGTTGAAGTTTGTCTGGGACTTTTCTGATTTGATGAATGGTTTAATGGCCATTCCAAACCTTATCGGGATTTTATTGCTGTCGAAAGTGGTCAAAGAAGAGAGTCAGCGTTATTTCAATACTAAGTGAGCCATTGTCATAAGAATGGTCATAAATTTATCTGTTTTACATTAAGGAGAGCACAATGAGTCGTCATTTTGACAATGCTGAAGGGCTAAGCGAGACACATGATCCTGCCACCCATGATTTTGTATTTAATCAGACTATGTTCCGCATCAAAGATCCGAAACGCACTCTGGCGTTTTACACTGAAGTGATGGGGATGACTTTAGTGAAACGATTTGATTTTCCAGAGATGAAGTTTACCTTGTATTTTATGGCGGCATTATCACCTGAACAAGTGAAAGCGATTTCAACGGATAACGATGAGCGTATCAAACAAACATTTGCCATGCCTGCGATGTTAGAGCTAACACATAACTGGGGTGATGAAGATAACGACGAGGTTAGCTATCACAATGGCAATAGTGATCCGCGTGGGTTTGGCCATATCGGTTTTGCTGTGCCAGATATTGATGCGGCATGTGAGCGATTTGAATCCTTCGGTGTGCCGTTTGTGAAGAAACCTAATGATGGCAAGATGAAAGGCATTGCCTTTATTCAAGATCCAGATGGTTACTGGATTGAGATTTTC
This sequence comes from Methylophaga sp. UBA2012, assembly GCF_002335235.1. Classification (NCBI taxonomy): domain Bacteria; kingdom Pseudomonadati; phylum Pseudomonadota; class Gammaproteobacteria; order Thiotrichales; family Piscirickettsiaceae; genus Methylophaga; species Methylophaga sp. UBA2012. The sequence goes on along the minus strand of NZ_DDCG01000007.1, from coordinate 32,839 downwards.
ACGCCTGAACGTCAGCCAGAATTACTAAAAGATCACTTAGGTTAAATGAAAGCATTAAAAAAGGGGCGTTAAGCCCCTTTTTTTTGCGTGGCTGGTTAGACTAGCTTTTAGGTCCAAGCAGGAACCAAATCAGCAGACCTAATACAGGAAATAGCAGAAGGATAAGTATCCATAATATCTTAGCGCCACCACCAGCAGGGCTATTGGCAACCTTAATAATGGCCCAGATAACAATGATTAACCAAATCAGACCTAATATGCCGCCCACTTGTAAATCCATTTTTCTCTCCTTAATTTCAACAAATATAAGTCAGCTTAAATTAAGCTGATGACGGATACAAAATTATTTCTGTTGTGGCGAAGGCGATGGTGTTTCTTCATACAGGCCACCACCCAATGATTTGTATAGCGTTAATTGATTACGAAGTCTGAGCAGTCGGGTATCAATCTGATTTAATTCACTGTTGATAGAACTACGCTGGGCATCCAATACATCCAGGTAACTATCTATACCAGCGTTGAAGCGATATTGAGCTAATTCCAGACTGCGTTTGGTGGATGCCGTTAGATCATTCTGTGCTTGCAATTGTGCATCTAAGGTATAACGCGCTTCCATCTCATCACGCACTTCCTTAAATGCTTCCTGAATCACTTGTTGATACTGAGCGATATTAATGTCTTTTTGTAACTCTGCCACATTCAGGTTGGCTTGATTGACACCCCAATCAAGTAATGGCAGGGTAAATTGCGGTGCGATAGACCATTGACGGCTTGATGCCTCCCCTAATTGACCAAAGCTTGTACCGCCAAAACCGAGTGAGGTGGTCAGACTGATACGCGGGAAGAATGCGGCTCTGGCTGCACCAATATCAGCATTGGCAGACTTAATATTGTACTCAGCCTGCATCACATCAGGACGTTTTAACAACACATCAGAAGTCAGATTAGCAGGAATATCACGCAATGTTTTTATTTGATACCAGTCTTTTTTCCATTCATCCTTATCCAAGCTTTGGCCCACTAAGAGCTGTAAGTTGGTGAAGTTCTGATTTGCTTGTTGCTGGTATTGCGCTTCCAGAACACGTGCTTCGTGCAGAGCTGTTTCGGCTTGTCTGACATCCTGTTCAGAAGCTAAGCCACTTTTGAAGCGTTTTTCAATCAGTTGATAACTTTCAGCACGTGCTTCCCGTGTTTCTGATGATAATTGATGTTGTGCATCACTCGCTAACCAACTAAACCAGGCATCAGCTACTTGGGCAATCAGGGTCAGTTGCATGCTGTCGCGTGATGATTTAGAAGCCAGGAACTGTTGTAATGCAGACTCTGACAGGCTATCTATTCGTCCAAAGAAATCGAGTTCCCAAGCAGATACACCTAGCCCAACACTATAAGTATCAGTAATGCCACTTCGGCCTGTACCAGTTAATGACTCTGGGGTGCGTTGACGTGTCACCGAGCCTTCTGCATTAACAGTGGGTAATTTGGCGGCTTTTTGAATACGAAATTGTTCACGTAATTGTTCGACCGTCAGCGATGAAACTCTAAGATCCTGGTTATTGGCTAACGCAATGCTGATCAATTGATCCAATTTCGGATCTAGATAAAAATCTTTCCAGCCGAGTTCAGCCACATCGGTTGAACTCTCGACTGATTGATTAGCAATGGCAATATTCGGCTCAGGTCTTTGATAATCTGGCATCAAAGAACATGCGGATATCGTTAATATCGCCGTTATAGCAACAGATAGTTTAAGAGGTTTTATCATAATCAGGCCTTTTTAACTTCATTATGTGATGATTTTTTAGTCACTTTTTCACGCAAACTAAATACCACAACAAAGAAGACGGGTATAAAGAATATGGCTAATGCGGTAGCGGTGAAAACACCACCAAAAACACCTGTACCAATGGCATTTTGACTGCCAGAGCCAGCCCCCGTAGCTACCATCAGAGGTAATACGCCAAGCATAAAGGCAAGTGATGTCATGATGATAGGGCGAAGACGCATTCTGACCGCTTCCATGGTGGCATCAATCAGCGACATACCATCTTCATAAAGTGATTTAGCAAACTCAACAATCAAGATGGCATTTTTTGATGCCAGACCAATAGTCGTTAACAGGCCTACCTGGAAATACACATCATTCGATAATCCACGGGCCATGGTAAACAATACAGCCCCGATAATACCCAGAGGTATAACCATCAACACGGAGAAAGGCACTGCCCAGCTTTCATATAATGCTGCCAGACATAGGAACACAACCATGATAGAGATAGCATAGAGTAGCGGTGCCTGATCGCCAGACTCTCTTTCTTGATACGACTGCCCTGTCCATTCATAAGCAAAGCCGGAGGGGAGTTTTGCCACTAACTCTTCCATCGCTTTCATGGCATCACCAGAGCTTACACCTGGCGCACCTTGACCTTGAATATTGACTGAGGAGACACCGTTATAGCGTTCAAGTCGTGGCGAACCATAAATCCAGCGTCCCTCTGAAAGAGAGCCTAATGACACCATTTCATTATCATCATTACGGACATACCATTTTGAGACATCTTCAGGCATCATTCTGTATGGCGCATCACCTTGCACGTAGACTTTCTTGACCCGACCATTATCAATAAAATCATTGACATAGGTCGAAGCCCAAGCTGTGTTGAAGGTTTGGTTAATTTGGTTTAAATCCACTCCAAATGCCGCGGCTTTTGTATGATCCACATCAATCTTAAATTGCGGAGTATCTTCCTGACCATTGGGTCGAACCCCCGTTAGACGTGGATCCTGGGCAGCCATACCTAGTAGTTGATTTCTGGCATTCATCAATGCTGCATGACCTTGCCCACCCACATCTTTTAGCTGTAAATCAAATCCACTGGCATTACCGAGTTCAGTAATGGATGGGGGGATGATAGGAAATACCATCGCATTCTTAATGGATGAAAAATATTGGAATGCACGTCCAGCAACGCCTTGAACACTCAATTCCTGACCCGGTCTTTCATCCCAGGGTTTCATATCTGTAAAGGCCATACCATTATTCTGGCCACGACCAGCAAAACTGAAGCCGATGATCGAGAAAACTGAGTTCACACTGTCTTTCTCTTGATCAAGATAATAGTCTTCAATTTTATTCATCACTTCAGCAGAGCGTTGTTTTGAGGCATTGGCTGGTAATGTCATTAAAGTAAACATGATGCCCTGATCTTCTTCAGGTAAGAAAGAGGTGGGAAGTTTAGTGAATAAAACTGCCAATACGCCGACGATTAATAAATAGATAACCATATATCTGCCAGTGCGGTGAATCATATGCCCGACAGAGCTTTGGTATTTATTTGTCGCTCGGTTGAAGTTGCGGTTAAACCAGCCGAAGAAGCCTTTTTTATCATTGTGTTCATCATCGCCAGCTCTGAGTAATGTTGCACACAAGGCGGGAGTCAATGTCAGGGCAACCAACACCGATAAGGCCATAGCAGAGACGATAGCTACGGAGAATTGTCGGTAAATTACGCCCGTTGAGCCACCAAAAAAGGCCATAGGAATAAATACGGCTGAAAGTACCAGAACAATACCTACTAAAGCACTGGTGATTTGAGCCATCGATTTTCGGGTGGCTTCACGAGGGGATAGCCCATCTTCATGCATCACACGTTCAACGTTTTCAACCACCACGATAGCGTCATCAACCAGTAAACCAATCGCCAACACCATGGCAAACATCGTCAGTGTATTAATACTAAAGCCGAAAGCGAACAGCACACCGAACGTCCCTAATAATACAATTGGCACGGCAATGGTTGGAATCAATGTGGCCCGGATATTCTGTAAGAATAAATACATGACCAGGAACACTAAAACGATCGCCTCAATTAAGGTGTGAATAACGTTTTCTATCGAGATTCTGACCGATGGTGTAGTGTCGTACGGATAAACGACTTTCAGGCTTTCTGGAAAATAAGGTGATAACTCGTCGATACGCTCACGAATTTTTTCGGCTGTTTCCAGTGCATTTGCACCTGATGCTAAGTTAATACCGATACCAGCAGCTGGTTGCCTATTGTATTCCGTTTCAAATTGGTAATTCTCACCACCTAATTCAATACGAGCCACATCAGACAGTTTGATGCGGGAACCATCTTCATTTACACGTAAGATGATTTGGCCGAACTCTTCCGGTGTTTCCAGTTGAGTCTGTACGATTATACTGGCATTAAATTCTTGACCTTTAACAGCGGGTGCCCCTCCGAGTTCACCGGCAGCAATTTGCACGTTCTGTGCACTAATGGCACTGGTCACATCAGTAGTGGTCAATTTGTAATGCGCTAATTTATCCGGATTGAGCCAAATACGCATGGCGTATTGCGAGCCAAATACTTGGATTTGACCTACACCATTTATACGGCTTAAGGGATCTTTGATATTGGCTGAGACATAGTCAGCAATGTCATATTTATCCAGACTGCCATTATCAGAGTAAAAGCCAAGCACCATTAAAAACGCTGCACTGGACTTGGTAACTTCTATGCCCTGATTTTGAACTGCTTGAGGTAACAAAGGCATGGCAGATTGTAGTTTGTTCTGTACTTGTACCTGGGCAATATCGGCATCAGTACCTGCATTAAAGGTGACCGTTAACGAGCCTGCACCAGAGGAATCACTGGTACCAGACATATAGAGTACATTATCAATCCCCGTTAGGTTTTGTTCGATAACCTGAATAACCGTATCCTCAACCGTTTTTGCAGAAGCGCCAGGATAGGTTGTACTGATTTCTACTGAGGGTGGAGCTACCGTTGGATACTGGGATATCGGTAATTGAAAAATGGAAATTATCCCCGCCAACATGATAATAATGGATATAACCCAGGCAAATACAGGGCGATCAATAAAAAATCTAGCCATGGTTACGCTCCACTATCCGCTGTTTGTAATGTATTGTTATCAATCTTAACTGATGCTTCTGGTGCGACTTTTTGCAGACCCTCAACAATGATTTGATCACCAGCATTAAGCCCTGATTTAACAATCCAGTTGTCATTAACAGCCTGGTCAAGCTCTAGTTGACGTAATTCCACTTTATTTTCTTTGTTAACAACTAAAGCTGTAGCATTTCCTTCACGATCAAAAGTAATACCTTTTTGTGGGGCCAGAATAACGTTTTCCAGCTTTCCTTCCTCAATAGTAGCTTTGACAAACATGCCAGGTAATAACAAATGTTCTGGATTTGGCATGATGGCTCTCAGCACGACATCACCCGTTGTTGGATCGACATTTGCCTCAGCAAATTTCAACGAGCCTGTTTCTGAGTAAGAACTGCCATCTTCTAGTGTGACAGTGACTTTAGGCGCTTTTTCTTTATTTATCTGGCGGGCAATAATGCGCTTACGTAAATCGAGTAGTTGTTTCGATGGTTGGGATATATCGATATATATAGGATCAAGCTGATTAATAGTGGTGAGTACGGCAGCTTGTTGTGCTGTGACCAAAGCGCCTTCTGTAAAATTAGACTTACCTATTTGGCCTGAGATAGGGGCATAGACATGAGTATAGTTCAAATTAGTCTCTGCCGTTTTTAATGTCGCTTCCTGCACTTTGATATCAGCTTCTGCTTGCTGATATGTGGCCAGAGCATCATCATAGTCTTGTTGACTGATGGCATTATCCGCTAGCAGGTTTTTGTATCTGGCCTCTTTAGCTTTGGCAGTCTTGAAAGCGGCTTTGGCTCGCATTAATTGCGCTCTAGCATTGGCAACTTCGGCTTGATACAAGGCGGCATCAATTTGATATAACTGCTGGCCTTCTTTTACTTGAGCGCCTTCTTCAAAGAGGCGTTTCTCAATAATGCCATTAACTTGCGGGCGCACCTCCGCTTGCCGGAAGGCTGTAGTGCGAGCAGGCAGTAGGCTGCGTAAAGTCACTTTCTGTGGAGCAAGCGTCACAACATCGACATGACTAGTTTGTTGTTGGCCTGCTGGGTTAGCTTGCTGTTGTTCATCAGACTGACATGCTGTTAATGCTAGCAATACAGACAATGATATGACACGAAGAAAAGAAGGTGAGAATTTCATTAATAACTCCATTATTGAGTCTCAATTTTTGATGTTGATATGGCATCCCATGATGCGTCGAGCATAGTATTCAGATCATTTGAGGATATCTTGATAGTGCCTCTTAGTTGCTGACCTGCAAGGTTCACGTAAGGCTCTATACCAAAGCTAGTCAGAACATCGTTAGGTAACTCCTTCAAAATCCCTTGTTTCCGACCCTGCTCATATAAGTCTGAAAGTGGTTGTAACTGACGCCAAGTATCTTGATATAGGTCATCAAGTACTTTTTCAGGTAAGTGATCGAACTGGGGTTTACATAAAGTCATAGACTTATTCTTGATGAAAAATTGCCATAGTCGTATACATAGCTCTCGATATTGTTGCTCTAAGGGTAAGGTTTTATCGTGATTATCAAAAATAGCTTCTGCAACTGTACTAATAATAGTGCTATGCAAACTGACTATCAGCTCATCCTTGTCTTTGAAATAAAGATAAACTGTTCCTGCAGCAACACCGGCTTCTGCGGCAAGTTGCTTAATAGAGAATCCATGAAATCCTTTTGAGGCTAATAGCTTTAGCGTTGCTGATAAAATGGCTTGATGTTTATCTTTGCAAGAGGATGCACACATGAAATTCCACCTAAATGAATGAACGTTCATTCATTTTATGGTTAAAACAAATTTTAGTAAAGTGTATTTTTGTGACAAATGTTTAAATTATGAAGATTTGATCGTGTCTCGTAATACTTGCAAGCGTTGTTTATCTGCATCTAACTTTAAGCTTAATAAAGCACGTTGATAAGCAAGTTCAGAGTGTTTGTCTACACAGCTCTCAAAGCATTCGGGACAGATTTGTTTTAAGGCTAGTAATGATTTTTGCAGTCGTATATGAATCTCGAGCATGCTAGCTCCATCCCGGCTGATGGGGAGAAAAATATCATCAAAAAGATTATCCAGCTTCACTTCTGGCATCCGAACATGTGGGTAGGCAATACTCTCATCAGCATCATCAAGATTTTTATGCTCTTGCCATAGTGACAGGACTCTGACTGCCCGACTCAAAATATCAATGGCAGTACCCGGATCATTCACGGCGGGAGAGAGTGCGCGGGAGGCGATTTCAGCGAGTACGGTGAAACCGAAGCGGGGATCCTGATCAAATGATCTCAGGTCATTGACGGTAAGTGCTCTATTGATAGTTTCGTCAATCGTGTCAGATTGAGCACCGTCATAATAAGCAACAGCTTCGCCTGGGTGAACAAAGTGACCTGGCTCTATATACAAACAGATTTCAGTTTTATTCGATTCGGCACAGCGGTTTAGCCCACCCAAATCAATATGCTCGATATAACCAATCTGCGTAACATATACAGCGTTTTTGCCTTTCTTGGGTGGGTTGTCTTTATCTAAGCGTTTCGCACCAAGACATGGATAGTCAATACGTTGTTTCATGGCTTCTGTAAGAGCTTCTTCCACACGGTTCGTGGTTTCACTCAAACGGCCTAATAAAGATAGGTGCTCTATCCAACGCAAGATGGTGACAACGATCAGGATGATAACGCCGATAGTCACGGTAAACAGGATTAAACGACCATTTTCTCCATAGATATCGGTGCTCAAGGCAATAATACCGACCAGACTGAACAAAAAAGAGCCGATAAACGTTGCAAGTACATTCTGGGTCGTGGTGTCTTGCCTGACCAGTTGGGTTGCTCTTGGGGTCGCACTTGAGCTTGCTGCTGCATAAGCAGAGACCATAACACTGAGAGAAAACGTCGTGACGGCAAGCATGCTCGAAGCGAGGATATTTAGGATGCCCCGAACAGCCTCAGCACCAATCTCAAATGGAAGAGGGCTGTGTATCAATGATTGTGCGGGAATGGCGATTAATGCTGTCACAATAGCCAGTACTGCAAATAATGAGGCTCTCAACCACAATGTGCGCGTGAGTTGAGTTAATAACCATTGCCATTTTGATATCATCTTCTACCCTCTATCCGTATCGTTTCAGAATAATGAACCCGTCGTTAACAGGCAACAAAGACAATAAATGACGGCAAAAAAAAACCGATGTTGAAACACCGGTTTTTTGAGGTCATATGTTTTTGCTTATGGCGAGAAAGAAGAGCCGCAACCACAGGTTGTTGTAGCATTTGGATTACGAATGACGAATTGAGAACCTTCAATGCCATCTGTGTAATCAATCTCTGCACCAACCAAGTATTGATAACTTGCTGGATCAATCAATAAAGTGACACCACCTTTTTCTACTTGTGTATCACCATCACTGACTTCTTCTTCGAAGGTAAAGCCATATTGGAAACCTGAGCAACCGCCTCCAGTAATGAATACTCGCAGCTTGAGCTGATCATTACCTTCTTCAGCGATAAGATTGCTGACTTTTGCTGCCGCTGCCTCGGTAAAAATGATTGGGCTGGGCATTTCGCTTGTCATGTCATCACTCCGAATAAATGGTTAATTAATAGCCATTATCCAATTCTGACTAAAATAGTCAAGATTTAGCTTTTTTGCTCAAGGTGGAAAGACGCTTTTTCATCAAAGACTTCATGCTCGACATGGAGTATATCTTCCTCTTCGTCCTGAGAGCGAATTAAGTGACCGTTCACTTCACTTCCCATGGCCATCTCGATCATGCGGTAATAAAGGTTGCCATTGATACGTGCTTTTGGCGCAAGCTCCACATGTTCTGATGCGAAGACATTACCATTTATTTCACCATTGATGATGAGATTAGGCACACGGACTTCCCCATCAATTTTTCCTTGTTCACTCAGGGTTAATAAGGAACCATCATCATTGGCAACAATAGTTCCTTGAATGCTGCCATCGATACGTAAACCACCACTGAAGTTGATATCGCCTTTTAGGTGTGTATCACGACCAATTAATGTATCTATGCGGGTCGTTGTTTTTTTCTTTTTTGGTTTATCTTTTTTGAACATGATGAACCTCATTTATGGCAGGGTAGTGGACACTTCCCACTGAAAAGTACGTTTAGTTAAGACTTTTTTATTTTGTTTTAATTCGATATCAATGCTTTTCGGTTGTTCATTCTCTTCGATGCTGAATACACCTTCAAGCACTTGCACATGTTTTAGTTTCAAACTGTGTTTATTGGCGAGCCGAGGTTTGGTTTTATCATCGGCAAAATTCAATGTCACCAATACATCCCCTTTGATTGCTTTTGAGATTTTTTTACCTTGGGTAATAACAATCCGATAGAAATACTGCGATAGATTATCTGGATTGGCTCTGAGATGAAGCTCTCGTATCTGAAGTTCACTACTGGCATTACCCTGGGTAATATTCTGATAGAACAATAGTTCTTTGTTCAGCTCAATGACTTGATCCTGCAATCTTTCTAGATTCGATTGTAACTGAGAGTCGGTGGCATCCTGCATCGCCTGCATTCGCGAAATATCATTTACCTGCGAGGAGAGAAGTTTATTTTGCTCAAGTAACTTCTTGTTTTCTTCCTGAAGAATTTTGTTCTGTTTTGTTAGTTCAGCAAGGTGTTTGTTTTGTTCACTTTGCCATTGGGTGGTCCAATACCAGACAATCGAAGTTGATACTGTGAGTGTTATCAGCAGTAGCAAAAAGGTTCTAAACGGTCGTCTGGTTTGGATTACATACGGTTTATCAATCATCAGGGCATCATCGCAATTACATTAATCCCTGTTTTTTCATCGAGGCCAAACATGATATTCATATTATGGATAGCCTGGCCTGAAGCGCCTTTGACCAAATTATCAATTACAGAAAGAACAACCACCGTATCACTGTTTTGAGGTTGGTGTACTGCGATTCGGCAGATATTACTACCCTGAACACTACGTGTTTCTGGCATGGAGCCGATCGGCATCACATCCACAAAAGGCTCGTTAGCATAACGCTCTTCAAACACTTTTTGTAAGTTCACATCGTGCGCGGTGAGTCGGCCATATAAGGTGGCATGAATGCCTCTCACCATGGGGGCCAGATGTGGAATAAAGGTTAAATCCACTTCTTGCTGGCAATGCTGGGACAAGACTTCACGGATTTCAGGCAAGTGGCGATGACCACTCACGCCATAGGCTTTAAAGCTGCCACTGGTTTCTGCCATCAGCATGGGGATGGCCGCTTTTCTGCCAGCACCACTGACGCCAGTTTTTGCATCCGCAATTAAGTGCAGGGGGTCAATTAATCCTGCTTCCAATAATGGCAAAAAGCCCAGTTCTGTGGCTGTTGGATAACAGCCCGGTACAGCAACTAACTGTGCGTCTTTGATCTTGTCGCGATTCAGTTCCGGTAAACCATAAACGGCATGTTCAAATAACTCAGGACAAGTATGCTGGGTGTTGTACCACTGCTCCCAGACAGCAAGGTCTTTGAGCCTGAAGTCAGCAGAAAGATCGATAACCCGTGTATTACGTTTAATCAATTCAGGTACTAATGCCATCGCCACGGTATGAGGGGTGGCGAAGAAAACCACATCACATTGAGCAAGAATGTCGGGATCTGGCTCTGAAAAGGCGATATTTACATGACCACGCAAGTTTGGAAAAAGATCGCTGACGGGCATGCCTGCTTCACTTCGGGAGGTGATAACTTCCAGTGAGACCTCAGGGTGATTAGCAAGTAATCTTAATAGTTCGACACCTGTATATCCGGTGCCACCAACAATGCCGACTTTGATCATAACTTACTCTGTCGTCCGATAATGAAAGACCAACATAATAAAAGAGCACAGGCCAAAGAGAAAGCCCGTATCGATTATTGTTGGTTGAAAAGTTGTTCCAAACGGTTCTTTTGCTGAATATATATAGCCGTTGGGTAAGCGTGATTATCAGTAAATTGTAGTTGATTGATATAAAGCGGATATGTCTGGTTATTTTGTCGTAAGGAATGAATAAGCTGATGGACTTGAGCAAATAAGCTTGTATCATCAGCACGGCCTTCAAACCATTTTTTACCACACATAATGGTGCAGGCTGCATCCAGTGCCGGACTCTCCATGGTCACCTGAACAGGTAGAAAAGTTTGTGTTGAGTTCTGTCGGGCAATCGCATTGATTTTCCAGCCCTGCTGGTGATGGCTGAGCAAATAAAAGCGGATATGTTTAAGTTTATTGCATGCCTTAATGTGTGACAGAAACATTTGAAGGTGCCCCATCAGGGTCGACTCACTGAGATGCTGAACTTGCTGGCGGACAAGATTGGCATATTCATCAATAAGATAATACACCACGGTATTTTTCTCGAGATAAAGAAAAATACTTACTTGCTCAGCTGTCTGATAGCTCAATAGGGTATTCAGTAGTTGGTCTTTATCAAGATAGCTATCCAGCGCCTGCGCTGTGAAAGTGTGTGTATTGTCAGCAAGGTGTTGCCAGATGGTTTGTGACATCGGCCGTCTTACATATTCAACTTGCCCATCATGCCATTGAAGTTGATAAGGACGATCGGCCAGATTAATCAAAAATTTTCCACGTTGTGAATGAGTTTGATAAAGCTGGCAAACTTGCGGTATTAACGTTTCAAAGCGATGGTTTATTGATTTTTCAAATCCTGGCGTTGTACACCAGCTATTCACTCTGGGAGGAGCTGCTGGCTGCCAAAGTAGCAGACTGGTGAGCATCTCCAGCACAGCCGTCTGACCCTGATAAAATGTACTGTAAATCTGACCATGGCTGGAGATAAACAAGCAATCGATCGTTAATACCAGACTTTCTTTAAAGGAACTGTAATTGAGCGGATCATTTTGTTTGCTGGCGAGTTGTAAACCCTGTTGAGAAAGTTTATTGCTGGGCTGCTGCTCCAGATTAGGGAATACCAAAACCTGAACAATGGTTTCCGTTGTTGTGATGTCTGCTTGTTGCTTCGGGATATCAAGCAGGCCCAGACCCTGGTTGATAATGTAATGACTCAGCTCTATGACAGATGATGTTGTGTACTTCTGGTGCTGGTCTGTCACACTCAGCCAGTTGGTTTTTGCTAACAGATGATGATTGATCGCCCAGCTTAAAACATCGATGAGTTGCGAATGTTGGTATAAGCCCGATTTTGCATTATCTGCAAGCGGCACCTGACTGACCAGCCAGTCTTGTTGATCCTTGAATCTGTATAAATACAAACGGCTTTCATTAAGTTCAGGCCGTAATGATAGTGGCAGTGAGGGAATCTGATTTCCCTGCGGTTGAAAACGCAAACGGTATAACTGCTTGAGATAAGTTATCTCATGGCGGGTATCCAGTTGATGTTTTTTACAATAAAGCTCGAGCTTTTCTAATAAAGACTGAATAACAGGGGATAATCTGGTAAACCAAAGTTGGTTTTGTTTGATATTGGAGTGGCGATTATCCAATGTTTGTAATTGGATTTCAGACCATCCCCACAACGTTGTCAGCTGTTTTACAAATTCTCTGCGCCATGGATGCTGAGCTTGGTTTAGCTGAACAGAAAGTGCTTCCTGACTTTCCTTATAGAATACTTCTCTGGCGATATTGATTAATGATTCTTCGGCGTATGATTCAATAATGGAGAGTTTTAATGCCTGGTTCTCCAGAGCGGAAAAGCGAGACTCACCGCGATAAATAGCTTGTTTTAAAACAGACGACAGTAATGGAAAAGACGTCACCGTTTCTAATAGTAGTGGCAGATAGAGCAGATCAAGTGAGACATGTCCGTCTAACAGAACGTCTTTGCCTACGGCATAAGTCGTTTCAAACAAGGCATTTTGATCAACAACCTTGACCGGACCAAAATCCGCCAGATTGTATTGTTTAAATTTAGCCTGTGATTTGAACTCATCAACAATGGCTTGATGATCCGTCGCTTCTTCATGGCTTATCAGCCACCAATAAGGGTCAGCACCTGCCAGTACAATACCTTGTGTATAAAACTGTTCTTTTTGCCCTTCAGATAAGGCAGTGTTATCAGCTAATGCCTTTTCGGTGAGTAACTGTGTTTTTAGCCATAGCCCATTTTCTTCGCACCAAGCTGTTATGGCATCTAACTTTAATTGCAGTTGCTGGCGCTGTTCAATATCGACAAGATCAGAACAGAGTACCCATAACTCAAATTCCGTTTTATCGGAGTAGCTGTAATGATGGTGAGGGTTGATAAGATAAAGGCCGCGCAAGGGATAACGACGTAAAGCGCGTACACGATGACTGAAGCTGCGATTCAGTTGTTGTGCTTTGTTTATCGTGTCCTGTGACGGGCGATAATCAAGCAAGCCGGCCGGCACATCATCACTGATATAACCCGGCAGCAGCTTGGCATTGATATGTAAGAAAAGGGGCAATAATTGAAAAATTAACGCCTGACGAGCAGGCGCCATTTCAATTAAGTGTTGAAAGCGCTGATAATTTAGCGATTGGAATAAACGATAAGCCTCAACGCGATCCACAAACAATCCGCGGTTATTTAATGTCTGAAGTGACGCATGCCAGTAAAGACCATGGCAATACCATGCTCATTTGCTGCCGCAATAACTTCATCATCACGCATAGAGCCGCCTGGTTGAATAACAGCTTTAATACCTGCCGCTGCTGCCGCATCCAGGCCATCTCGGAATGGGAAAAAGGCATCAGAAGCCATCACGGCACCTGGTACCGTTAAACCCGCATCTTCAGCTTTAATACCCGCAATTCGACTACTCACAACACGGCTCATCTGTCCGGCACCAATACCAACAGTCTGTTGATTTTTGACATACACAATGGCGTTTGATTTCACAAACTTAGCGACACGCCAGGCAAATAATAAGTCAGCCATTTGTTCTTCAGATGGGGCTATTTCAGTGACCACTTTCAGATCGGCTTTTTGCACCAGTGCTTCATCACGGTCCTGAACTAATAAACCACCGTTAACACGTTTGTAATCGAGTCCAGTTGCGGCATTGTTTTCAAATTCGCCACAGGCCAATAAACGCACATTGGCTTTTTGAGCGACGATTGCCTGGGCTTCTTCACTGATTGATGGTGCGATAATGACTTCGACAAACTGGCGATCAATAATGGCTTTTGCTGTCTCAGCATCTAATGGACGATTAAAGGCGATAATACCGCCAAAGGCCGAGGTTGGATCGGTTTCGTAAGCTAAGTCATATGCCTTGAGCAAGCTATCTGCGACAGCCACACCACATGGGTTGGCATGTTTAACAATCACACAGGCAGGCGCTTCAGGGAACGCTTTCACACATTCCAGCGCGGCATCTGTATCGGCAATATTGTTATATGACAGTTCTTTACCCTGCAATTGCTTGGCAGCACTGATGGTGCCAGAGGCAGGATTCGCTTCGGTATAGAAAGCGGCATTTTGGTGAGGATTTTCACCGTAACGCATGTCTTGTTTTTTCACGAACTGGCTATTAAATGTACGTGAGAAAGAGACTTTTTCTTCACCGGTTAATTTGCCCAGATAGTTGGCGATAGCACCGTCATAATGTGCTGTATGTTCAAATGTTTTTACTGCTAAATCAAAACGGGTGGCATCATCGACACCGCCATTGGCTTCGATTTGTGCTACAACGTTGGCGTAGTCAGCAGGATCAATCAACACAGTGACATCCGCATGATTTTTGGCCGCAGCACGCAGCATGGTGGGGCCACCAATATCAATATTCTCAATAGCCATCGGCAAGGTGCAGTCATCACGTGCAATCGTGGCTTCAAATGGATAAAGGTTAACGACAACCAGATCAATCGGAGCAATATCATGCTCAGCCATGATGGCATCATCGGTACCACGACGTCCTAATAAACCACCATGAATTTTGGGGTGTAATGTTTTGATACGGCCATCCATCATTTCTGGGAAGCCAGTATGTGAGGAGACTTCTTTTACTGGTAAGCCTGCTTCGGCTAATAATTTGGCTGTACCGCCAGTGGATAACAGTTCTACACCGAGCTTGTTTAATTGCTGGGCTAATTCAAGCACACCAGTTTTGTCTGATACGCTCAATAGAGCACGTTTGATTTGATTCATTGAAAATCACTTCCAGGAGATAAAAAATTCGATTTATAAGCCGTATTGCTTAAGCTTTTTACGTAATGTTCCACGGTTAATACCGAGAATTTCAGCTGCACGACTTTGGTTGCCGTTGGTATGTTCCAGGGTGGCTTTGAGCAGGGGAACTTCGACTTCCGTCATTAACATTTCATACAAGTTGGCTGCAGGATGACCTTCCAGTTGTTCGAAGTAATCAGCCAGTGCACGCGTCACACACACATTCAATGGTGCCGCTGTTTGCTCAGCGGCGACAGCTAGCTCTGCGCATGTAGTTGAATCTTTGGCTAGCGGTTGAGTCATGCGGCTTGAATATCCTGTTGTTCTTGTAGTTGATCAAAAAACTGACGTGTAAAGTCTACCTGTTGTTGCGGTGATTCGAGCAAATTCATTTCCTGACGGAAGGCATTACCATTTCGTAGGCCTTTGCTATACCAGGCAATATGTTTTCGCGCCATTCGGACACCAGAAAAATCACCATAAAAATCGTACAGGTTTTCCAGGTGTTCAATCAAGATTTGACGAATTTCAGCAACAGAAGGAGATGATAACAGTTTGTCATGCTCAAGGTAATGGATAATTTGTCTAAAAATCCATGGGTTACCCTGGGCAGCACGCCCGATCATTAAGCCATCAACGCCGGTTTTATTAAGTACTTCAGCTGCTTTTAACGGTGAATCTATATCGCCATTAGCAATAATTGGCATGGATGAAATAGCCGCTTTTATTTCTGCAATGGTGTCGTATTCGGCTTCGCCTTTATAGGCATCCGCTCTTGTTCTGCCATGAATCGCTAACGCTTGTATGCCAGATTGTTCGGCAATACGGGCAATGGTTAAGCCATTACGGTTATCTCTATCCCAACCGGTACGTATTTTCAGGGTGACAGGCACATCGACAGCATTCACCACCGATTCAAGAATACTGGCCACTAATGATTCATCCTGCAATAGAGCAGAACCCGCCATCACATTACAGACTTTTTTTGCAGGGCAACCCATATTGATATCAATGATATGGGCACCTTGATCGACATTATGTTTTGCTGCTTCAGCCATCATTTTGGGATCGGCACCAGCAATCTGTACACTACGTGGTTCCGGCTCACCTGCATGGTTGGCACGTAATAAAGATTTTTTGCTGGCCCACAATGCTTTGTTTGCGGTAATCATTTCTGATACGGCCATTCCCGCACCAAGTCGACGACAAAGCTGGCGGAATGGGCGATCCGTCACTCCTGCCATCGGCGCCAGAAATAAATTATTCGGCAAACGGTATGGCCCGATACTGAGGGTGTTACCTTGCATGACGGGTGCCGTTTAATCGAGTCCAATCTTCCTTGATGGTAGGCGCTTGCATATCAAACCATGCAGCATAGCTATCCGATACTTCCTGAGCCTGTACCTCTAATATGCCTGACAACACCAGCTCCGCACTGGGTTTGGTCAGATTGGCAAAACGTGGCGCAAGGGTTTGAAGTGGGCCGGCCAGAATATTCGCCAATAATAGGTCACATGGTTCATCCGGACAGTCACCGGGCAAATAGGCTTCGATCTCGACGCCATTACGTTCAGCATTGGCACGTGTCGCTTCAAGTGCCTGTGGATCGGTGTCGACACCAATAACACGTTCAGCCCCCAGCAAGGCGGCAGCAATCGCCAAAATACCACTACCGCAGCCATAATCAATCACGTATTTACCTTTGAGATCTGCCTGGTCTAACCAGTTCAGACATAAGGCTGTGGTGGGGTGGGTACCGGTACCGAATGCCAGACCGGGATCGAGCATAATATTGACCGCATCAGGTGCTGGTGGTGTATGCCAGCTGGGACATATCCATAAACGCTCGCCAAACTGGATAGGATGAAAGTTATCCATCCATTCCCTTTCCCAGTCTTTATCTTCAACGGCTTCAACGCGATATGGCGGTATATCGTTTACCAGCGTTGATAACATCTTGCCGACATCATCAGGATTGGTTTCCGCATCAAATAAGGCAACAACACGTGTTGCCGTCCACAAAGGTGTGGTACCCAGATCGGGTTCGTAAATAGGCTGATCGGCATCATCTTCAAAGGTGACAGCCGCTGCACCGCACTCAGAAAACGCATCAGACAAGGCATCTGCCTTGTCTGATGTGGTGTTACAAATAAATTGAATCCAGGCCATGGTTGATTACATGCCCAGTTTCTTTTCAAGGTAATGAATATTGGTGCCACCCGTTTGGAAGTGAGTGTCGTCCATGATGTCACGTTGCAGCTCAACGTTAGTTTTAATGCCTTCAATACCAATTTCTTTTAAGGCCGTTTGCATACGGGCAATCGCGATATCACGTGTTTTACCGTAAGCAATCAGTTTGCCGATCAGAGAATCATAGTTTGGTGGTACACGGTAGCCACTATAAATGTGAGAATCCATACGGATACCGGCACCGCCTGGTGCATGATAAGACGTAATTTGTCCTGGGCTTGGCATAAACGTGCGAGGGTCTTCAGCATTGATACGGCATTCAATGGCATGTCCACGCATGACAATATCTTCTTGTTTAATAGATAGTGGTTCACCAGCCGCGATGCGTATTTGTTGCACCAGCAGATCAACATCAGTTACACGTTCAGTAACCGGATGCTCTACCTGAATACGGGTATTCATCTCGATGAAATAGAATTCACCATCCTGATAGAGAAACTCAAAGGTACCAGCACCACGGTAACCAATGCGCACACAAGCTTCCGCACAGATTTTACCCATACGATCACGCATTTCTGGGGTGATGCCTGGAGCAGGAGCTTCCTCAACAACTTTTTGATGGCGACGCTGCATAGAGCAGTCGCGTTCACCTAAGTGAATAGCATTGCCATGCTGATCGGCGAGTACCTGGAATTCAATATGGCGAGGATTTTCCAGGAATTTCTCCATATAAACCATGCCATTACCAAATGCTGCTTTTGCTTCACTACGTGTTAAGGCAATAGCGTTCAGCAAGTGTGCTTCACTGTGAACTTCGCGCATACCACGACCACCACCACCACCGGCGGCTTTAATAATGATCGGATAGCCGATTTCACGTGCCAGACGTAAATTGGTTTCATCATCATTACCTAATGGGCCGTCAGAGCCTGGTACACAAGGTACACCAGCTTCTTTCATCGCTTTAATTGCCGATACCTTATCACCCATCAGACGGATGGTATCAGCACGTGGACCGATGAAAATAAAGCCACTTTCTTCTACACGTTCTGCAAAGTCAGCATTTTCAGATAAAAAGCCATAACCGGGGTGAATTGCTGTGGCATCTGTAATTTCAGCAGCACTGATAAGTGCAGGGATGTTGAGATAACTTTCACTAGAGGGGGCAGGGCCAATACAAACAGTCTCATCAGCTAGCAAAACGTGTTTTAAGTCACGGTCTACGGTTGAGTGAACAGCAACCGTTTTGATGCCTAGTTCCCAACATGCCCGCAAGATACGCAAGGCAATCTCGCCTCGGTTAGCAATAACAATTTTATCGATCATAATTTGGTTTTAATCCACAATTCAGGGTGAGCAATGGCTATGCTGAGATAGCCAGCGTGACTGTTATTCGATAATGACTAGCGGCTCGTCAAATTCAACAGGGTCACCGTTTTCAACCAGAATAGCTTTAACTGTTCCGCTACGGTCAGCTTCGATTTGGTTGAACATTTTCATCGCTTCGATGATACAAATGACATCACCAGCAGATACGGATTGGCCAACTTCAACAAATGGCGCGGCTTCAGGTGATGATGAACGATAGAAAGTCCCCACCATTGGTGAGCGGACAGCATTGGCTTCATTGACCGTTTTGGCTGTTTCTACTGCGGGTGCTGGCACAGGGGCTGCCGCTGGAGCAGCATAATGAGCAGGTGCTGGAGCGCTGTAAGAAACAGCCGCAGAATGGTGATTACGACTGATACGTACTGATTCTTCACCTTCTGAAATTTCAATTTCAGATACGTCAGATTCTTGGATCAAATCAATCAGTTTTTTTATTTTACGAATGTCCATGCTAAAACCTTATATTTAGTCGTTATGGGTTGAGTTGTCTGATGGCAGATGCCAAAGCTAATTCGTAGCCTTGGGTGCCAAGTCCACAAATCACGCCTACTGCAATATCTGACAGGAAGGAGTGATGGCGGAATGTTTCGCGTGCGTGAATATTAGAAATATGTACTTCGATGAAAGGAATTTTGACCGCGGATAAAGCATCTCGTAATGCCACACTGGTGTGTGTGAAGGCAGCCGGATTAATAATGATGAAATCAGCCTTACCTCTGACAGCATGAATTTTTTCAATTAATTGATGCTCTGCATTGGTTTGAAAAAAATCGAGTTGGTGTGAGGCATCTGTTGCGATTGCATCCAGGCGTTGTTGAACATCGTCCAGCGTGTCAGCACCATAATGTTCAGGCTCGCGTGTCCCAAGCAGATTGAGATTGGGGCCGTTAAGCACAACAATATTCGCCATTGCGATCCTTCAATTACGGGTCAAAGATAATAGGCGGAATTGTGCACCAGCAAACTGATGATGTCCAGTTTATCGAAATAAAAAGCGGCTTTTTGTTGCTATTTTCGCCGAAAAGTCTGGTTTCTGGAGTTTTCTGTTATTGGCGCTGAATCTGCTTAATGTGATCTAAGAAGGTATCGGTTTTTACAAACCCAACCAGCCGGTGTTGCTTTAGTTCTTTGCCTGTTTTATCGAAAAACAACATGGTCGGAGGGCCAAATACCCGCAGTGATTTCAGCATATCCTGATGGACTTGCGTATTTTCCGTCATATCCAGTTGCAGCAAGGTGTAATTTTTCATTGCGGCAATGACTTCAGGATCCTGAAACGTTGTGTTTTCCATCGTTTTACATTCGGTACACCAGTCGGCATAAAAATCCAGCATCACCGGTTGTGTTGTGCTGGCCAGTCGACGATTCAGTTCGTTCAGATCGCTTATACGTGAAAAAGTAAGGTGTTGTGACACCGGTGACTTGTCAGAGCTTAGTGACATCGCCTTAAGCGGTTGCCAGACATTTTGGCTGCCACTCGCACCACCAATCATCAACATTGCGCCGTATATAAAGAGTATTAAACCGACACCTTTACTAAGTTTATTGAGATCCGTGGCATCAATATCAAGATGATTAAATGCGCCAAGGTAGACGGCGGTCACAATTAATAAGCCGCCCCAAAGAATCAACGTCAGCCAACCGGGGATGATGCGTTCCAACATCCAGATGGCCAGACCTAATAGCAGCACGCCAAACACCGATTTAATAAACATCATCCAGTTGCCGGCTTTAGGAAGCAGTTTGCCAGCCGATGTACCAATGATAAGCAGAGGTATACCCATCCCTATACTCAGCGCAAATAAAGCGAGTCCGCCTAATACGGGATCGGCATGTTGGCCGATAAAAATTAAGGTACCCGCCAGCGGTGGCGCCAGACAAGGGCCAACAATCAAGCCTGACAGTAAACCCATCATCGCTACTCCCATCAGTTTGCCACCCTGCTGCTTGTGACTGAGTTGATGTAGGCGGTGTTGAACGGCGTGGGGCAGTTGCAACTCGTATAAGCCGAACATGGATAAAGCGAGAATAACGAATAAGGCACTGAATGCACTGATTATCCATGGATTTTGAAACATCGCTTGTAAATTTTCACCGAGTAATCCCGTGATCACTCCGGCAATGGTATATGTCACTGACATCGCCAAAACATAGACAAGCGACAAGGTGAAAGCACGGCGGGTAGTGATGTGTTCTCCTTCGCCGACAATAATGCTGGATAAAATAGGAATCATCGGGAAGATACAGGGGGTAAATGCCAGTAACAGGCCCAATCCAATAAAGCCGAGAATGATTTGGCCTAGGTTTTCCTGTTCCAGTTTCTGAGCGATACGGTCTTGTTCGGTGAGTTGATTAGCAATGGGTTTGGCGTCATCCGCTTTTTGTTGCGGGGCCTGGCTGAGGGCTGGTAAAGCCAGATCAACTTGTTGCTCAGAAGGCGGATAACAAATACCAAATTTTTCTGAACATCCCTGAAAGCGTGCTTTGAGAGTAAATGTGCTTGGACCTTCAGGGCGCTCAATGGGAATGATCAGTGATAAATCATGATGATAAACCTGCACTAAACCAAAGGTTTCATCTTGCTTGTTTTCGCCTGCGGGTAGCGATATCTGGCCTAACTTAACGTTGTCATTACCAACCACTTCAAACTGAATTTTATTCTGGTACAGGTAGTTACCATCGAGTACTTTCCAATGTGCCAGAATGCTGTTGGCATCATTGACTTCTGCGCTGAATTGAAAAGCGTCTTCGACAAGTGGTGGGACCTCTTCATCACTGCCCAGACCTAAACCATCAAACAGGCTGCTGCGCGCATGTGCATTAAAAACGGTTAGCAGTAATATAAAAAATAAAAATTTTTTCATCAGTCTCAAATGCTTGTCAGAAGGTTGTATAACAAGACAATCATAGCAGGCAATAGTTACATCGGTCTTGTCTGGGGTATGCCTCATGTCACATTGCTGTAATAATTGCGCCGTTTTGGGTAGTTATTAACGGAATCATCGTGGAAATAAAAGACATCCATAAAATTGAAAAACAAGCCTACAAGAAGAGTCATGCTGAACTAACCAGAATCGGCATGGCCCTTTTTTTTATGGTGGCCGTGCTCGGCTACAGCTTTGTTACCAGTGGCGGCGTTCCCAATAATCTCTTTCTGGCAATAGCCACTGTCTTTGGCGCATATATGGCAATGAATATCGGTGCTAATGATGTTGCCAACAATGTCGGGCCTGCGGTGGGATCCAAAGCTTTGACAATGACTGGTGCCATTGTCATCGCGATGATCTTTGAGGCCAGCGGCGCCATTATTGCTGGTGGCGATGTGGTTTCCACGATTAAAAATGGCATCATCGATATCAATGCCTTTGGTCAGGAGAGTGATACTTTCATTTGGGCAATGATGGCCGCATTACTAGCGGCTGCTCTCTGGTTAAATATGGCGACATTTGCTCGCGCACCTGTTTCAACCACGCATTCTATTGTCGGTGGTGTGATGGGAGCAGGTATTGCCGCAGCAGGTTTTAATATTGTGAACTGGGGAACGATGGGCGCCATAGTGGGCTCATGGGTAATTTCTCCAGTGATTGGTGGTGTGGTGGCCGCCGCTTTCTTGTTTGCCATCAAAAAAACCATCATCTTTCAGGAAAACAAAATAGCCGCCTCGCTGAAATGGGTACCGGTGTATGTATCGATCATGGCATGGGCTTTTGTGACTTATCTGGTCTTAAAAGGCCTGAAACACATCTGGCCGAAGTTCTTAACCTTGGTCAATGACTGGTTGTTCACCGTCGACATCGTTGATAAACCAAGCATGTTGCAAGCATCAACTATTGGTTTGATCGTCGCTTTTATTTCCTTCTTTTTAGTCAAAGCCTCATTGCGCCGTCGTTTGCCCAAGCTGAAAAACGATCGTGAAAGCATCAATATTCTGTTTACCATCCCATTAATTTTTGCTGCGGCTTTATTGAGTTTTGCTCATGGGGCGAATGATGTGGCTAATGCAATCGGGCCGTTGGCAGCGATCCATGATGCTGTGATGACTGGCGGTATCAATGCCAAAGCGGGCATACCCTTCTGGGTAATGGCTGTCGGTGCCTTTGGTATTGCGCTTGGACTTGGCCTATATGGTCCCCGTTTGATTCGCACCGTGGGTGGTGAAATTACTGAACTGGATCAAATGCGTGCATTTTCGATTGCGATGGCAGCCGCTATCACGGTCATTATCGCCAGCCAGTTAGGTTTGCCTGTCAGCTCAACGCATATTGCTATTGGCGGTGTTTTTGGTGTTGGTTTCTTGCGTGAATGGATGGATAAGTCGAGTAGCCTCAAGCAAGAAATTGAGCGAGATAAACAAGAAATTCAGGAAGAAAAACGTTTATTAAGCGCATTACGCAGTGAGCTGAATATGTTGCTCGATAAAAAACAAAAATCAGCGGCTGATTACCAGCGCATCACTCAGTTATATAGCTCAATTGACCGTGAAAAAGACACGCTCAAAAAAGCCAAAAAAGTATTGAAGAAAGAAAAGAAAAGTCTTTACGTCAAACGCGATATTGTTAAAAAAATTGTTACAGCCTGGTTAATCACTGTCCCTGCTGCCGCAGTATTAGCCGCGTCATTGTTTTACATGATTAAGGGAATTATGAGTTAAAACAACGGCATGTGTTTTGACATAAAACTGTCATAAAGCCACATTTTCCAGCGGAAATTGTGGCTTTATATTTTTCAGATAGTCTATAAAGTAGCCTGCAATGGTAATAAAAACACGGTTGTTACGAAATTGTCATAATTCAGAGGTAAGATACTCGGACTATGATTGAAGAAATACTGGGATGAATTTATGGCTACAAGCGTATTAGTGGTTGAAGATGATGTCGCCATCAGGGATATGTTGACGTTCACCCTGAAACAGGCCGGTCTGACTTGCGAGTCGGTTGGTGATGCAGAATCTGGTTTGGACTTATTAAAAAATAACCAACCCGATATGATTTTACTCGACTGGATGTTACCTGGCATTGATGGCATTGAGTTTATTCGTCGTCTGCGTGCTAACGAGTTTTTGGCCAATATTCCCGTCATCATGCTTACTGCCAAAGGTGAAAGCGAAGACATGGTCAAAGGTCTTGCTGTTGGGGCTGATGATTACGTCAATAAACCTTTTTCACCACCCGAGCTTATCGCTCGTATTAAAGCGGTATTACGTCGCTGCCAGCCGCCCGAAAATGAAGATGCTCAGAAACTCCAGTTTGGCAATTTAGTGCTGGATACAAAAAGTCATCGTGTCACTGTTGATGATGTGCGTGTTGAATTAGGGCCTACCGAGTTTCGCTTATTACACTTTTTCATGAAAAATCCTGAACGCGCATATGGTCGCTCACAGTTACTGGATTATGTCTGGGGCGATACCGTGTACATTGAAGAACGTACCGTCGATGTCCATATACGTCGTTTGCGCAAAGCACTTGAGCCAACAGGCCATGATCAATTTATCCAGACCGTTCGAGGTGTTGGATACCGTTTTTCAGTCGATTAAGCGAACTGAAATATGCAATGGGATAATTGGCGGCTACTGACACTAGTCAGTCTGGCAGGTTTTGTCGGGCTGTTATTTGGTCAAATGATGGCGTTTATGTTTGTTGCCACTTTGGCCTATGCTTTGTGGCTTCAGCATAACTGGTACAAACTCTGGTATTGGTTACAAAAACCCAAAAAACGTCGCTCGCCCAGTGCAGAAGGGGTCATTGATGATGTCTGTCGTCAGATTGAGCAGATGCGTCAACAAAATAGTAATCGGAAAAGAAAACTAACCGGATACCTTAAACGCTTTCAATCAGCAACAGCCGCCTTACCGGATGGCATCGTTGTCTTGGGTGAGTTTGGTGAAGTGGATTGGGCAAATCAGGCCGCTCGAGAGTTATTAGGCGTACGCTGGCCCCGGGATAACAATGTCAGGATCAATAATCTCATTCGTGAACCTGCTTTTCAGCACTTACTGGAAAATCATATCCACCTCGGCGGCACGACGACGGTCAAATCACCGCTGAATGAAGATGTGCAGCTGGAAGTCAAGCTGGTGAACTACATGGGCTCGGGCCGCTTATTGATTGCCCGTGATATTACCCAGACCATCAAACTTCAGCGTATGCGTCGTGACTTTGTTGCTAATGTTTCGCATGAACTAAAAACACCTCTAACCGTTTTACGAGGTTATCTGGAAGCGTTTACCGAAGAGACCGATCCGGAACAGTGGAAAATGGCTCTGCCAGCAATGCGTCAGCAAAGTGAACGTATGCATTTGATGATTAAGGATTTATTGGTCTTATCTCAGTTGGAGACTGGAGAAAAATCATTACGTCGTATTCCTACTGATGTGGACAAGTTGCTGCATTCCATCATTGAGGATGCCAAGGCATTGGAGCACTACCATGAGCATCAGTTCAGTCTCCATCTGGAAACAGATAAATGGTTGATTTGTGATTTGGGTGAAGTACGAAGTGCAATATCTAATCTGGTCTTTAATGCGGTGAAATATACTCCTGCGGGTTGCAAGGTCACACTCAGCTGGCGCGAAACAGATGATGGCGTCTGCATTGAAGTAACGGATGAAGGGGAAGGTATAGCGGCTCATCACTTAGATCGGCTGACGGAACGTTTCTACCGTGTTGATAAAGGTCGTAGTAGTGATGCTGGCGGCACAGGGCTGGGCTTAGCGATCGTTAAACACGTGCTGCAAAGACATGGCGCAAGACTGATTATCACTAGCGAGTTAGGCAAAGGTAGCAGTTTTAAATGTTGCTTTCCTGAGACAGCAGCAGTGGAGAAAATCCCGGTATAAATGCCCGTTAAACAAAGAAAAAATGCCTCTGTCATCTCTTTGTCATATATTTTTCATATGCTTGTCACACGCTAAACTCATACTACCTAGCGCTTACGTTAATAACGTTGCTTTTTTCTTTTAATTTTTGGGAGTTGAACACTATGTTCAAGAAAAACCTTGCTCTGCTAGGTGCTGCAATGACGATGGCTTTCTCGCCGCTGACATTCGCTGGTGATATTGATCCTGCTTTACCTGACTACGAAAAAGTGAGCGGTATTTCAGGTAGCTTATCGAGTGTTGGTTCAGACACATTAGCTAACTTGATGACAATGTGGGCTGAAGAGTTCAAACGTGAATATCCAAATGTGAGTATTCAAATTCAGGCTGCAGGTTCTTCAACTGCGCCACCTGCATTGACTGAAGGTACTTCTAACTTTGGTCCAATGAGCCGCAAAATGAAAGATAAAGAAGACGCGGCATTTGAAGCAAAATATGGCTACAAAGCCACACCCATTCGTGTCGCTATCGATGCTTTGGCTGTCTATGTGCACAAAGACAACCCAATTGATGGTCTGACTATTCCTCAAGTGGATGCGATTTTCTCTGCAACCCGCACCTGTGGTTACCCAGAAGACATTACTAACTGGAAACAGCTAGGTCAGGATTTAGGTAACATCCAACTTTACGGTCGTAACTCTGTTTCCGGTACTTATGGTTACTTTAAAGATCACGCTTTATGTAAAGGTGACTACAAAAACAGCGTAAATGAGCAACCTGGTTCAGCATCAGTGGTTCAAGGTGTTACAAAATCGCTTAACGGTATTGGTTACTCAGGTATCGGTTATAAAACGTCTGGTGTTAAAGCACTTGCTTTAGCTAAAGAAGAGGGCGGTAAAATGATTCCTGCAACATTAGATAATGCAGCGAATGGTTCTTACCCGCTTT
This sequence comes from Methylophaga sp. UBA2012, assembly GCF_002335235.1. Taxonomy (NCBI): domain Bacteria; kingdom Pseudomonadati; phylum Pseudomonadota; class Gammaproteobacteria; order Thiotrichales; family Piscirickettsiaceae; genus Methylophaga; species Methylophaga sp. UBA2012. The sequence continues at coordinate 6,441 of NZ_DDCG01000007.1, read as the reverse complement.
CACGTTACTTGTACGTTTACATCAACAAAGCGCCTAACAAACCATTAGCGCCAATTGACCGTGAATTCATTAAAATGATCCTGTCAAAAGTGGGTCAGAAAGTGGTAGTAAAAGATGGTTATATTCCACTACCAGACTCAGTTGTAGAAAAAGAACTGCAAAAGCTGCAATAAAACAGCATTTGTCATGATCGGGAAGACGCCTCGTTTTTACGGGGCGTTTTTTCTAAATTTATCGCTAAAAACACTCTAAGTCAGTATGTTTAGCAATAAATAAAGCTGAAAAATAAATGAAGTGGTATTGCTAGATGCAAGAACAAACAGTCGAAGATAGTGTATTACCTGCGCCAGGTTCCAAAGTAGCAAATCGCAGACGTGCATGGCGTGAGGTGAAAGATCGTATTGCCAAATATGGTGTGGCAGTCGGTGGTATTTCAGTCATCCTGGCTATTGTGCTGATTTTCTTTTATCTGCTCTATGTGGTGATGCCCTTATTTCAAGGGGCAAGTCTGAAGACAGAAGCGACATATCACAGCGATTTTAAACAACCTGCCTTTTTATCCCTGAATGAATACAACACGGTGGCCATGGCTGTCGAAGCTAGCGGCATGGTACGTTTTTTTGATGCCAAAACCGGCAAAACGATGACCGAAACCTCACTGCCATTGGCGGGGAAAACCATCAGCACTGTCAGTGCTGGTGCCGCAACGACAGGTGTATTTAGTTATGGTTTTAATGATGGCAGCGCATTAGTCATTAAAGAAAAATACAAAGTGACTTATCCAACGGGAACACAACGCGTTATCGTGCCAGAAGTCACTTATCCATTAGGTGAAAAGCATGTTGTGATTGATGATCAAGGCAAGTCAATCAGCCTGCTTTCAGTTCAGAGTTATGAAGATAAAACAACATTCATTGCTTACACCGAGGATAAGCGTCTAATACTGAAACGCTTTGAGAAAGAAGTGGATTTCCTTGATGACACCCAATTTACCATCAACGAAGAAAAGCATGAGATCCCCTTAACGGATGTCAGTGATCTGACTCAGGTCAAACTGGATGTTGATCAACGTGAGCTTTATCTGGCCGATGATAAGGGCTTTATTTATTACTACGATGTTCAGCAGCTAGATAAACCGCGTTTAATTCAGAAAATCAAAGCGGTACCCACAGGCGTGGATATTACGAGCTTTGAATTTCTGACAGGCGGTATTTCTATTCTGGTGGGACGCAGCGACGGTCAGATTGATCAATGGTTTCCGGTCAGAGACAAGGACAATAACTACACCTTACATAATGTGCGTAGTTTTGATGCTCAGAGCAGTCCGATCATTGCCATTGCACCAGAGCAAGCCCGTAAAGGCTTTTTAACGCTGGATAAAACCGGACATTTGGGGATTTATCACACCACCGCTCACCGGACATTATTGGTTGAACCATATGTCGACAGTGAAGCGGTTATTGGCCTCTCACCAAGGGCAAATGGTCTTATCAGCATGACTGATAATGGCGATGTGAAGTTACTGGATATCCATAACGAACACCCTGACATCTCTTGGCATTCCTTATGGGAAAAGGTCTGGTATGAGAGCCGTGATAAGCCTGAATATATTTGGCAGTCATCATCAGCCAGTAATGATTTTGAACCTAAATTTAGTTTAACGCCATTGACTTTCGGCACCATCAAAGCGGCCTTCTACGCGATGTTGGTAGCTGTTCCTCTGGCGATTATGGGCGCAATTTTTACCGCCTATTTTATGTCGCCTAGAATGCGTAGCTTTGTGAAACCGACCATCGAAATTATGGAGGCTTTGCCAACGGTTATTTTAGGTTTCCTCGCGGGTTTATGGTTAGCACCATTAGTCGAAGACCATTTGCCTGGTGTGTTCACATTACTGTTTATGTTGCCGGTGATGATTATTTTGACTGCCTGGGGCTGGACAAAATTACCTAAAGCCTGGCGCGAACGCATTCCTGATGGCTGGGAGCCAGCAGTGTTGATTCCAATTGTGTTGTTAGTCGGTTATGTCTCGATGGCGACCAGTGGTGCGATTGAATTGTGGCTGTTTGATGGCAATATGCCGCAATTTTTAAATGATGTCGGTATTAACTATGACCAGCGTAATTCGCTGGTAGTCGGACTGGTCATGGGTTTTGCGGTGATTCCGACAATTTTCTCTATTACCGAAGATGCGATTTTTGGTGTGCCGAAACATTTGACGATAGGTTCATTAGCTTTAGGTGCAACCCCATGGCAAACCATGACGCGAGTGGTGTTGCTGACGGCGAGTCCAGGTATCTTCTCTGCGGTGATGATTGGTTTAGGCCGTGCTGTCGGTGAGACGATGATTGTATTGATGGCGACAGGTAATACACCGATTATGGACTTCAATATCTTTGAAGGCTTCAGAGCGTTATCCGCGAATATCGCTGTAGAGATGCCAGAGGCTGAAGTGGCTAGTTCGCATTATCGCGTATTGTTCCTGGCGGCATTGGTATTGTTCTTAGCGACATTTGTGTTGAATACCGTTGCTGAAATTGTGCGCCAGCGCTTACGTAATAAATACAGCTCGCTGTAGTTAGGAATATAGAATGAAACAACGTTCTTCAATGAAAATCTGGTTTGATAGCGGTAAACCTTGGGTTTGGTTAAATGCCGGCGCGGTCAGTATCAGTCTGGTGATGGTCATCGGCTTGATTGGTTTGATCGCCGTGAGAGGCCTGAGCCATTTCTGGCCTGCTGATATCGTTGAGCTGACCTATGCCGAACCCGGCGAAGAAAAAATCATGCTGGTGGGTGAACGCGTGGATCATGAAACGGTGCCTGCCGCTCGTTTGGCTTTATCAGGTGTGCATTTACCCGAAGGCCAGGAAACAGCCAATCGAACCTTATTAAAGATAGGCAATCGTGACTTTTTTGGTCTCGATTTTCGTTGGATTAACGATCCCTGGATTGAAGATACACAAAAACCTGACGGCCTGATATCAATAGAGCGACGTGAATGGGGCAACTTTTATGGTTATCTGGTCAATGTTAAACAGCAGGGTGAAGTTATCGCTGAGGGTGAACAGGCCTGGGATGCATTTCAGCAACGATTAGCCCGAAGTAATGCTTTGTATAACAAGATAAAAGATATCGAAAAGTCGGATATTGGCAAGATCAATCATGGTCTTGAAGAGCTGCGAATTGAAGAGCGTCGATTAGAGCTCGATAAGGTTGAAAAAGGCACGACACCGTATCTGGAAATTGAAGAGGAACGTAAGCAACTCAATACACGTTATGCAAAAATTCGTGAAGAGTTAGATGAATTATATTCAGAGCTGAATCGCGATCAAATCACCGTCAAGATTTCTGATGGACGTGAAGCCGAAATACCAATGGCAAAAATCGTTCAGGCATATAAACCGAATGCGATGACTACGCTACAGAAGCTGGGCCAGTATTTCCACAATGCCTGGGAGTTTGTGTCAGGCGAGCCGCGTGAAGCAAACACGGAAGGTGGTATTTTCCCGGCGATTTTCGGTACAGTCATGATGGTGATGATCATGTCTGTACTGGTCACGCCGTTTGGGGTAATTGCAGCTGTTTATCTAAAGGAATATGCCAAACAAGGTGCTGTGGTTCGATTGATTCGTATCGCGGTCAATAATCTGGCTGGTGTGCCATCAATCGTCTATGGTGTATTTGGTCTTGGTTTTTTTGTTTATTTCATCGGTGGTAGCGTGGATGAGATTTTCTTCCAGGCCAAACTACCAGCCCCTACCTTTGGTTCACCAGGTTTATTATGGGCCTCGTTAACCTTAGCGATTTTGACTGTGCCGGTGGTCATTGTCGCAACGGAAGAGGGCTTGTCGCGTATTCCGAGAGCGATTCGTGAAGGTAGTCTGGCGCTTGGGGCGACAAAAGCAGAAACCTTGTGGCGAACAGTATTGCCAATGGCCGCACCGGCGATGATGACGGGCTTGATTCTGGCTGTCGCCAGGGCGGCAGGTGAGGTGGCGCCGCTGATGATGGTTGGGGTGGTGAAACTGGCACCGTCACTAGCGATTGATAATATTGCGCCATACCTGCATTTGGATCGTCAATTTATGCACCTGGGTTTCCATATCTATGATGTGGGTTTCCAAAGCCCGAACGTTGAAGCCGCCAGACCGCTGGTCTATGCCACGGCATTTTTATTGGTATTGATTATTGTTGTGCTGAACCTGGCAGCGATTGGTATTCGTAATCGTCTGCGAGAAACTTATAAAGCAAGTGAGAGTTAAACGATGGAAGCAGTCAAAGAACAGAAAAATGTATCGCGAGGCATTGATATTGAGTCGATGCAAAGAGGGCCTCGTGTGAACCTGGATAATGAAACGCTGTGCCTGCAAGTCAAAGACTTTAACCTGTTTTATGGTGATAAACAGGCTCTGCACAATATCAATATGCAGATTCCAAAAAATCGAGTGACCGCGTTTATCGGCCCCAGTGGTTGTGGTAAATCAACGTTATTACGCTGTTTTAACCGAATGAACGATCTGATTGACTCTGTCAGGATGGAAGGTCAATTATTGCTTGATAAGATGGAAATTAATTCACCCTCAGTGAATGTGGCGGATTTACGCCGTCAGGTCGGAATGGTATTTCAAAAACCCAATCCATTTCCTAAGTCTATCTATGAAAACGTGGCGTATGGTCTGCGTCTGCAAGGTGTCAATGATCGTTCTACTTTGGATAAAGTGGTCGAAAAATCATTAAAAGGCGCCGCCTTATGGGATGAAGTCAAAGATCGTCTTCACGAGTCAGCGATGGGTATGTCAGGTGGTCAGCAGCAACGTCTAGTGATAGCCCGTGCTATTGCTATCGAACCCGAAGTCTTGCTGCTTGATGAACCGGCCTCGGCTCTGGATCCACTCTCTACATTAAAAATTGAAGAGTTGATTTACGAACTGAAAGAAAAGTATACGATTGTTATCGTGACTCATAATATGCAGCAAGCGGCGCGGGTATCTGATTACACTGCATTTATGTATATGGGCGAATTAATAGAGTTTGGTGCCACTGATGAACTCTTTACCAACCCAAGTAAAAAACAAACAGAAGATTATATTACCGGCCGTTACGGTTAATCCGGGCTGAGGAGAGACGCATATGGTTACAACTACTTCCCAACATATTTCGCAACAATTTGAGAATGAATTACAGGATATCCGTTCTCGTGTTTTAGCGATGGGTGGTTTAGTCGAGCAGCAAGTTCATAACGCGATGGAAGCCCTGATTAAAGGTGATGCCGATATTGCTCGTGAAGTGATTGCTTACGACGATGAGGTAAATTCATTAGAAGTCAGTATCGATGAGGAATGTATTCAGATTATTGCGCTTCGCCAGCCAACGGCAGGGGATTTACGCCTTGTGTCCGGCATATTAAAAACCATCACCGATTTGGAACGCATTGGTGATGAGTCTGTGCGTATTGCAAGAATGGCACTGAATCTGTCTGAAAAAGATCGTCCCAAGCATAATTACCGTGAGCTGCAGGCCATGGGTAATCATGTGCGTGGCATGTTACGCGATGCATTGGATGCTTTTGCGCGATTTGATGTGGATATGGCTTTACGCGTGGCAAAAGAAGACCGTGAAGTCGATGCCGAATATGAGGCGATTTTACGTCAGCTAATGACCTATATGATGGAAGATACCCGAGCCGTTACTCGCGTGATTGATATGATGTGGTCTGCGCGTTCATTGGAACGTATTGGTGATCATGCTAATAATATCTGTGAACACATTATTTATCTGGTGGAAGGTAAAGATGTGCGCCATTTGAGTATCGAAAAAGCCGAACAAGTGATTAAAGGTCAACTTATTGAATAAAAAAAGAGGATTTTCGTCACGACTAAAAAGGGCCTGGTTGCGTTTGAGACCAGGCTTTTTTTATGGAAAAGATGATTTAACATTGTTCACCAGCAACCAGCTAGTGCAGAATAAACCGAAAAACGAACTGACAGGTGCTATGGAAGAAACAAATCATGATGTGCTGGCGGCGGTGGACCTCGGCTCTAACAGCTTTCACATGATCATCGCCCGAATGCGTGATGGCCATTTTCAAGTGGTCGACAGACTTCGGGAAATGGTACAGCTCAGGGCTGGACTGGATAAACATCACTACCTCTCACTGGAAGCTCAGGAACGCGCTATCGCTTGTCTGGAGCGGTTTGGTGAGCGCATAAAAGATTTACCTTATGGCAGCGTCAGGGTCGTTGGCACCAATACGCTTCGTATTGCACATAATTCACGGCGTTTTCTGCGTCAGGCCCGGCTTGCCTTGGGTCATCCGATTGAAATTATCACCGGTGAAGAAGAAGCCCGACTGATTTATCTGGGCGTGGCTCACTCGTTGGGCTTTGATGACAGCCGCCGTTTAGTGATGGACATCGGCGGTGGCAGTACCGAATTTAT